>CAYMXW010000031.1:0-1718 GCA_964394555.1 uncultured Candidatus Saccharibacteria bacterium | reverse complement strand
TTCATCTGACTGCGGAGGAGGGGATGAAAAGGCAAACATCGATCAACGCACACAAACATGCTATTAATGAAATAGGAGAATAATTATGGAAACAGTTACCATTATCGATGGAGAAGAAGAAGTTAAAATGAGCAAGACGCCGATTATTATCGCGATTGTCGCCGGGATTGCCGCAGTCGCCGGAGTCATCTTTGGTCTCGTCCAAAAATCCGAAAAAGACAGCTTAAATACTCGTATCTCCAATCTTGAGCAGAGCGTTAATATTCACGTCGCCGAGGTCGAAGCCCTAAAAGAACAGCTCATCGAAAACGGTATCAAGCCTAATATCGTCACCACGACCGAAACTAAAACCGCCAGTAATGATAAAGTCGCAGCTAGCGACGCTGAAAAAACTACTGACAATAAAACCACCGAGAAAAAAGAAGACGCCACTAAAAAGGAAACCGCCGGCGAAGGCTATAGCGACATCGCTGTCGACCCAGGTAGCGATTGGGGTGTCCGCTTCTACTTACCAAACGGTATTAAAAACCTCACTTACGTATTCCCATCCGGCACTTATATTTCTGTTACCGGCATTACTTCCTCAAATAAAACCTACGATTCCGACACCTGCTCAACCTGCTTTGGCCAGGTCATTCTCGGCGGCTCTACCGGTGAAAAACTTTACAGTGACTCTAAAGGCACCTACTACTATGTAGCACCAAAAGATAGCAAATGCTCCGGCACCGACTACGAAACCGCCGTATCGCTCGCCAAAAAACTTTTCCAGAGTATCAAAGCTAAATAATCCTTCCGAAAATTTCACTGTCCGACCATAGGGTCGGACTTTTTTAAAAAAAGTTATTGCACTTTAAATATGTCCATTGTATAATAGACATAAGCAATATTAGGTCATATGGAGGACAAATGAAAAAAACTGCTTTTATAGTCGGTTTTACCGGCACTCTCTTAACTGGATTACTAGTTAAGGCTCCGTTTATCAACGCAAATAACATCCCGCTCTGCGCTGAAGGAAACGATGTTTCAATTACTAGTGAAACTGGCGAAACTTACCTCACCGGTGACTGTACTTTGAACAAAGACTTCGTTGGCAACATCATCGTGGGTAGCAATATTACCGCCACACTCAATCTTAATCAGAAAAACCTTACCAGCACTGCTGGTGTAGTCTTAAAAAATCTCGGCAATCTTACCATCGCCGGCGAAGGTAGCCTTACTGGCTCAAACAACTACGTCTTTCAAAACTTAAATACCGCCACTATCTCCGGCGGCACCTTCAACGCTCCAGAAAACAATGCCAGTGTCGTGGCTAATGGTTGGTACGATCCATCCGCCAAAACCGCCGAATCAGCCAACTATGCAACGATGTATATTACTGGTGGAACCTTCAATGGTAAAGTCAACAATGTCAAAAATGACGAAAACGGCGTCATGTATGTTTCCGGCGGGACCTTCAATACTTCATACACAAAACCAGCCGAGATCAATCAGACTGCTGCCATTCTTCATGGTGGCAAGTCGCTCGAAATCACTGGTGGCGAACTAAACTCTCGTGTCGTCGTCCAGACTCTCGGCGCCGACAAAGAAAAATCTCTTAATGTCTCTGGGGGTCGGCTAAATTACACTATCGCTTTTGACACTTCGTCTATCGATTCCGAAATTATTCATGATGTCCACCTTACCGGTGGCTATATCACCGGCATTAATCTCCCTAGCAC
>CAYMXW010000030.1:0-4417 GCA_964394555.1 uncultured Candidatus Saccharibacteria bacterium | reverse complement strand
TAAATCACCATTTAATTTCATCTTCGAACCTGAGTTTTCCACAGGTTCCCCTGTTGGTGAGCCGGGAGAGACTCGAACTCTCAACACCTTGCTTAAGAGGCAAGTGCTCTAACCAGTTGAGCTACCGGCCCAAAACCATGCTCATATTGTATCATTTATTAGCGAAAAAGAAAAGGGGGAAATAAAAAAGGATTTTGTTAAAAAATTGAGAATAAATCGTTTTAGGTATAGTATAATTAGATTATCCTAGTAATCAACTTTACTTGGATCAAAGGATACTTCTTATTACAAAATGATGCGGGAACTCCGCTGGAGGAAAAAATGAGCGAATTTGTTTCTAACAAGAAAAGTGAGACTTCTGGCGAAAATATCGGCGCCAACAATATTGATGCGTGGAATAGTCTTAGAGAAGAAATTCCTTTTAGCGGTGAAGAACAGCAAGATGCTCATGAAAAAAATAAACCTAAATACGAAACCGAACTCAATTCACCCGATGATATTCTGAACGATGTTAATAACTTTATAATTAGAGATGGTAAAGTTTATTCCAGAGAAACTGGACAGGCAGAAACTGATGAGGACACAATACTGAGGGCAAAAACATCAAGGTTTTTATTTAATGAGGCTAGAGCCTTGCGTGATTCTGATGCGAATGCTGGTGGCAATAGGTTTAGTGACAGAGGACCCGCATTTTATATTAATAAAGCGATGGACAGATTTGCCATTAAGGATGAGGAAAATAGTTATGGAACGAATAAACTGATCAACGAACTTGTAAAATCCAGAAAATATGAAGAACCGATTGGTAGCGGTGAGCTATCTAACACTAAATTCTCTATGTTTAGCGGTGAAAAAGCGGATTATGGCGAAGCATTACTTAGAAGGAAGTTTCGTCAGCGAGGGGTTGACATGGATAGTCTTAGTATTAATCTAGATAATTCCGAGTTTCAGCATAATGGGTATAGTAATGTTAATATTGAAATTACTATAAAACCTCTTATACGCTCAGCGGAATCGTCGCAGACAAATATTAATAAAGAGGTATCCATTCACCATCCAGCAGCCGAGCGACTTAGCCAACTTGAAAAAGGTTTAGCGGAAGCAAGAAAAAATGGTGACGAAGACGCAATTAAGGGTTACCAAGAAGCGCTTAAGCGGACTATATCCGAAAATCCTTTGGAGGTTTCGCCAGACGAGTGGGACGGTATGGATAATGAACAGAAGACAAGGTTCTACGAATTAAAGATGAAAGAAGCACGAACACTAGGGGATAAAGAAGCATTTAATTTTTGGAACGCAAATTTAAAGAACCTTAATGCTGGTAAATGAAATGTAAGAATTCTTACCGCCTATTCCGCTATGCTTGCATATGGTGGGGATATTTGATATCATAAGGTAGCACTCTTTTAACTATTGGCCGTAGAGTGTGAATATTAATAAGGAGATTTTAGATACATATGCGTATCACCTTCAAGCGAGCGCATGCTCGCAAAAAGGCGCAATTTCCTCCTGCCCCTTGGCAAGAGTTTATAGAAATATAATTGAGGTGCGCCGAACTAAAAAACGCCAACTAAGTTGGCGTTTTTTATGCTTATCGAAAAATTATTTGCCGAGCTTGGCGTCGATGATACCGCTCATAAACTCGACGAAATCTTTGCCTTCGGTGTTGACGATATTAGCTTTGCCTTCGGTGTTGTTAGCCCAGTCGATGAATTCGCCATCGATAAAGAAAGCGGGGGTGTAGTAAATTTCACCGGCGCGTTTGCCCATGGCGATGTCGAAGTTGACTTTGTCGGTGACGGCTTGGCTGTCGGCGTCGGCGAGGAATTTGTCGACGTCACCTTTATCACCAGAGGCTTTTTTGAAGTACTCGGTAAAGAGGGCGATGCGTTCGGCAACGTCCGAGGAGAACCACTCGTTTTGGTTTTTGAAAAGTAGTTCGCCGTATGCGTCGCCGTAGCCTTGAAGAGCGGCAGCCTCGGCGGCTTGCGAGGCGGCTTTGCCGTTTTCGTGGTAAGACAAGACATAACTACGTTGGACTAAAGCGATATCGTCTTTGTATTTTTTGACGAGCTCATCTACTTTGCTACGGACGGAGGCGCAACCAGAACATTGATAATCAAAATATTCAAAAATTTTGATGTCGGCGTCTTTATTGCCCTTGACGTGGTCGGCGATATTGCCGTTGTATTCGTTGCCATCGACGATAGTGTTAACATCGTATTGACTGAGGTTGGCGCTATTGTAAGGGTCTGAGCCTTGTAATTGCGTCCAAGTGATGACGCCTAAAATACCTATAACCACCGCAGCAATAACAATTCCAATAACTCTGTTCATTTTACTCCTTTTATCCTTATATGTTATAATGATTATATCATATGAATGCGTTTTTGAGGAAAATGATGCGGAAATTCGTAAAGTGGCTCGACCCGAAATTGGAGCCGTACCGCCCGAAACGCTCGGCTTTTGTACCTAAGGATACTAAGCAACTAATAGATGTGTTGAGGCGAACGCCGAAATCGGTGCTAGGGGAGCGTGAGCGCGATATCATTTCGGCAGCGATGAGTTTTGATAGCCAGTATGTGAATAAATTGATGGTGCCGGAGCACAAAATAGTGTATGTGAAGGCAAATGAAGTGTTGGGGCCGCTAGTACTAGATAAATTGTATCGGTCGGGGTTTTCGCATTTTCCGGTGATTGATGGACGTAGAGAGATTATCGGAATGCTACATACCGACGCTTTGAATAGCTTGAAGGTCAAGGAAACTGATACTGCAAAGAATTTGATGGATCCCAAGGTGTATTATGTGCGCAGTGATTATACTTTGGAACAGGCGGTAGCGGCATTTATCCGCACGAATTGCTACTTTTTCTTAGTGGTTAATGACGACGAGCGAGTAGTGGGGCTGCTCACTTACGATGCTTTAATTCAGTATTTGCTAGGTGAAGAGCCGGTGGATGATTTTGAGCATGATGATGATAGAAGACTAGTCGCAAAGCGATAAAATTAACTTTATCAACTCAAAAAGAGGGCGGTGTCCCGCACATTCCAATGCAGGTCCTGCCCTCAATACTGTTATTATATTATATTTATTTATAAAAATCAAGTAGCTTCCTGTCTTTTGTGATGACTAGAATTTTCTTAATTCTTTTTGAAAATTTAAATTGTCTCTCTATTGCAGATAAACATTTTGTTTGATTAATTTTTATGCGTCTTAAATCTATTATGATATTTTCTGATTGATGAGAGGCGTTTTGGATTGTATTTTTGATTAACCACTTGCCTTTGCCTTTGGGGCTTTTTATTTCCCATCCTATTCCGTTCATAATGATATCGGGAGTTTGTACCCCGCAAGTAGTGCTTCTGGGAATTAATTCAATATCGTGACCAAGGTTAGTTAAAAACAATATTGTATCATATTCGTGCTTTTCAAGTGATACGCCGTTGGGCGTGATTTTGCCTTTTTTCATGCGAAAAAAGGTAGCATAAATAAAACCATAATTCAAGCTCTAGCTTGATACTTTTGGAATTTACAGGTGGCGGGAGAGCAGGATGTCGAGGTAGGCGACGACGATGCTAGCGAGAAGAACTGGTGGTTCGATTTGGAAAATGAGGTCGTGGAGTTGGTTGGCGAGGGGATCAAACGAGAAGAAAAACGAGAGCGGTTCGGTAAGGAGGGTGGCAACGACGATGGCGGTCATGGCGGCTTCGGCAAGGCGGAGGATGCCGGAGACGCCGCCGCGAGAGGATTTGAGGAAAAGTAAGAGCGGAAAACCGATGACGAGGATGGCGTAGATAATCATATTGACGAGCTGAGGGTCGATATCACCGGTGATTTGAGGGACGAAACTAGCGATAGTTTCGTGGAACATAGCGTAGATACTGAGGCCGGCGAGCATCGCGAGGTGCATAACACCGGTGTGTTTGCGGATGATAAAGACGATCAGAAAAGTCGCGATAAGGGTGATGATAATTACCATAAGCCCATTATACCATGGAAAAATCTGGTGGGATAATTATTTAAGAGTGTGTTTCAGGGGACAGTTCAGGGACAGCTCACTACGAGCCAGGCGCCAAGCAACGGACCGAAAAGCCGTAGCTACGATCGCTGCTATTTCTGGGGTTCACGTAGCCGTTCGTGTAGACGCCCAGATTGAACGCGTTAGACGAGCCATTAGACGTAGACGACCACCAGTCCCCGTTGGAGCCCTGGTTGCTCAGGGTCCCGCTACCATCCATGTAGCCCGAGAACACGAGCGATACAGGCTGATTGAGAAATTGTGAAGTGGTGACACCAGTCCAGTAGCCGTCGTTATTCCAAGTACCGGTAGTGATGTAGTTTTGGTTAAGAAGGGTGTAGTATTCACTATTTTCGGCTACGGTAGTGGTGCGAGGTAAGCGCCAGTTCTTGGGACA
>CAYMXW010000029.1:0-5341 GCA_964394555.1 uncultured Candidatus Saccharibacteria bacterium | reverse complement strand
AAAGTTCGATATATTTTCCGTAACGACGAATCGCCTCTTTGGTCTCATCGTCGACTTCGCGCTCGATGCCGTCGAGCTCTACGCCGTCCAAAAGCTCGCTAATACTTGCTTTCTTGCGGATGCCGAGCTGAGGCATAATCGTATCCTTGATCATCTTGTCAATCTCATCTTCGGCGTCGTTGGACTCCGGGTCGTTCAGGAGCTGCTTGCCCAACCGCTTGAGCAACGGGTCGCAATCTGTCATCGTAAGGCTTTGGGCGATCCGATCGGCAAAATCCGTACCGAGCTCGATACCTACGGTTTGACAGGCTTCCATAAAGCGTTCACCGACATAATCGGAATCACCACGCTTGAGAAGTTCGTCCTGAGCCGCAACGGCAATAACCGTGTCCTTGACAGTAAGAGCCTGAGAATATACTTCGGCAATCTCGATAGAAACAGGGTTTTCTGCGAGCTGCTTACGCACCATGCTTTCGTCAAGCCCTTTCAGAGTTTCATACCATACTTTCATATCCGTATCCTCCTAAAGAACATATACTCAGCCTATTGGCTGGCATTCATTATTCTAACATAAAATATCAGAATAGTCAATAAAAGACTTGCTTTTTCTACGTTTTTATGGTGTTCTATGCTTCATGTCCACCCCTCGTTGCCTACTACTCAATTGCGGCACTTATCGATCCGGATAAAACCTCTACCTGTTCCGGCTCATGCACGATGACATTTTGTGGAGTATGACTCATTAACATGAGCCGGAGCAAATGATGGCAAACTATTCTACTTCAATATGCATAAAAATCCTTTCATGATTTAAAATTAATATTGATTTGTACAAGTGGGTTCGCCACTCTAGTTCACTAAATTGCTACGAGAAAATTGCAATGAGCGAACTCTAGGAAAACAAAAAACTGCTCGATTTTCATCAAAGCAGTTCTTTTATTATTCGATTATGGAGCCGCGACCGAGATTTGAACTCGGGACCCCTTCCTTACCATGGAAGTGCTCTACCACTGAGCTATCGCGGCGTCTCGCTTCGCTCACCGCCTCGGAGCGTCCCAAGGGGCAAACGCGGCGTGCCGTCTTTGATATGGTGGAGCATATCGGATTCGAACCGATGACCTCTTCGATGCCATCGAAGCGCTCTAGCCAACTGAGCTAATGCCCCAAAGTGAAGTGCTCCCCCTAAAAGGTATTATAACACACTTTTTAAAAATAGTGTATAATTACGTTAAGAAAAGGAGGAAAAATGGCAACTTCAAGAAAAGAATGGGATGAGTACTTTATGAGTATCGTACACGCAGTGGCGGGAAAATCGAAGGATCCGTCGTCAAAGAACGGTTGCGTAATTGTAGATAAAGATCGACGGATCGTGTCTTGTGGTTATAATGGTTTGCCACAGGGGGCGGATGAATCAAAGTTAACCCTAGAAGAGCGGCCAATGAAATATTATTTTGCGATTCACTCTGAGATGAATGCGGTGCTGTTTGCTAAGCGTGACCTCAAGGGTTGCACGATTTATAACCAAATGGCAACTTGCGAGAATTGTTTAAAGTATTGTTTGCAGGCAGGTATAAAACGCTTTGTGTATGAAGAGCTTAGAGTACATTCGTATCGACAAGATAAGGCTTCGATGACTACCGTTGATACTGATGAGGCAGTGATTAGATTGTTGGCCTCTCTTCCAGAGGTAGAAACTTTGAACCTCAAGAATGGTAAAACTTATACACAGGATATTTTAGACTCTTATGATAAAAATTCAGAAGAATATAAAAGATTAATCCAGTGGATCTAGAAGCCAAAAAACACCCCTGCGAACAGAGGTGTTTTTTGGTGAATAAACTTAACGTTTGCTGAATTGTTCGCGGCGACGAGCCGAGTGAAGACCGTATTTTTTGCGTTCTTTTTCGCGGGGGTCGCGCTTTAAGAAGCCAGCTTTCTTCAAAACTGGGCGAAAATCGGGGAATTCGCTAACCAAAGCTTTCGAAATAGCCAGACGAATCGCATCGACTTGACCGGCGAGACCGCCACCGGCAACTTTGACAGTGATGTCAAAAGCGTTTTGTTTCTCAACGAGAGCTAATGAATCAGTAATCTCGGCAAGATAGGTCTTGTTGCCGGAGAGGTATTCGAGTGCTGGCTTGTCGTTGATGGTGATATTGCCCTTGCCGGCAAAGAGGCGAGCGCGAGCGGTGGCAGATTTGCGACGACCGAGCCCATAGGTATAAGTAGTCTTGGCCATTATTTAATCTCCTTTGGATTCTGCGCGGTATGAGTGTGCTCAGCGCCCGCAAAGACGCGCAAGCGTTTCAGACGCTCGGCAGAAAGTTTATTTTTTGGTAGCATACCCTTGACGGCGCTTGTAATGACGCGGGTAGGGTCTTTCTCAATGACTTCTTCGAGTTTGAGTTCTTTGAGACCACCTGGGTAACCGCTGTGATGGCGGTACATTTTGTCGGTCATTTTGTTACCGCTAACTTGGACATTTTTAGCGTTAATTACAACTACATAATCACCGTTATCGATATGAGGAGTGTAGGTGACTTTGCTTTTGCCCATTAGTTTGTCGGCAATTACGACGGCTAATTTGCCAAGTGGCATAGAAGAAGCGTCAATAATGTACCAATCGCGGTTGATTTCGGCGGTTTTTTGGCTATAAGTTTTCATTATTTAGCCTCCTTTTTTGACTTAAACTCGGGGTTAATTTCGTCAACAAAAGAGATAGTGCCAAGTTCAGCGTGGTCACCCTTACGAAAACCGGCGCGTTCGATACGCAAGTAACCAGAATTGCGCTTGATTTGAGGAGCGACAACATCTACGAGGAAGTTGGCGGTATCAATATTATTGAGGCGAGAGATAATTAAGCGACGATTAGCCAGCCCGCCTTTTTTGGCGAGGGTGACTAATTTTTCGGTGTCGCGACGCATCTCTTTAGCCCGAGCGAGAGTGGTAGTAATAGATTGATTTTCAATCAACGCACACATTAACCCACGCATTAATGCCCGACGCTGATCGGTTTCACGGCCAAATTTACGGCCTTTATAACTGTGGCGGTGCATATTAAATTAACTCCGTTATTTTTTCTTTAACTTCGTCTAACGCTTTGCTGCCAAAACCGCGGAGTTCTTTCATATCTTGTTCAGATAGAGCGATGAGTTCACGCAAAGTTTGAATATTATTGTTAAGCAAAGCATTAGTGGTGCGAGCCGAGAGGTCTAAATCTTCAATTGGTACGTTGTAGCCAGCATCTTCTTCGGCGGTTTCGCTACCAGGAGTGACACCCGGTTCAACGGTGGTGCTGCCGGCGAGAGCTGAGTATTGATTGACCAAAATCGCGGCGGCTTCTTCGAAGGCCTCTTTCGGGGTGATAGTGCCGTCGGTGTCAACGGTGAGCGAAAGCTGTTGAAGATTAGTATCTTGACCGACACGAGTGTTTTCAACCTTGTAGCGGACACGAAGTACGGGACTAAACACCGCGTCGATAGAAATCATGTCGCTGTGGACCTTTTCGTTGGCAGACTGGCTCATCGAGAGGTAGCCAACACCATTTTCGACGACGAAACGCATCTTGAGGACGAATTTCGGATCGTCGATGTGGCAGATGATTTGGTTGGGGTTACCAATCTCGACATCGGCGGGTAGTTTGATATCGCCAGCGACGACGCGTGGGTCACCATCTTTTTCGGTTTGGTTGCTACCTTTGACTTCGAGACTAAGTTCAACTGGTTTGTCGTCGTGGACTTTGAAACGAATGTTTTTGAGGTTGAGCATGATATCGACGATGTCTTCGCGAATACCTGGAATAGCGGTAAATTCGTGGGTGCTGCCCTCGATACTGAAGGCGGTGATAGCGGCACCTTTGATACTGGATAACAGAACACGACGTAAGGAATTGCCAAGCGTGTTGCCATAGCCGTAGTAAAGGGGCTTGATGACAAACTCTGTGCTGTTTTCGCCGAGTTCCTTGACCTCTGCTAACTTTGCTTCGTGAATAGCTTTTGTAGTCATATTTATTCTCTCCTTTAGCGTGAGTAGTACTCAACGATTAATTGTTCATTAATGCCCACCTCAGCCTCTTCGCGCTTTGGTAGTCCGGTGATTTCGATAACCATTTTCTTGGGGTCGGATTTTAACCAACTGAGTGGTTGAGTAGAACTAGCACCGGCAATGTTCTCTAAGTTTTTGAAATATTCAGTCTTGGCGGAACGTGGTCTGACTTCGAGTTTATCGCCCGGATTAAGACGAATTGATGGAATATCAACTCGACGACCGTTTAATAGGAAATGGCCGTGGCTAACCAACTGGCGTGCTTGGCGACGGGTAGTAGCAAAACCAGCACGATAAACGACGTTATCAGCGCGGCGCTCTAGAAACTCCAAGAGCTTAACACCGGTTAGACCATCGGCTTTTTGGGCCTCTTTCATTAACTTAGCGAACTGTTTTTCAAGCAGGCCATACATACGACGAACTTTTTGCTTTTCGCGGAGTTGAGTAAGATACAAACTGCCACCGCGTTGACGCATATCACCGTGTTCACCGGGAATGCCCGGTTTTTTGGCCATGATTTTGTGAGCCTTAGGAGCTAGGGCATAACCTTCGCGACGACTCTGTTTGACAATTGGTGATTTATCTCGTGCCATTATGGTTTCCTTTCTCCTTTAGGACGTACACCGCCATGAGCGATGGGGGTGGTGTCGGTAATACTATTGATAGTGATGCCAACATTGGCAACGGTACGAATCGCACTGTCACGACCGAGTCCGATACCTTTGACAAAGATGTCGGCGGTATTCATACTGTGATCTTTTTTGGCAACTTCGAGAGCCTTCTCAGCGGCGACGCCGGCGGCATAGGCAGTTCCCTTTTTAGAACCACGAAAACCGTTGGCTCCGGCTGAGGAAGCAGAAAGCGCCTCACCTTTTTGATCGGTGACGGTGATGATTGTATTATTAAATGTAGCCTGAATATGTACTTGACCATGGTTAACAACGCGTTTGCCCTTTTTGGCTTTCTTAGCCTTAGGAGCTTCGGTGGTTTCAGGAGCGTTAGTAGTTTGCTTAATTTCTTCTTCTGCCATATACTCTCCTTAGGTTTTACTCGCTGCTTTAGGTTGTGCGCCACCGACCGCGATAGCCTTACCCTTACGAGTACGTGCGTTCGTACGAGTACGCTGACCGTTTACCGGTAATTTCGCCTTGTGGCGGATACCTTTGTAGGAATTGATATCCTTGATACGTTTGATATTGTTAGTCACGAGGCGCTTCAAATCACCTTCGACGGTATATTTCTTAGAAATAATGTCGTTGATTTTTTGTTCGTCAGCCTCGGTGAGATCTTTCACCCG
>CAYMXW010000028.1:0-5952 GCA_964394555.1 uncultured Candidatus Saccharibacteria bacterium | reverse complement strand
ACCTTACGCTACTTCTAATAAGGTTTATACTGTAGTAGATAGTCGTGATGGTACTGAATACACAGTTGCTAAGTTGGCAGACAATAAGTGTTGGATGCTAGACAACCTCAGTTTAGATCTTACCAACTCCACTGTTCTCAACTCTCTTACTGTCGATAATACTAATGCAGATTTAGCTTCTCTAACTAGCCTTAAAAGCGGCAACCGTTCAGCCGGCGACAGATATGCTAGTAGTGGTTTTGTCGCTTGGGTTCAAGGTGACGAATTGAACAAATATTATCAGGCTAAGGCTAATGCAGATTATAAGGATACTACTGTTACTAACTACGGTGCGGGTAGTGGCAAAGTCGGCGTCTATTATAATTACTGTGCTGCTTCTGCTGGAAATTATTGCTATGACTATGGTGCCGGGGTAGATAATCCTAGTACTTTACGGGACGCCCAGTACGATATTTGTCCATATAACTGGCGTATACCTACTTCGTCCGATAACGGTGAATACCAAGCTCTTTATATTGCCTATTCTAACGATGCTGTCAACTTTCGTACCGCCCTTTCTACATCTCTCTCCGGTATTTTCAATTATGGCTCGGTAGATGACCAAGGCAGTGACGGTTACTTTTGGTCCTCTACTTATGATAGCAATAGTGTCATGTACCGCCTGTCCGTCAATTCTAATAGCGTATATCCATCTAATGGCTATAATCGTGACCGTGGCTTCTCCGTCCGTTGCCTCGTCAATCAATAAACCAACAACAGTTTTTTATGAAATGCTGTTGCTGGTTTCAATAATTTTCTCGTTCAATTTGGTCGGGGCGACCTGACTCGAACAGGCGACCTCTGCGTCCCAAACGCAGCGCGCTACCAACTGTGCCACGCCCCGCCGCTAAAATTATAGCACACTTTTGCTTTTTTCTAAATAGTGTTATAATTATAAGATAGTATTTAAGGAGTTTTTATTGTGCCCGCTACTGCTCAAAACCACAAATCAAACCAATCGTCTAACGTCAGTAACGTCAGCCGCACCATAGTTTTTACCTTTTTGCTGATTCTCTGTGGCATGGCGATTTTTTCCATTTTCAACCAGTCCTCACCTACCGAGGAGGTCGCTCTCTCTGACGTTATCGCCCGCGCCAACACCGAAAACAGCGACATTTCTAAAATCACCGTCAAAGGCAGCGAGCTCGAAATTACTCTAAAAGACCAAGACAAACCTACTCAGATTTCCCGCAAAGATTCCTCTGGCACTCTCTATGAGCAAGGCCTCATAGATCATTGTGCTGACCTTAGTGGCGACGAGCTTTCCGATTGTAGCGCCAAATATCCCACCATCGAATATGTCGAAGCAGTCGATGTCTGGGGCATTGTGCTCGATGTCGCTATTATTTTCCTTCCCATCATCGCTATCATTATCTTCTTCCGCTATATGATGGGCCAAGCCCAGTCTATGAATAACCAAAACTTGGGCTTTGGCAAGTCCAAGGCTCGTCTCTATGGCTCCGATAAGAAAAAGGTCACTTTCAAAGACGTCGCCGGCAACGAGTCTGCCAAGCAAGATCTTACTGAAATCGTCGATTTTCTCAAAAACCCCAAAAAATATGAGAAACTTGGTGCCAAGATTCCGCGTGGCGTCTTACTTGCTGGTGACCCCGGTACTGGTAAAACTTTAATGGCTCGCGCCGTCGCCGGCGAGGCCAACGTCCCGTTCTTTAGCATCTCCGGTTCCGAATTTGCCGAGATGTTTGTCGGTGTTGGCGCTTCACGCGTCCGCGACCTTTTTAGTAAAGCCAAGAAAAACGCCCCCAGCATCATCTTTATCGACGAAATCGATGCCGTCGCTCACAAGCGTGACGCACGCGGTGGCGCCGGCAGGGAAGACGAGCAGACTCTAAACCAAATTCTCGTTGAGATGGACGGTTTTGATAATGATTCTGGCGTGATCGTTATGGCCGCTACTAACCGTGTCGACATGCTTGATAAGGCTCTGCTTCGCCCCGGTCGTTTTGACCGCCACGTCAACGTCACTTTGCCAGAGCGCAAAGACCGCTTAGAGATTCTCAAAGTTCACTTCAAAAACAAACCCCTCACCGAAGATGTTAATCTCGATACTCTCGCCGCCAAAACCGCCGGCTCCTCTGGTGCCGACCTCGCCAACATCGCCAACGAGTCTGCCATCACCGCCGCTCGCGAAAACCACGATAAGATTACCCCTGCCGACATCACCGAAGCGTTTGAGCGTGTCGCCATTGGCCCCGAGCGCAAGTCCAAAGCCATGAACGATCAAGAGCGCAAACTTACCGCCTATCACGAGGCCGGTCACGCCATCGTCGGCCACGTTTTGCCCGATAGCGACCCCGTCCACAAAGTCACCATCATCCCGCGTGGTCGTACTGGCGGCGTCACTTGGTTTCTACCTCCCGAAGATCGAAATTATAAGAATATCTACGAACTCAAAGATGTCCTCGCCCGCGCCATGGGCGGCCGCATCGCCGAGAAACTCGTCTTTGGCAAGGACGCTGTCACTACCGGCGCCGGCTCCGATCTCAAAAATGTTGCCGAACTCGCCAAGGGCATGATTGTTGAAGAAGGTATGGGCGATAAGACCAGAAACCGCGTTTTCTTAGATCCCGACACCGGCTACTACACCATCACCACCGGCAAGCCTTATTCCGAGAAAACCGCTGAGCTCATCGATGCCGAAATTAAGGCTCTCACCGACGAAGCCGCCACCCGCGCCGAAGCCGTCCTCAAAGCCAACACCAAGACTCTCGATAAACTCGCTACCGCCCTCTTAGAGCACGAAACCCTCGAAGAAGAAGAGCTTAAACCTCTGCTCAAAGACGCCACCCTGCCTCCCGCCGCTAAACTTCATTAGAGGAACAAATCAAACATTTTTTGTTCCTCGTATGTTATAATTAAGGGGATGAAGAAATTTAAGTTTAAATCGGTTGTGGCGTTGGCAAACTCCAAACTTTCCATCAAATCCGCCGCCGTCATTTTGGCCTGTTCCACTCTCGTTTCCGCCTTGCTCGGCCTGTTCCGCGACCGTCTTTTGAACTCTTATTATCTCGACACTTACCCCACCGGCATTGACGCCTACACCGCCGCCTTCACAGTACCCGATTTTATGTTTTTTATTCTCACTTCTGGCGCTCTTTCAGTATCATTTATCCCCGTTTTTAACCAGCGCCTAGTCGCCGGCAACAAGAAATCTGCCTGGGAACTTTCGGCCAGCGTCATTAATTTAATGGCCCTACTCACCCTGCTCGCTAGTATTTTTATCATGATTTTTGCCGACCCCTTGGTGCGCTATGTCATCGGCCCCGGGCTCGACGAATCTGGCACCATCCTCGCCATCAATATGATGCGTGTAATTGCTATTAACCCTTTCCTATTTGCGATCGCCACCGTCATCACTTCTATTCAGCAAGCGGTTGGGCGCTTCGTCTTTTATGCCCTTGCTCCCGCCCTTTACAACATTGGTATTCTCATCGGTATCACTTGGTTTACCGACGGTATTAACCTTTTCGGCATCCAAATTTTCGACGGCGGTATTATGGGTGTAGCGCTTGGCGTGATTCTAGGTGCTATTTTACAACTCATCGCCTCGCTCATCGGCCTCTTTGGCCTTAGCTTCGATTACGATTTCAAAATTTATTGGAAAAACCGTGGCTTTCGCGATGTCCTCAAACTCCTCCCCGCACGCTCACTCGACCAGGGAATTGATTACATCAACACCATCGTCAATACTAACCTGTCTTCCCGTATGGGCGCCGGCGCCTTGCGTTCGTTCCAACAGGCCACCGCGCTCCATCAAATGCCGGTCAATCTCATCGGCACCGCCATTTCTACCGCCTTCTTTCCTAAACTTACCGAAGAACTCGGTGAGGGTAAGGAAGAGGCTTATAACCGCACTTTTCGTACCGCTCTGCGTACAATTATCTGGATTTCACTACCTATCGCTGTCATCGCTTTCTTCACGCGTGGTTATGTCGTCAACTTTATCAAAAACGGTGGCGACCCGCTTATCGCCTCCATCCTCGCTACGCTCGTTTTGGCAATTTTTGCCCGCTCGGTCTTTCAGATTGCTTCGCGTGGTTTTTATGCCCACCAAGACACCAAGACTCCGTTTATCATTAGTATCGTTGCCATCGGTTTTTCAATTCTGCTCGCTATCGCTTTTACCATCTTTGGTCTTGGCCCCGAAGGCCTAGGTTGGGCGCAGTCTATCGGCGCCATCCTCGAAGTTGCCATCTTGATTTTTCTCCTCCAAATTCGCTCTCACGGCAAACTACTTAACACCAGTTTTTGGAGTGCCTTTTTCCGTATGCTTTTTGCTAGCGCCGTTGCCGGTTGTGTCGCCTATTCTATGACTAAATTCTTTCCTCTACTTTCAACCGACGATTCGTTCTTCTCTACTTTCCCGAAATTCTTCTTTATCGCCATCGTTAGTTTTATTGCCTACTTTATTGCCAGTTATTTTCTCGACCTCAAAGAAGTTGCTCCGCTCATCAAAAAACTCAAGAAAATCATTTTCCGCAACCTCAAATAAAATGATATAATTAGCTTATGGAAATTTGGCAAGCACTTATTTTAGGTCTTACACAGGGAATCACCGAATTTTTGCCTATCTCATCTTCTGGCCATCTTGAAGTTCTCAGAATTATCATGGGAATTGACGGCGACAATTTTCACTATTTTCTCGAATTTATCAATCTTGGTACTCTACTTGCTCTTCTAGTTTATTTCAGCAAATACATCATCAAAATTTTCCAAGATGTCTTTATTAAACATCATTTTAATCTTGCCCTCAATATCATCATTACTTGTATCCCTGCCGGGCTTGCTGGGCTCTTGCTCGCCGATTTTATCGAAAACAATGATTTCTTTGGTAACATCATCTCCCTTGCCATCGCGCTCGGCGTCGTTGGTATTATCATGGTTTGGGTTGACAGACTTCCCCACGCCTCCAAGCTCACTAGCGAGGCTCACCTCACCAAACCTCGCGCCCTTGTCATCGGTCTTGCCCAAGTTTTTGCCCTTATCCCAGGAGTTTCGCGTCTCGGCTCCACCATCCTCGCCGGGCGGTTTGCCGGTATGGATAATAAATCTTCTGCCACCTACTCATTTCTTGTCGCTATTCCTTTGATGTGTGGCGTCTGTCTCAAAATGTTCCTGTCCGAAGACAACCGCAATTATCTAATGGACAATCTTGACATGCTACTGCTTTCTAATCTCGTCGCCTTTGCCGTTGGCCTCTTAGCCATCTTTGGCGCCCTTAAATTTCTCAAACGCGACGATTCGCTTCAATTCTTTGGCTGGTATCGTATCATCTTCGCACTCTGTATTCTTATCGTCGCGCTTATCGTCTAAACTTCATATTTTCTGCTAATATAGAGGTGGTTTTATGTTATAATATAAAAGTACCTGGGTGTGGCGCAGTTGGTAGCGCGCAGCGTTCGGGACGCTGAGGTCGTCGGTTCAAGTCCGATCACCCAGACCATTAAGAGTTTAACAATTCGGGGGTTGGCGCAGTGGTAGCGCGCACGTCTGGGGGACGTGAGGTCGCCAGTTCGATCCTGGTACCCCCGACCACTTTTATGTTAAAACTATTAAAATATCTCAGTACTAAAGACCGTTTTCTAACCATCCTATGTATCGTTCTAGTTGCGGTACAGGTTTTTTTCGACCTTCAGCTTCCCGAGTACACCCAAGAAATCACCGTTCTCGTTAGTAGCGAGAACGACGATGTTAATCAGTATCTCGTTACCGGCGGTAAAATGCTCTTACTCACACTCGGTAGCATTACTACTTCAGTCATCGTCGGCTATTTTGCTGCTAAAATCGCTGCTAATCTTAGTTTCAGTATTCGCGACCTCGTCTTCAAAAAAATCACTAGATTTAGCCAGCGCGAAATCAATAAATTCAGCACTGCTAGCCTAATTACTAGGA
>CAYMXW010000027.1:0-7052 GCA_964394555.1 uncultured Candidatus Saccharibacteria bacterium | reverse complement strand
AGATTTAGCCAGCGCGAAATCAATAAATTCAGCACTGCTAGCCTAATTACTAGGACCACCAACGACATCACGCAAGTACAAATGTTTGTTGCTACAGGTCTTCAAGCTTTTATTCGCGCTCCAATTATGGCTGTTTGGGCCATCCAAAAAATCTTCACCAAAAGCATTTCATTATCTATGCTTGTGATTTCCGCAGTAGTAATTTTGCTCACCGTAATTATCGTTTTAATGATTATCATGATTCCTAAGTTTAAGAAAATTCAGCGCCAAATCGACGACGTCAACCGCATCGCTCGCGAAAACCTTACCGGCCTTAAAGTCGTCCGCGCCTTCAACGCCGAATCTTACGAAGAACGCAAGTTCGGTAATAAAAACATCGCTCTGATGCGCACGCAACTTTTTACAATGCGTGGCCTAGCCACCCTATTTCCAGTGATGATTTTAATTCAAAGCACGCTCTCACTTTTGATTTACTGGGTCGGCGCCCATCTTATCAATGACATGCCAATCGCCGACCGTGCTAACTTTTTTGGCGATGTCGTCGCTTTTAATTCCTATGCTATTTACGTAGTGATGTCGTTTGTAATGATGATGGTACTTTTAATTATTCTCCCACGCGCCCAAGTTTCTGCCAATCGTATTCGGGCAGTTTTAGACGAAAAAATCACCATCCATGAGGGCGACGGCGTCCAGACCACTTTACAGGGTGAACTAGAGTTTAAAAACGTTTCTTTTAAATACTACGGCGCCAGCAAAGACTGTATTAAAGATTTATCTTTCAAAGTCCAACGTGGTCAAACTTTAGCGTTTGTCGGCGTCACCGGCTCCGGCAAGTCTACCGTTGTCAATCTCGTCGCGCGTCTTGGCGATCCTCAATCTGGTGAAATTCTCCTTGATGGCGCTCCACTCAAAAATTATAAATTCAAAGAACTTTATCAAAAAATCGGCATCATCCCTCAAAAGTCCACACTTTTTGCCGGTACCGTCCGTAGTAATGTCACTTTTGGTAAAACCAAGACCAGTTTTTCTGACGCTGATGTCGACCGGGCTCTCAAAATCGCCGAAGCCAAAACTTTTGTTGATAAAATCGGTGGTCTCAGTGCCAAAATTACTCAGGCTGGCGCCAATCTTTCTGGCGGCCAAAAACAGCGCCTTGCCATCGCTCGCGCCGTTATTCGTCAACCCGAAATTTTAGTTTTTGACGATTCCTTTTCGGCACTTGATTATAAAACCGACCATAAACTCCGTCAAAACCTCACTCGCGAACTAAAAAACACCACTCGTATTATCGTCGCCCAACGCATTGGCACTATCAAACATGCCGATCAAATCATTGTTCTCGACGGTGGCCGAGCAGTTGGTGTCGGCACCCACGAAGAACTAATGAAAAATTGCCAAACTTACCGAGAACTTGCTCTATCGCAACTAAGTCAAGTGGAGTTAGCAAGATGACTGGCAAAAAAGCACTTATCGCCCTTCTTAAATATTGTCGCCGCGAAATTTGGCCGGCGGTTATTGCCACCCTCCTTGCGATTTTGGGCTCAGTATTAATCATTATCGGCCCTAGCAAAATCAGCGAGATCACTGACTATATTTTTGCCGGTCTAGGCAGCAGTATCGACTTGGCTGGTGTTGCTCAAGCGGGTGTCATCCTACTGATAATTTTTGTCGCCGGCGCTATTTGCGACTTTCTTCAACAATATATTATGGCGACCATCGCTCAAAAAATTTCTTGGCGTATGCGTCGCGACATCTCCACCAAAATCAATCGCTTGCCTTTCAAATATTTTAGTAAAAATTCCTATGGTGATGTTATGTCGCGCATCATCAATGACGTTGATAGTGTTGGTCAAGGCCTATCAAATAGTGTTGCCGAAACAGTTTCGGCCATTGCTCAAGTGCTTGGTTGTCTTGTTATGATGTTAATCACTAACGTTCCACTTGCTATTATTACTGTCGTCACCACTACTTTTGGCCTGATTATTATGGCAAAGATTCTCCAAAAATCACAAAAATATTTCAACGAACGTCAAGAAAGTCTTGGTAAACTCAACGGCTATATTGAAGAAACTTATAGTGGTCACAACGTCGTCCGCATCACTAATGCCGAAACTACGATTCACCATAATTTTAGCCGGTTCAACCAAGCAGTCCGTACAGCTGATTTCAAATCACAATTTCTGTCTGGCCTCATGCATCCAGTCATGCATTTTACCGGTAATCTCGGCTATGTTGCGGTCTGCGTAATTGGCGCAATTTTAGTAATTGACGGCCATATTACTTTTGGTGTTATTACCGCTTTTCTAATCTACGTTCGTCTTTTTTCTCAGCCCCTCTCGCAAATCGCCCAAACTTTCGCCAGCCTACAATCAGTAGTTGCCGCCAACAGACGCGTTTTTAAATTCCTTGGCGAGGAAGAATTACCAGACGAAAGCAATAAATACGCTCGCATCGACAAAATCTCCGGCCAAGTAGAATTTAAAAATGTTAAGTTTTCCTATCCTAGTGAACCCGATGCCGAAATCATCCACGGCTTTTCTGCTACTATTAAACCGGGCCAAAAAGTTGCTATCGTCGGTCCCACTGGTGCTGGCAAGACTACTTTAGTTAATCTTTTGATGCGTTTCTTTGAACCCACCGACGGTGAAATCATTATCGACGGCGTCAATACTCAAGACCTCAAACGTTCTTATCTTCACGGCTTATTTGGCATGGTTCTTCAAGATACTTGGCTATTTGAAGGCACAGTACGCGAGAACCTTATCTTTAATTCGCCCAATATTAGTGATGAGAAAATGATTAAAGTTTGTCGAGCCTGTGGTATTGACGATTTTATCCGCAATCTACCTAAAGGTTATGACACTATGCTCAGCGATCGCACTACTCTGAGTGCTGGTGAAAAACAACTTTTCACTATCGCTCGCGTCATCATCCAAAACCATCCGATGATTATTTTAGACGAAGCTACTTCTAATGTTGACACGCGTACCGAACTTAAAATCAATCAAGCCATGGAAGAACTAATGGCGGGGCGCACCAGTTTCATTATCGCTCACCGCCTCTCTACTATTAAAAATGCCGACCTCATCCTCGTCCTCAAAGATGGTGATATCGTTGAACAGGGAACCCACAGCGCTCTACTCAAAAAAGGTGGCTTCTATGCCGAAATCTACCAATCTCAATTTATTGGTTAAAATTCAATCCGAGTCATAAAATCCTTGCATTTTTAGAAATTTTGCGATAAACTTAAATCAATGAAGGGAGTGTATAATTTAGCGAGGAGTTTTTCGGGGCGACACATTTGGGATGTTACTTCATCCGTATTCGTCATCCTGATATTAGTATTAGCTATCGCGCTAGTCTCTACTCGCTTGGCTGGCTTCCAAATTTTCACTATTATGTCTGGCTCTATGGAACCAGATTACCCAGTAGGTTCACTCGCCTATATCAAACCCGTTGACACCAGCACCCTCACTCAGGGTGATGTTATTACTTTTATTAACGGTCCTAACTCGGTCGTCACTCACCGCATCGTCGAAGTTATCCATGAGTCTGATGCCACTGGCGTCGAAGTTCTCAAATTCCGCACTCAAGGCGATGCTAACAATTCTCCCGATGGCTCACTCGTCCACTATCAGAACGTCATCGGCACCCCCAGTTTCATTATTCCTTTGCTAGGCTATGTTTCATGGTTCTTACAACGTCCGCCGGGTATCTATTTTGCTATCATTGCCGGCACATTTCTCATTTCTTTGATTATTATCCCTTACGTCGCTAAACCTAGAGGAAAGGAGCCAGCTGTCAGACAAACCAAATCTCAATCATAATCACAACATTTTGCACCTTGAAAAAGAGAAAGGAGGAAGATGAAAGGAAAAGTCCTTGTCTTGTCCTTAGTGATAGCCGCCCTTTCCATAACCTGCTCGACCTCGAGCTTAGCGTATCTCATGGATGTTGATTCATCGGTCACCACTTTTACGACCGGACAAATTGAAATCCGTACACTTACCGCTTCAATTGGTCGAGGTTCGACTGTATCTGACGCTGATATCATCGACAGTGCAAATAATTATTCGACTTACCTCAATAATAACTGCACCAACATGCTTGGCGGCAGCACCTGCGATAAGCACGTGTTTATTCAAAATACAGGTTCTACCAGTGCTTATGTAAGGGTTAGAGTGTTAATTCCCGAACGGCTTATCTCTGGCGAATCGCCCCTGTTTACGTTTAATCGTAGCAGCAGCGAATTTACCGAGACTGCGCGTACCGGCATTTATTGCGAAGGTACTAGCGGCGAACTTTGTACTGAATACACATTTACTCGCGCCGCAGCCTTACCGGCTAACACCATGACTTCTCAGTCCGCAATCGATTCTTTTGTCTACAATGTCGTCGCTACTACCAGCTCAACAAACGAAAACACTACTACCGCTTCTGAGCCGATAGATTTGACCGACGCTGGCATTAGGATTTACACTGAGGCCATCCAAGCACAAGGTTTTGCATCTGTCACCGATGCATTTAACAATTTTTAACTAGTTTAATAATATTAATAATTAAGGAGAAAAATTATGAAAATCAATAAAAAAGCTACTCTCGCCACCGCCGGTGTTCTTAGCATTGGTGCTTTGGCTGCTATTTTTGGCACAATGGCGTTCTTCACCGACACCACCAAAGAAACCAACACCTTTACCGTTGGTAGCAATGTTGATATTACTATGTATGAACAACAACGCGCCTATGAAAACGGTGTGCTAGTTGGTCTGGAAGATTTTGAACAGGGCAAAACTTTACTACCATTAACTGGTAGCGAAGAAGGTAGCGGCTTTGATGCTCAGCACGTCACGCTCGCCAAGAACTACATGGATAAAATCGTCACCGTCGAAAACACTGGTGAAACTGACGCTTACGTTCGCGTCTATGTCGGCGTCCCTTTGATGCTTGATAACGAAAACGCTTCCGATAACTTGCTCCACTTCAACTTCGGCCGCAACGACAACAACGTTAAAACCGATGATACCAAACCTTCCAGCACCCAACAATGGATTTGGAAACCGGGCGGTCAATGGAATTACATTGAAGACAACATCACTATTACCGCTACAGATGGCAGCGGTGACACTACTAGTGTTCCTTACGCTATTTACTATGCCGATTACGCTACGACTCTCGCCAAAGACGAGACTACCGTCCGCTACATTAACGGTGCTTATCTAGATTCCAACATCACCAATATCGAATTTGACGATACTGCTAACACTACTACCATCACCCGTAAAGGCGATGTCCACAGTCCTTTCTTGCTCAACTTCAGCGTTAACAAGTATGGTCTACAACTTCCTGTATACGCTGTAGCCGTTCAAGCTGATGGTTTTGACAGTGCTACCGCCGCTATGAATGCTGCCGGTTTTACCTCCACCGTCAACCCATTTAACTTGTAATTAAAGTTAAAACAGGGAATTAGCAAATGTCAAAGCAGAAGTTATTACTTATCACCGTTCTTAGCCTCATAGTTATCACTATGATAGGTATAACTTCTGCTTACTTTGCTACTTCGGAGCGTTCTCACAACGTTATCACCACTTCTGGCGTCACTGTTGAATTGCTTGAAACTGCCGTCGATGCTAATGGGCACACTGTACCATTTGAAAACATCACCAATGCTATTCCGGGTAATACTTATAGCAAAATTCCCCAAGTCAAAAACACCGACGCTAGTGACACTTGGGTGCGTATTCGTCCCATTATTACCGCTTCGGCCTCTGATGGTTCTAGCCTACCAGTTCCCGACGGTGCTCTTATCATCAACTACGATACTACCGATTGGCTCAAACAAGGTGATTACTACTATTATCATAGCGCTCTCGCTTCTGATCAGCTTACTACCCCATTATTTACCGAAGTCACCATCAAATCTGACCTCCCTGATAACTACAAAAATGCCAAATTTAACCTAACGCTCTCTGTCGGGGCGGTCCAGTCTGCCAATAATGGCACTGATGTTCTCTCCGCCGAAGGTTGGCCTGAGGAGTAAATATGCGAATATCTCAAACTACTTTTAAATTCTTCAAACCCGCTTTACTATTCAGTCTAGTTTTCGCCATTTTTAGTTTTATTATTTTGGCATTTTCCACGTCACCAGCTCACGCTGCTAGCGTTTCATTTGAAGGTGGCGCCGAAAACTTCGTTTTTCATCCCGACAGTACTGCTTGGGGCGATACCGACCTATTTTCAAATCTCAAATCCGCCATGCCGGGTGACACACTAACCGACACCATCCAAATCACTAATCACGCTACCGATCACTCCGCCGTTCAACTTTTCTTGCGCGCCGAGCCTCACAATTCTAGCAACTCTCCTGTTATCTCTACTGAACCCGTTGTTTCAATGAACGATTTTCTCGCCCAACTAACTCTAAGAGTTTATAACGGTACCACACTCATTTATGAGTCTACCGCCGATCAATCCGCTACTCTCACCGATGACTTTTCGCTTGGCCTCTTTAATTATGGCGATTCCGCCACCATTAACATTGAACTCGTTGTGCCGTCTAGTCTCGATAACACTTACGCCCACCGTACCGGTGAGGTTGACTGGATCTTTACTGCCGTCGACAACACCACTACGCCACGCTCTGCCGACACTGGTCAATTTACCTTTACTGGCTCTACCGTTGGCGATATTATTGCTGTCGCTGCGCTAACATTAGTAATAGCTAGCATCGTTTATTTCGTTTATCGTCATCGCTCAATTCGCCGAGCATAAGAGATGCGATATGTTATAATATAATTATAGGGGGCGTAGCTCAGTGGTTAGAGCAGTCGGCTCATAACCGATTGGTCGCTGGTTCGAGCCCAGCCGCCCCCACCAGATTTTATATAAAGCCGATTTTTCGTCATTTCGCCCCTGTAATTCGCTGTTAAGTACCTTGCGAAGTTCAGGGGCTAATTTTTTTGACGATTTTTCGATAAAATCGAGCCATGGGTATGGCTCTACCTCTATAATTTTGGCTGTTAATACCCTAATAATCGGCGTTAGCATCAAACCCA
>CAYMXW010000026.1:0-7528 GCA_964394555.1 uncultured Candidatus Saccharibacteria bacterium | reverse complement strand
CCCAGTAGCGCCGATTATACTGCTTTGCGGGAAACTAGGAAGGTGCCAAATTATGGAAAAACCGGTCGAAAGACCGGCTTTTTCTTGATCTATTGACTTTTTAAACCATCTGTGCTACAATAAGAGTATACAGATATTGACCGGCCCGAAGAGGGACGGCCTTTTTAACAGGGGTAGCACCCCAGAAAGGAAACTATGGAAGGCTTAGACCTCAAACAAATGACCCAAATGGTCAAAATTATCGCTGAAGAGAAAAATCTTCCCGAAGAAACCGTTTTAGACATTATCCAAATGGCCATCGCCGCCGCTTGGCGTCGCGACAACGGCGAAAAAGATATGGACGTGCGCGCCGTTCTCAACATCAACAACGGCACTGCTGAAGTTTTTGTCAGCCGTGAAGTTATCGAAGACGATATCGCTTACAACCCCGCTACTGAGATTCCGCTAAAAGAAGCCAAAAAACTCGACAAAAACACCAAAATCGGTGACA
Source organism: uncultured Candidatus Saccharibacteria bacterium (assembly GCA_964394555.1). GTDB lineage: Bacteria > Patescibacteriota > Saccharimonadia > Saccharimonadales > Saccharimonadaceae > Nanosyncoccus. The sequence continues at coordinate 7,038 of CAYMXW010000026.1, read as the reverse complement.
AAATTGAAGAAAAATACACCGTTGAGAGTTTTGGCCGCGTTGCCGCTCAAACTGCCAAGCAAGTGGTGATTCAACGCCTCCGTGAGTCTGAACGTAACGTTATCCTCGCCGAGTTTGAAGATAAAATCGGCACCGTCATGACCGGTGTGATTACTCGTGTTGAGCCTCGCATCGTCCGCATCGATCTTGGCAAAGCCAGCGGTATCATGCCGCGTTCCGAACAAATCGAAGGTGAATATTACTCCGTCGGTGAGCGTATCAAAGTTTATATCAAAGATATCGAGAAAAATGACGCCAAGGCTCAGCTGCTACTTTCGCGTGGCAATACCGAATTTATCGAATATTTGTTCCGTCAAGAAGTCCCCGAACTCGAAAACGGTTCCGTTGAAATCCGCAGCATCGCCCGCGAAGCCGGTCGTCGTACCAAGATTGCCGTGATGTCTACCGTTCCTGGCGTTGATCCAGTCGGTACCTTTGTTGGTGGTCGTGGTATCCGTGTCCAAGCCGTGATGAACGAAATTGGCGATCGCGAAAAAATCGACATCATCAATTGGAGCGACAACGCTTCTGAGTACATTCGCGAAGCACTCTCGCCTGCCGAAATTACTAAGGTTGAAATTGATGGCAAACATGCCAAGGTCTCGGTTACCGAAGACCAACAGTCCATCGCTATCGGCAAGCAGGGTCAAAACGTCCGTCTTGCCTCTAAACTTACCGGCTACGAAATTGATATTGAAGTTATCAAGTCTGCGCCTAAGAAGAAAAAGCAAAACGTTGAAGATTCCTTACTTTCAGCTATTGAAGAAGCTTCGGAAGAATAATCAGCGTTTCATCAAATCATGGGTGATTGCCGCAGCCAAAGCGTCTGCGGCATCATCTGGCTTGGGAATAGTTTTTAATTTCAAATGCAGGCGCACCATCTCTTGCATCTGAGGCTTGCCGGCATTCCCGTAACCGGTCAAAGTTTTCTTAATTTCGTTTGGCGTATATTCAAAAATCGGCAATTTATTTTGCTCGGCTACTAAAAGCACTATCCCGCGCGCTTCCGCCACCGAGATACCGGTGGTGATATTTTTACTAAAAAACAATTTTTCTACCGACACTACATCAGGTTTAGTCTGCTTAAACACCTCGCTTAAGGAATTATAAAGTTCTAATAATCTACTAGGCAAAGGTGTATTAATCGGCGTCGTCACCACACCATAATCTAGCAATTTCGTGCCCTCTATCAAGCCAAACCCACAGATTCCAATACCCGGGTCAATGCCTAAGATTTTCATTTTACGTATTTAATTAAGGTTTCACGCAAGTCTTTGACCGGGGTGACAAAACTGTCTTTACTAGCATTGGTACGGGGTGCGATAGCGTGTTTGAACCCGAGTTTTTTCGCCTCGGCAATGCGTTGGTCGGCACGAAAGGCCGAGCGCACTTCGCCGCCTAAACCGACTTCGCCAAACACTACATATTCCTCGCCCAGTTTGCGTTCCGCCGCCGCCGAAGCGATTGCTAAGCACACTGCGAGGTCGGCCGCCGCATCATTCAATTTTAGTCCGCCCACCACATTAATAAACACATCTTTGTCGTTTAGCCGTAATTTCGTTCTTCGTTCAATTACCGCAATCAACAGATTCAAACGGTTTAAGTCAAACCCGCTCGCCGTTCGTTTCGGGTAGCCAAAATTTGATGGTGTCACTAGCGCTTGAATCTCTACCAATATCGGCCTCGCCCCTTCTAGCGTCGCTAAAATTATCGAACCGTCGGTATTTTGACGTTCAGCCAGCAGAGCCGCCGACGGGTTTTGCACTTCTTTTAGCCCCTTTTCGCCCATCTCAAAAATCGCCACTTCGTTCGTCCCGCCAAAGCGATTTTTTACTGCGCGCACCGTCTTAAACCCGCCATACCTATCACCCTCAAAGTTTAATACCACATCTACCAGATGTTCCAAAACTTTTGGTCCCGCCAAAGTTCCTTCTTTAGTCACATGACCCACTATCACCACCGCCGTATCGGTCGCTTTGGCGGCGCGAATTATCAAATTCCCGCAGTTTGTCACTTGCGACACCGTACCCGGCGCCGAGCTAATTTCCGCTAGCGATAAAGTTTGAATTGAATCTATAATCACGAGGTCAAACTCGGCCGATTCAATCGTCTTGGCGATGTCATTTCCCGAAGTCGAGCTCGCAAAACACAAATTTTCCGAATTCGCTCCCAAGCGCTTGGCGCGCAGTTTTACCTGCCCCGCCGACTCCTCTCCCGAGATATACAGCACCTTGCGCGATTTCGCGATTTCCGCGCAAATTTGCATCAGTATCGTAGATTTGCCAATTCCGGGTTGCCCCGACAGCAGCGACACCGAACCGAGCAATATTCCACCCCCTAGTACCGTATTCAAATCCTTAAACTCGGTTTTCAAACGCTCTTTGGTGTCGCTCGGCTTAATTGCTCGGATGCTTTCATAAGCCAGTTTTTTGCCACTCGCCTGCCCTTTGGCCAGCGCCGACTTTTTCTCCGCCTCCGGCAGCACTGCCTGTTCTACTAGTGTATTCCACTCACCGCAATTACTACACTTGCCGGCCCACTTCGTAAAGCTCGCCCCACATTGCTGACACACAAACTGCGTTCTACTTTTTACCATACCCCTATTATACACCTTAATGTGCTATAATTAAAACATGATAGCCCATTTAAACGGCACTGTTGCCGAAAAGTTTGCCAACTCCGTCATCGTTGATGTCAATGGCGTTGGCTATGAAGTTACCGTTTCGGCTCCCGATTTTGATCAGCTAACTCTCGGCGACAAAATCAAACTTTATACTTACCACAACATCCGCGAAACCGCCGAAGAACTCTACGGTTTTTCTAGCCTCGCCGCCAAAAAATTATTTGAACTTTTAATTTCTGTCCAAGGCGTTGGTCCCAAAGCCGCCATCGCCATCCTCTCCCTGTCTAGTGCCGAAACCGTTCGTAACGCCATCGCTAGCGCCGACGCTAGTTTTATCGCCAAAGCTAGCGGCGTCGGCAAAAAATCCGCCGAGCGCGTCATTGTTGATCTCAAAGACAAAGTCGGCATCCCCACTCATTATGGCAACGCCCCAGTTATTAACCCCGTTCAGCCTAACGACGAGGCGCTCGATGCTCTCATCGCGCTCGGTTTTCCGCTCAAAGAAGCCACTACCGCTCTCGAAAAGGTCGACCCCGGCCTGCCAGTTGCCGAACGCATAAAATTAGCCTTGAAAAAATAAGCCAACTATGGTAAAATAACTCTAATTGTAATATAAAGGTATTTTTATGAGTTTTCAGATTTTAAAGCAAATCGGTGACGCCCAAAAGAAACCAGCTGTCGTGGATGTCCGCTCTGGCGACACCGTCAAAGTTACCCAAAAAATCAAAGAAGGCGACAAAGAGCGTTTTCAGGTGTTTGAAGGTGTGGTAATTCGCACCGACCGCAAAGATTCGCACACCGCTCGCATCACCGTCCGCAAAATCGCTTCTGGTGTTGGCGTTGAGAAATCTTTCCTTATTCACTCACCATTAGTTGAGAAAATTGAGATCGTCAAACGCGCCAAAGTCCGCCGTAAGAATTTGTCCTATCTCCGCGAACGCTCGGGTAAGTCCGCGCGTCTCGCCAGCAAAGATTTTGACCGCTTGGCCGTTAATGATGTGACTGTACCCGAAGAACCTGCCAAAGAAGAATCCAAAGAAACCGAAAAGCCAGCCGAAGAAACCAAATAATGATTCTCGGTATCGATGAAGTTGGACGTGGCCCTTGGGCAGGGCCACTTGTTATTGGTGCAGTAATTTTAAAAGACCCTACCGCCACTTGGTGCGAGGCTCTCACTGACAGCAAAAAACTCACCAGCAAAACCCGCCAAGCCCTCAGCCAACAAATCACTAGCGAGTCCGCGGCTTCGGCGCTCGGCTGGGTATCGAGCAGTGAATTAGACAAATATGGACTTTCGCGCGCCCTCTGCCTCGCTACCCGTCGCGCCGTTAAGCAAATTCTCGCCACCAAAACACCATTTGACGAAATAATTATCGACGGCACAATCAATTTTCTCGCCAAAACACCACTTGAAGATAAAGTTACCACTCTCAAAAAAGCCGACCTTCTCATCAAAGAAGTTTCTGCCGCCAGTATCATCGCCAAAGTCGCTCGTGATGAATATATGATTAATCTCGCCGAGCAATACCCCGAATATGGTTTTGAGTCTCATGTCGGCTACGGTACTGCTAAGCATCGCGCCGCTCTTCAAGAGTACGGCCCCTGCCCCGAACACCGCCGCTCGTTCAAACCAGTGAAAGCGTCTTTAAAATGTTATTTGAGCGGACGCAACTCGCGCCCGTCTTCACGGGGCTCGTCGCTCATGTTGCTCCAGCCGTCGCAAAATGCCGCTCAAAAAACATTTTCAACGACCTCAACGACTTCGCTCGGCGCCCGCGCAGAAGGCATCGTGGCAGAATATCTGTTAAGCGAGGGGCACCGCATCTTGTCCCGTAACCACAAAACCAAATTCTACGAAATTGACATCATCAGCATTAAAGACGACAATATTTACTTTACCGAGGTCAAATATCGCAAATCTTCTGCTCGCGGCACTCCGCTCGACCAAATCACTACCAAAAAACAACAGCAAATGCATTTCGCCACCGAAGCTTTTCTCAAATACCAGCCCTATCTAAAATCTCTTAACCCCCACCTCGCCGTTGCCAGCGTTTCTGGCCCCGACTTCCACCTCGACGACTGGTTTGCTATTTAATTTATGCTAAATGTGCTATAATATAAGCATGAAAGTAAAGAACAAACTTTTTCTAATTGTTTTCTTAATGGTTATAGGTGTAATCGCAATGATGGCGGTAATGGCCATCAATGACGTATCCAGCGAAGCCGAGCAAATGCGTGGCGACAACTGGATGAAAAATGGCGACGCCAGCCAATATTTACAAAATAGCTAGTATTGTTCTTTGATGAAACGTTCAAGCTGACGAAATAGATTTGTCTGCGCCGGGTCGGACTTAATATAAAGTTCGACAATTTTTTCAATCAAAAACTCTTCCTGAATACAGCGCTTGGTATAATCAAAATAAATATCATTAAACAGTGCCAGTGCGGTCAAACTAACATCAGCGGTGTCAACATGAGCTTTGCGATTAAGCAGCTTGTGCTTAGCTATTTCATTTAGCGCCTTGATGCTATAAGTTTCACCATCTTGCGGCAGTTTCAAATCGCCACTTACAAATTCACGGATGATGTCTAGTTTGTCAGCATCACGAATCAATTTACAAAAAGTCAATTCACGGTCATCAGTAATTTTAGCATCAATTTTGAACTTATTATGGTTATAGATCGCCTTCAAAATCAGTTCATAGTCCGGATGTTCGGCCAAGATGCCATTTTCTTTGATAATTTTAACTCCCAAATCAGCGTGGTCAATGGTTTTGTCATCTGAAAAACTTTGATAAACCCGCCACTGCTCAAAGCGACCGATGTCGTGAAAAAGTCCGATAAGTTCAGCTAGGTCAGTGTTGTATGCATTAAATTTTAAATCATCAGCTAGCACTCTACAATTATCAGCAACCCTGATGGTGTGTTCATGCTTACGCCAAATCCACTCCGACTCCGTGTCGTACCCCGCCACGTAAGCATTAAAGAAATCTCGATATTTATCCATATAAACATTATACACCCTTTTGTGATATAATAAACTCAAGAATTTTTAACAAGGAACTGTTAATATAAAAGCAAAGAATCACAAATCAGTCGCAAGAATTTATGTCAACACGGGGTTGTTGGTTTTACTTGCAATTGCAATTGGGCTAATGACTTTTTGCGGAGTTCAAAAATTAGAAATGTTCCGCAAAAACTTCGTAGGAATTTCTGATGTCCCGGGGCTTTGTTATGACGAAGATACTTACAAAAACAGTAATTCGACAATAATCGAAAATGCCTACCCCTGCCTGACGCAAACCGACGAAAATGGTAATCCCATCCCAGCAACCAGCCAAAACGACCAGACAATGTTTTTGTTCGACCACACTAGTTTTTCGGGCCACGTTATTTCATACGAATTGACTATAGTTTTAACGGTTGTAGGAAGTATGCTTACCGCAGCTAGTTTAATAGCGGCACTCATCTACTGGAACCATAACAGGGGCTAACATTACGCACCAAATATGCTATAATAACAGATATGAATCTCAAAATAGGAATCATCGGATTACCCAATGTTGGTAAATCCACATTATTTAACGCATTAACAAACGCTGGTGCACTTGCTGCCAACTATCCTTTTGCTACTATCGAGCCAAATGTTGGCATCGTTCCAGTTCCAGATGAACGGCTAGGCGTATTGGCCAAAATGTACGAAACCGACAAAGTGGTTCCTGCGACAGTCGAATTTGTTGATATCGCCGGCCTCGTTCAAGGCGCTAGTAGGGGCGAAGGTCTTGGTAATAAATTCCTTGCTCACATTCGCGAGTGCCAAGCCATCTGCCATGTAGTCCGCGCTTTTAAAGACAATGATATTGTTCGCGCTGATAACAAGCCGGAAGACGATATTATCAAGCAGGCCAAAGACGACATCGACATTATCAATCTCGAACTCCAACTTGCCGATGAAGAAACTAAGGCCAAAATCGCCGCCAAAAGAAAAAAAGACCCGTCAGACGAAAACGTCCCCTACCTCACCGACAAGCCAGTTATTTACATGTTCAACGTCGACGAATCCGGCCTGACAGACAGAGATTTGCAGGATAAGTTAAAGGACCTAGTGTCGACGGGTGACGCGCATAGCAAGGTCGCAGGTGGCGCCGATAGGGGGGCGGGTGACGCGCATAGCAAGGTCGCGGGTGGCGCCGCTTGGGGGACCCCCACAAGCGATAGCGCAGTGGGGGAAAATGCGGCGACAGGCCCTGCGACCGTGAACAACGCGATATTCGTTAACGCCAAGCTTGAAGAAGAAATGTCCGGCATGGACAGAGCCGAGCGCAAAGAGTTCTTAGAAAGTTACGGCGTCGAGCACGATGCGCTCGAGGAACTTA
>CAYMXW010000025.1:0-7843 GCA_964394555.1 uncultured Candidatus Saccharibacteria bacterium | reverse complement strand
CGTGATCCGGTGAGTGATAGTAATGACACTCAAGTTGCTCCGACAACTGCCCCTAGCACCTCTGCGCCGGCTGCTCCTAGTACTCCGGCTACGCCAGCAACGCCGACTGAAGTAAGTACGCCAAACTTAAATGGACCAGTCGCCGGATAAAATTAGATTAAATAAATTTTTGGCCGAGCGATTGGGAATGTCGCGACGAGAAGCTGACAATGCGATTTTTGCTGGTAAGGTTCTGGTGAATGGTCGAATAGCAGTGTTGGGGGAGCGTATTGACAAAAATACCAAAGTGTGCTATAATAAGAAAGTAGTGCCTTTCGAGGCCGATTTTTCTTATATTTTATTTAATAAACCAGCTGGCTATGTATGTTCGAGGCGAGCGCAGGGGGCGGCGCCGACGATTTATGAGTTGTTGCCAGATGATTTGCGAAGTTTAAAAACGGTGGGGAGGCTAGATAAGGATTCTTCGGGCTTGATAATTTTGACGAACGACGGTGATTTTGCCTATCAAATGACGCATCCAAAATTTGTTAAAACTAAAGTATACGAAGTAGAGTTGGACCACGCTTTGGAGCCTTTGCATCAGCAGATGATTAGTGATTTTGGGGTGGAGATTGGCGATGGGGTGTCGAAATTAGGACTAATGCGGTTAGATGATTCAAGATTAAGATGGCAGGTGACGATGAGTGAGGGGCGAAATCGGCAGATACGCCGAACATTTGGTGCGCTCGGCCACACGGTCGTGAGGCTACATCGTGTACAATTTGGGCAATATAAATTAGAAAATTTAAAAGAAGGAGAAGTTAAACGATTTTTTTCGGGACGCTCGTCGCGCCCGTCTTCACGGGGCTCCTCGCTGCGTCCTCGTAGCGACTGCGGGTGCCCCTCAAAAAATATTTAACTTCTCCTTCTCTTAGTTCTGCAACAACTTGGCCAATTTATCACGGATGCCACCGGACTCTTCGCCACTAAGAGTGTCAAGCGCGACGCGGAGCAAGCCAAGAGCAGTGATATATGAGTGATCGAGTTTAGTGGGAGTGGTGTTGTAAATACCGGGAATGTCGATGGCTTCGACGAGGTGAATAACGGGACGACGAGCAAACGCGAGGTCACCAAACCAGTTGGTAGTGGCGAGCGCTTCTTGTAAAATTGTTAGACCGGCACCACCGCCACAGAGTAGAATGCGACCGGGAAGCATTTCGGAGACATTAAATTCTTCTAGGGTAATCTCGACGCCTGAAAGCCAAACTGCAAGGTTGCGAGCGAGAGCGGCGTAAATTTTTTTGCGGATTTCTGGTTCAATCTTGTCGGTTTCGAGGGCGAGTTTGTATTCTTCGGCAGTGTTAAAGTCAATACCGAGTGACTCGGCGATTTGATGAGTAAAACTGCGACCGCCGATGCTGAACATCTTGGTGCCTTCGACACCACCGTCATCGACGACGGCGATATCGGTAGTGCCACCACCAATATCCATGACGATACCGGAGAAATTGCTATCGACTTCTTCGCCGAGACAGGCGCGACAAACCGCAAACGGCTCAACAGCAACTGCGAGGAGCTCTAGATTAAGCTCGGCGCAGACTTTTTCGATAGCAGAAATGTGAACGAGCGGCGCAAAGGCGGTGTAAAATTGAATCGTAACATCAGAACCTTTGAACCCAATGGGGTTGCTGATTTTGTAACCGTCAATTTGCATGGAAACGATGGCGGAATTGATTAGGCGGACCTCGACGTTAGGATTGTTGGTCTCAATAGCGACTTCTTTTTTAGCTTGTTCGCCGGCTTTAGCTTGAACGCGGTCGATAATCGAATCCATTTCTTGCTCAGACAAAGGTTTGTTGCCGTTACTGCGGCGATAGCGGATAGTGGAAGTATTACCCTTGATGAGCTCGCCAGCAATACCGACAGTAACTAACTTACAAGTGACTTTGGCTTGGTTTTCGGCTTCGTTTAGAGCCTTTTCGCAAACACCGATGACGGCAGGAATGTCGGCGATGGCACCGGCGTACATGTTGCTAGATTCTTGGTGGGCACGACCAACGCCAATGATTTCGAGCTGGCCGTCTTTGGTCTTTTTGGCGATGACCGCTTTGATAAATTCGGTACCAATGTCGAGGGCGAGAATAGTATTCTCGTCAGCTACTAATGGAGCTTTGTCGGACGAAATTAAACTCATACATTTATTATAACACATGTGGTATAATATTGTTATGGTTATTTCTGATATTCGGGCTCGGCAGGTGCTAGATAGCCGTGGTAATCCAACGGTGGAAGCGGATGTATTTTTGGAAAATGGCGCATCGGGGCGGGCGATTGTGCCGTCCGGAGCTTCTACTGGCGTAAGTGAAGCCTTGGAACTACGCGATGGCGATGAGCGATATTTTGGCGGCAAAAGTGTCCAAAAAGCCGTTTGGAATGTTAACTATACGATTCGTGACGTGCTGGTAGGCAATTCAGCCGATCAAATTATGGTCGATGAAATGATGTGCGAGATAGATGGTACAGATAATAAATCGGAACTAGGGGCAAACGCGATTTTGGCGGTGTCGCTTGCGACCGCTAAGGCGATGGCACGCAGTAAGGGCTTGTTGTTTTGCCAATATATAGCAGAGCTGTCGGGAAATCACGAGATGACGTTACCGCTACCGATGATGAATATCATGAACGGTGGCGCGCACGCTGACTGGTCGACCGATATTCAAGAGTATATGATAGTGCCACTCATGGCCTCGACCATTAACGATACTCTGGAAATTGGTACACGAGTGTTTCGGGAGTTGAAAAAGATTTTACAAGAACGCGGCTATCCGACTACGGTGGGTGACGAAGGTGGTTATGCGCCTAAATTGGGACAAAACAACGAAGAACCTTTGAATTATATTGTTCAAGCGATTACGGCGGCCGGGTATCAACCTGGAAGAGATGTTGCAATAGCGCTAGATGTGGCAGCGTCGGAGTTTTATCAAGACAATAAATACGTATTTAAGACTAGTGGTCGCCATAAGAGTACAGATGAGATGATTGAGTGGTATAAGGAGTTGATTAACAAATACCCGATTATTTCGATAGAAGACGGTTTAGACGAGAAAAATTGGGGCGGTTGGCAGAAAATGACCGCTGAACTAGGTTCAGAAGTACAACTAGTAGGCGATGATTTGTTTGTGACAAACGTTAAATTATTAGAGCAAGGTATAGATAGCGGCGCGGCAAATGCGATTTTGATCAAACCTAACCAAATTGGTACTTTGAGCGAAACGATTGAGACGGTTGAAGCAGCAAAAAAGGCTGGTTATAAGACGATCGTGTCGCATCGTTCGGGCGAGACCGAAGATACTTCGATAGCGCATATTGCGGTGGGGTTAGATGCGGGACAAATCAAGACTGGTTCGATGTCGAGAACTGATAGAATGTGTAAATATAACGAACTTTTAAGGATAGCAGAATATTTACCCCAGTTAAGCCTGTGGAAAAGTTGAGTAAATTATTTGTTCAATAGTTGAAGTAGGGCGGTTTCATCGATGGTGGGGATGCCGAGCGCGGCGGCTTTTTTAGTTTTACTACCGCCCGGCTTAGTACCGGCGATGAGAGCGGTGGTGGTTTTAGTGACGCTGCTAGTAACGGTGGCGCCGAGAGCGCGAAGGGCATCTTCGGCGGATTCTCTATCCATGCTATCGAGGGAGCCAGTGATGATATAACTTTGACCGGTGAGCGGGAGAGTGGAGATGTCTTGGTAGTGCGGTTCCATGCCGAGATTTTTAAGCTCTGCGAGCACTTGGAGATTGTCTTCGTCGGCAAAATAGGCGAGAATAGACTCGGCGACGACTTCACCAACATCGGGGATACTCAAAAGTTGATCTTTGGTGGCTTCGGCGAGGTTTTCGATGGATTGAAAATGGTTAGCCAGTGCGGTGGCGGTCTGGGAGCCAACGTGGCGGATGCCGAGTGCGGTGATGAATTTGCTGAGAGGTGGAGTTTTGCTGTTATTGATAGCGGTGACGAGGTTTTCGGCGCTGAGCTGAGCAAAACGGTCGAGCTTGGCGATCTGATTGACAGTTAGTTTATAGAGGTCGGCGATAGAACTGACTAACTTGGCGTCGACGAGGGCGGCAACGTTTTTGCTGCCAAGACCTTCGATATTAAGGGCGGGTTTGCTAGCGTAATATTCGATAGCGCGTTTTAAGATAAAATCGGATGATTCCCCTTTGACGCGATAAACTGCTTCGCCAGCGGGACGTTCAAAGGTTAGTTCAGGATATTGTTCTTTGAGGGCTTGTTGGTAGTTGAATTTTGCGGTATGTTTGGGGCGAAGGGTGGTGAGAACTTCTTTAATCTGAGGAATAATGTCACCGGCTTTATAGATGATGACAGTGTCGCCAATACGGACGTCGAGGCGGGCGATTTCGTCGGCATTATGAAGCGAAGCGTGGCGGACGGTGCTACCGGCGACCTCGACGGGGTCGAGGATGGCGACGGGGGTAGCAGCGCCGGTACGGCCAATGCTAATGACGATATCGCGGACTTTAGTGGTGGATTCTTCGGCGGGAAATTTGAAGGCGACGGCGGCACGGGGAGTTTTGCCTACAATACCTAGTGATTTATAAATTTTACGGTCGTTGATTTTGATAACCATGCCGTCGGTGTTCCAGGGCAAGGTTTGGCGGTACGCATCAAGTTTTTTGATATAAGAAAATAATTTGGAAAAATCATGCCAAATCTTATCCTCGCCGGAGGTGCGGAAGCCAAGCTGGCGGAGCATTTCGTAGGCGGCGCTGTGGGTGGGGAGGTCAGGAGTAACGAGATCATAAGCAATGAATTTAAGAGGGCGAGAGGCAGCGATGGCGGGGTCGAGTTGGCGAATAGTGCCGGCGGCGAGATTACGGGGGTTGGCAAAAGGTTTTTCGCCGTCGTCTAGTTGTTTTTGATTTAGTTTGGCGAAATCATTTTTAAAAATAACAATTTCACCACGGACCTCGACTGGTGAGGTGTCGCTGATTTTTAGAGGGACGTTTTCGATGGTGCGGACGTTCATAGTGACATCTTCGCCGACTAGACCATCGCCACGCGTGACGGCTTGAGTAAAGAAGCCGTTTTCATAATGAAGTGAGCAAGCGAGGCCGTCCATTTTAATATCGGTAAATAGTTCGGTGATTTTGTGGCCCAAGATTTTTTCGTTGCGGGCGAGCCAATCTTTGATTTCTTCTTCTGAAAAGACGTCGGCGAGGCTGATCATGCGCTCTTTATGTTTGACCTTCTTGAATTTATCTAGGGGCTTGCCGGCGACGCGTTGAGTGGGCGAGTCGGGAGTGATCAGCTCGGGAAACTGGGCTTCGAGCTGGGATAATTCGTGTTTAAGAGAGTCGGCGGCGGCTTCAGTCATGATAGACTCGTCAAGTACGTGGTAATGATAACGGTAATCGTTAATCAGTTCGCGTAGTTTAGCAATGCGTTCAGCAGCTTCAGTTTTCTTCATAATCTAACATCCTACGGTAATAGAGATAGAGATAAGTGGCGGCGTAGATGAAGGAAAAACAGGTGGTGATAAGTAGACAAACTGGTACGATGGGGATGCCGGTAGTCCAGTCGAAACTACTTTTAAGCCACATATCGAGGAGAATAATCGGCATCATAATAATTACCCAGAAGAAAGCGATGACGATAATGAGGAAAATTAGGCGGATGATAAATTTGATGCGGCGCCCGAGCATTAAGTCAGAGGCAGTAGAGAGCGCGGTGAGTGGGCGGAGACCCGGAGCGGTGACGGCGACGAGTGCAATTAGCGAGCTAGAGAGCCAGTAGCCCGAGAGAATAAGCATTAAAGAGGCAAAGACAAAATAAACTAGCGCGTAAAACGGCGTGTTAAGAAATTCGGTAGAGATGGCGGCGGAATAAGTGATAATGACGAGAAAAATCGGAATCATTTGGAGGAAAATCACTGCGAGGACAATAAGAGTAGAGATAATAGGGGCGCAGGCGTTATAAAAAGCGTCGCGGAGTTTGATTTTTTTACCAGCGAGAAAATGACGAACTAGGTAAACCGTCACTAACCAGATGACGAGAAAGATAATGACGATAAAAATTTGCTCAGTGTCGGTAAAACCGCTAGTGAGGCCGCCGGTAGCGATGGTGGAGACTAAGAGAAGGCTAGCCTTGGCGAAGTTATTGAGGTCTTCGGTGCCAATTTCGGAATTGGTGGAGTCAAGAGTTTCTTGAAAAGTAACGTAAGTTTGCTCGCTCATCAAGCCGATAAGAAAAATGTTGGCGATGACCATGATAAGCATCAAAAACCCAAAAGTGCGGAAATGGTGGTCTTTGAAAAGCATTTTGAGAGTGGCAAAAGCGTGTTCTAGAAGGCCGGGCGGAGTAAATTCGCGTAGATAGTCCTCGCGATAGGAACGACGGAAAGATTTATGTAGTTTATTGAAAGTCAAAGAAAACATAAATCTGCGGACGCTAGCAAATTTATGTTTTCTCGAACTTTTAGAAAGTTTTCTTGCCATCTTCGAGCCTCGCGATGCGTTTTGCGATAGGGGGGTGGGTACTAAAGAGGTTGCTGATGGTGCCCTTTTTGAGGGGGCTACTGATAAAGAGAGCCTCGGTGGAAGAGTTTTGCTGGCGCATAGGTCGGGCGTGAGTGTCGAGTTTTTTGAGGGCCGAAATCATGCCTTCGGGGTAGCGAGTGATATTAACGGAGGAAGCATCGGCTAAATATTCGCGTTCACGCGAAACCGCCATTTGAACTATCAAAGCGGCAATCGGGGCGAGAATTGAGGTAGCAATGACAATAATAAAGCCTAGCGGACTACGGTCGTCACTACTGCGACCACCGAAAAACAGCATGCGTGTGCCGATGTCGGCAATAAAGCCAATCAAACAAACTAGGCCAAAAACAATAGTCGAAACACGGATATCATAGTTCTTAACATGCGACATCTCGTGTGCCATGACGGCGGTGAGTTCTTTGCTATCCATAATATCGAGCAGGCCAGTGGTAGCGGCGACCACGGCATGCTTGGGGTCGCGACCGGTGGCAAAAGCGTTTGGTGCGGGATCGTCGATTAGATAAACCTTGGGCATAGGCAAACCGGTGGTGATACTGAGGTTCTCAACGGTATTATAGAGTTTGGGGCAATCTTTTTTCTGAATTTCGTGGGCGCCGGTCATAGCGGTAGCAAGCGAGGCGGAGAGAAAATATTGAATCACGGCATATATAGTAGAGGCGACTAGCACCCAGATAGCGATGCCCCAGTCGCCATAGGCGTAGGCAAAAGCACAACCAATACCAGCAATAATCAGGATAAACCCAAAGAGGATAATCCAAGTATTGCGTTTATTGGCGGCGATTTGCTTGTACATAGTAATTAGAATTTAACTTCGGGGGTTTTTTCGATTTTTGCCTGTTCAGATGCTTCGACTTCGTAATATTCACGAGTTTTGAAATGGCCAATCATATTATTGATTAAGTTATAGGGGAACATTTTAATCTTAGTATTGAGCTCTTTGGCACCGTTGTTGTAAAAACGGCGAGCGGCTTGGATCTTGTCTTCAGTGTCTTGCATTTGGACTTGGAGTTCTTTGAAATTGTCGCTAGCTTTGAGTTCAGGATAAGCTTCGGCGATGGCAAAGACCTTAGAAAGCGCACCTTCGAGGGACTTTTCGGCTTCGGCGGTAGTTTTGACAGATTTGGCGCTCATCACGGCGCTACGGGCGGCGGTGACGTTTTCAAAAGCGGTTTTTTCGTGTTTGGCGTAACCTTTGACGGTCTCGACGAGGTTAGGAATCAGGTCGGCGCGGTACTTGAGCTGAACAGTGATGTCAGACCAAGCTTCGTTGACGCGCTCGTTGAGCT
>CAYMXW010000024.1:0-8421 GCA_964394555.1 uncultured Candidatus Saccharibacteria bacterium | reverse complement strand
TAAATATATTAAATCTACATTTGGTGCGCCTGACTAGACTCGAACTAGCACAGCCTTATGCGGCCACTACCACCTCAAGGTAGCGTGTCTACCAATTCCACCACAGGCGCGTAATTATATTATAACACAATTTATGATTTTATGTACAGAAATTATGGAGTGCGGTTAAGCTTGGTAGGTACGGCGCCCCAGTAATTGACATCCTCAAAACGATCGAGGGTGGTAATTAAATGATTATCCTCAGAAAAATTACGGGTGTTTTTATTAAAATAGTAGGCCATATTAGGTTGATAGATGCCGATAGCTGGCACATCGTTAACCCAGTAGTTTAAGAAAGTCTCGTACTTGTTGGCACGCAAAGCGCCATCCATAGTACTACGGGCAGAGAGGATGATATTGTCAACTAAAGTGTTGCGGTAGTTAGAAAGGTTAAGACCGTTTTGTGAGGCCTGCGAAGAGTGGTAATAGGCAAAAAGATCGGCGTCGGCGCCAAGTTCAACTTCGTAGATTAGGATATCGTAGTTGCGGGGGCGAACTATTTGAGCGAGAAAATCTTGGTCGGCGTCAGAGACCATCACTTCGGCTTGAAGACCGAGATTTTCGATGGCGGTTTTGAAATTTTCGGCGAGGGCTGGTAGATAGCCATTAGAAACTGTGACGATACTAATGGGAGTGCTGCGGTCAAATTCAATTCCGGCGATGGCGTCTTTGGCCTCGGCGAGGTTATACTGAGGGATCTCGGGATACTTAGAAACGGCGTTTTGGGAGGCTAGAATCGGGTAATTGAGTGGCTGTTCATCGCCGAGTGGAGCACGAATTTCGTCCATATTAATACCTTGACGGATGGCTTGGCGGAGACTACGATTATTAAGAGTGCGAGATGAAGTATTAATAAAGGCATAGACACCGTTATTGATGGCAGTTTCGCGTTCGTAGATATTGCCGGAAGTGATTTGAGAACGATCGGTAGGGCCAAGTTCGGCGGTAGCGGTAACGAGGCCACTATTTAAAGCCTTGATGACTGACTCGGAGTCGGCAAAGGCGTGGATGGCAAATGTGCTAATTAGGGGCTCGTCGTTATAGTAAAACGGGTTGGATTTAAGATAGACGATTTGTTCGCCCGAATCAACGTCGATAATTTGCGAAGCGTTATAAGTAAAAGCACCAGAAGTGACGGGGCTAAGAGTGCTAAAATTGTGCTCAGAAATCTTGGCGGGGTCAGTGTCTTTTAAAATATGCTCGGGTAAAATCGGGATTTCGAGAGCAGAGTCAAAATTAATATAGGGCTTGGCGAGGGTAAAAACGAGATTTTTATTTTCGTCCTCGGTGAGTTCGACCTTGGCGAGATTAGAACTGTAAGCGGTAGTAGTGTTGGCATCTTGAATTAATTTGACGGTGAAGATAACATCTTCATTGGTGATGGGCTCACCATCTGACCATTTGAGGTTGTCGCGCAAATGTAAAGTCCAAACGTCGCCGATGTCATTGACTTTGATAGAATCGGCGAGACCAACGCCGACATGGCCAGAGTAATCGTTGGCGGTGAGCGTGGCAAACATCAGACGGCTCAAAACCTTTTCAGAATTAGTGGTGGCAGAGAGCGGATTAAATGAGTTAATCTCGCCAATGGTGGCTTCGGTATAAGTGCCGCCGCGAGCAAAAGAATTGGTAGCGTTAGAATCGGAGTACCAAAAAGCCTGTGTGATAGCAAGAAGAATTAGCACCGACATTAGTAGGCTCCATTCTAAGATAAGCAGGCGGACATTACGCGCATGAGGGAGTTTTTCGACTAAGTTTTCTTTGATATGCTCTTGGCTGGCTTCGCTAGCAACGCGCGAAAAACGACTAATTTTTTGTGATAACCTTTGCCCACGCCGACTTGATTTTTTAACCATATTATGATGATGGGATTAACAGCAAGCAGATAATACAGCCGACGAAAATAACCGAAAAAACAATAGTGGTGACAAACAATGACTTATCAAGACCGCGACGAGTGGTGTATAATTCCCCGCTGCCGCCAAAACCGGCACCAAGTGAAGCACCGCGCTGTTGTAGTAAAATTAAAACGACAATCAAAATGGATGAGATTAAAATTATTGTCTGTAAAATAGCTCCAATATTCATACTACTCTCTATTATACGCCGGAACGAGGAAATTGACAAGATAGTTTATCATACTCATAGTGAGAGCCGAAAGGATGGCACCGCCAAAACTGATTTCGACATTGGGCAAAATCCAAATGGTGAGACCGACCATGGCGGTATTGATAAGGAGGACAAAAAGGCCAAGCGTTAAGATGATGAGTGGAAGGGAGACGAGCGTAGCAAGAGGTTTGATGATGGAATTGACGAGCGAAAAAATCAGACCGGCGACTACGTAGAGCCAAAAAGTGGATTCGCCGCTGAGGTGGCCAAAGAGAGTAATACAGAGCCACATGCCGGCACTAGAAAATGCCCAGCGCAAAAGGAATACAAAAATCTGGTCTTTAATCATAAGCTTATTTTAGCATGTTTTTGCGTTTTAACAAAGTGTGGTAGGTGATAGCAAAACGGTGAGCTTCTTCGTCGATGCGGGCGACGAGGCGAGCGATGTGAGAACTGGTGGGGAGCGGGTGGTAGGTGCCGTCAGCGAGGACGATATTAACTCCGGCAGAACGGCTGTGGTCGCCAGATTTGTCGCGACCGATGACGGCGATATTATGTTCTTTGAGTTGATCTTTAACCGCATTGACTTGGGTAATGCCACCATCGAGGATTACGAGGTCGGGGTAGGGCCACTCGGGGTGCCCTAGTCGACGGGCGATAGTTTCTTTAAGACTAGCGAGGTCGTCTTGAGAATTTTTTTGGCGGATTTTGAATTTACGATACTGGTAACGGTCGGCGGTGCCGTTGGTGAATACCACCATGCTAGCGACTGCGTTAGTACCAGACTGGTGCGAAACATCGTAACCTTCGATGCGCACGGGGGGCTTAGTGAGCGCTGGGTGTTGTGATTTTAACAACATTTGGAGTTGTTTGAGGGCTTGGTCGGAAGAAATGTCTAAGAACTCTTTGTCGCTGAAAACGATTTTTTTGCGAAGAGCTTGGAGAGAGTAGAGTTGATCTTTGAGTTTGGCGGCGTGCTCGTAATCTTGATGCTTAGCGGCGAGGTTCATCTCTTTTTCGAGCTGTCTTAAGAGTTTTTGGCGACCGCCTTCGAGATATAAGATGAGTTTGCGGAGGTTTTGCTTGTATTCTTTGGTGGCTTGGGCGGGGTTGTCGGCAATCTCAATACCCGGAGTGAGCCCAAGGTCGGTGTTGAGAGTCTTTTTACCAGTGTAGGGTTTGTCATAATAAGGGAAAATACGCCGGAGGATTCTTAGTGATTTTTCAATAGCGGTTTTACCATAAAAGGGGCCGATATAACGGGCTTTGTCATCTTGGGGGGTGCGGGTGATGGAAACATAGGGTATTTTAGACTTGGTGTCAATGCGGACATAACTGACGGACTTGTCATCACGCAGGAGAATATTCCATTTGGGCTTATAGCGTTTAATCATTTCGGACTCGAGAAAGAGAGCGTCCATCTCGGTATCAACTGTGATCCAGTCGGTGTCGGTGATTTCTGCGACGAGAGCGGTGGTCTTAGGGTCTTTCTTGGTATGATGAAAATACTGACGGACGCGGTTTTTAAGAACGGCAGCTTTACCAACATAGATAATTTCGCCAGTTTTGTCTTTATGAAAATAAACCCCTGGAGAGACAGGGAGGGTTTTTAGCTTTTCTTTTAAATTTTTGTTATCTGCGTACGTAGAGTCCATACCTCTATTATATCACATTTTGTTAATTTTGTCCAGAGGGCAAGCTAACATCGACGGCGAGCTGATTGGGGCAATTCTGCAATACTTTATCAATAGCGTCGTGCTCGGCTTCGGTGACCCAGAGATGGTATTTGTACTTAACCGAAACTTGACGAGCGACATATTCACAACGAAAGGCTTTGTTACTAGGAAGCCAGGTGGCGGCATCGCCATCGGATTTTTTCTGGTTGGCGGAACTATCAACCGCCACGAGGTTGAGCGGGTCGGTGGCGATTTGATAGCGAACAGCTTGACTGAGGTTTTGAGCGCCTTTCTGCCAAGCATCACTCAAAGCTACAATATGGTCAATTTGGAGGCCTTTGCTGATTTGCTCGCGGGCGGTAAAAATTAAATGTTCGCCGGTGTAGGGCTCGGTATATTCGCCGCTGACGACATTGCAACCGTCAAGCCGGGCACTGTCGCCGAGGTCGCGCAGGAGAATTTTTTGGCGGAGGCTACAACCGTCTTCCATATTGGGCCAGCCGTCGTAGAACTGGGTGCGAGCGTAGTCGGTTTTGGGGGCGCGACCTTTGATTTCGAGCTTTTCAAGGACAGTGGTAGCGAGCGGGGCGTCGGCGTTAGTAGTGTTCGTATTGGGCGTTTCGTAGACGATTTCGGGTTCGTAACTGGCGGGATTCGCCAATAGCCAAAAAACAATACCGCCGAGCAAAACTACTAGCGCAGAAATTCGACGCCAGCGAAATTTAGGACGCCGCGACCGCGACGCTTGATGACTAGTTCGTTTCTCTTCCATTGAATTTATAATAACATATTTTAGATGTTATGAAGTTTAAAAATCTTCTTCGTCTTCGTAATCTTCATAATCAAAATCCTCTTCATCGTCATAGTCACCATAATCCTCGTCATATTCATCATATTCATCACCTTCGTAATCTTCATAGTTATCATTGTCTTCTTCGAATTCATTTTCAAAATCGTCAGTGTCAGAGCCTTCAACTTCTTCGTCAAAATCTTCGATAGCTTCTTGTTCGTCGTCTACGGAATTATTTGTTGTGGTGTTTTTTTGACTTTTGGGTTCTATGATAGAACTACTAACACCCAACCCGGGCCAACTGACGATTGTCGGGGCGTATTTTGCCAAAATATAAAAAGAAAAGCCAAAAGCGCCGGTAAATAATATAACTAGAGATATTGATAACACTTGCCAAGGTGTAAGATCTTGTATTTGCCTGCCGTGGAAAAACCTTGCTAATATAACAACTAAGACTGTCGCTGTGGCAGCAATAATCGCCAATAAAATTACTGAGGCGCCTAAAATATGTAGAGAAAATAACTGAACAAATATCAAGCTCAGCAAAGTTATAGAATTTAATGCAGTAGTTATGGGGAGTTTATCGGGGCGATATTTGGCGGTAAAAAATTGACTGGTGCCGGCGAAAAATAGAATCAACGGCAAATATACTACAATATTTACCAACATTGCCGGAACAAGTCCCGCACTAACGATCCAGGTAAAAGGCATAAAAAGAAACATAGCAATTAGATTGCCGAAACCAAGAATAGCCAAAATTATGATGGTAAAAAGAAGTGCGCCCCAATTTAAGATGAGTGGCCAAAACACTCGTTCGTCGCCAGGTTTGATTTTACACATCACGATAATAGATGCAAAGCCAAATGCTAATACTATAACGGTAAGCATCTCGGGGATTAAGATTATCCCTGTGGGTGAGCCAAGAAAGAAATTGGGATTAAAAATAATCTCGATTAGCCCAAAAACAATGATGGTGACTAGGTTGACTACCCAAAAAATGCGATCTTTTTTATGAAGCTCGATGCCTTTAATGCGCATTTTATAATAAACAATAATGGACGCAAAACTGATAGCTAAGTAGAGTGGTGTGAGGAATATGCCGACGCCCACCACAAAAATCAATAGCGTCAACTCATAAGTTAGACTGTAATGGTCTTTCCAATCTGGAGCGTTAGGAAAAGCAATTAAAAAGATGACAAAAGATACTAGCATTACCAAGGCGGGGATTAAAATTATTGAAGATAACGTTAGTAACTCGCGTAATTTACGGTAATTGAACATAGTGCAAAATCCAATCTTTTAAATCGGTCTCGGAGTTGTAGTAGGCGGTGTGAGCGTCGGAGTTAGCGTCGAGCGCGTCTATGATTTGACCGTGCTGAATGATGGCGACGGAGGGGTAATATTTAACTTGTTCGCGCAAATTGGTTCCTTGAATATCGGACCACATGATGTGGTAGATGTGGATTTGATATTCTTCTGCGATATCGTTTAACATCTCGCGGAGTTTGTTGGCGGTGATGCAGCCTGGCTGATCAATAAAGACGATAAACGAAGCTTTGTCTTGAATAAGTTGCTCGTACTCAGCCTTGCTGATATCAATCTGCTCGCTACCACCATACGAAGCGTTGCTAAGACGAAAAGTATGCGGGATGGCAAGTTGCCAAACTGCGAAGGTAGCGAAGATAAGCACAAGTGCTGATACGGTTATGGTTAGCAATTTGTGATTTAAGCAATAACATTTAAAACGTGCGAAATGATTTTGCCGAGTAGAATTCTTGCGTTTAGCGCTTGTGGTTTTTGCGGTCATTATTTAACTGGAGTTAAAGTTGTAAAATCGATGGCGTGGTAAGGAATCTTCCAGAAAGCGTAGGTACCGTCGTCGTTTTTGACCTTGACGTTGTGATTCCCTTCATAAAACCAGTAGCCGCCAACATTATAGATTTTGCTAGCGTCCCAACCGAGCTTGGTGAGTAAATCTTTAGTCTGGCCAGCGTAACCGGCACCGCCACACATTAAGAAGATATTTTTGTCCTTAGGAAAGAGATCTTCGAGAATCTGCATTGATTCTTGATAATTGGCGGCGTAGGAGCCGTCTTCGTTAAGTGTGAACAATGTGGGGCCAGTATAGCTCTCACCGACCGCTTCGGGCAAGCCGGTGACATTGACAAGATACGGATACGGCACAACTTCAAAACCATCTACATAGCCGCTGAGATAAGAGTCACCACCGATAGCAGCATAATCAGCAGGGTCCTCTAGCATACGCATATCACGATAAACACTGTCGCTACGACCGAGATAGTCATCGATAGTAGCCTCATTAATATTGGCATCGACACCAAATTGGGCGCCGCGCTCACCGGTGCCGGCTTCGGCTGCTGGCAAAGCATCGGTGGGAGAATAGGGTATCGAATGAAACGCCCGACCAATACTAATTCCGAGGGCAAATACTACCAGCGCAGCAACCACACCGATTACGATCTTAAAAGTAATATTACAATTGTGACTATATTGAGTTTGAGATTGATTAACCATGAGTTTATTATAACATAATTATTAAGTAAAATTTTTGAAATTAAAAGACCCCAACTGATGTTGAGGTCGTATAAGAAGGCCTTACTCTTAAAATACTTTACGCGCACGCGTACTTGTGTGCATCATTATGCAAGCGAATTTTCACCTTAGGGCACTTAGCCCAATTCAAGTACACGATTGCTCTGTTGTTTCTACCGACAGAAAAGTGGTCAATGACGGCAACGTCGTCAAGTCGGCGACAAGACTGTTTTATCTCGTCGAGTTTTTCCTGATTAACTACATAGTAAAATGCCGGTGCTCCATTTTCGAAAAAAACACTTTTGCCTGGCATCTCTTCTTTAGCAGGATGAAAAGTTTTGATTTTACCGCTAGTCTCTTCGTAGAGAGATATTGCCTCATCTGTCAAATTGACGATTGAGTTAGTTAATCTAGTGTTGAAATAACGTTTTTTCATTTATTAAATCTCCCCCTTCTCTTTAAAGGTTCTAGCTATTATGACTTAGCATAGCTTAGCATAGCTTGTTCAGTAAGGCCGTTTTTCCATTGTAGCATAAAAAGTTACAAATTCCAAGCATGAAATGTGGTAGAGGTTGATTTTTTGGGTAAAGTGTGGTATAATGAAAAGATGCACTTCAGCTAGTACCTTAAGAAAGGGGAGATAGAATGTACGGAAACGGAACAATAAGGCAGACAGCGTTGTTAGTCAATATGACTAACGATACTATCTTCGTATATGAAGAAGTTACGGGTGCAATAAAAGAGATTGAGATTGCGCCTAGCGATAGAGAGCTTCCGGAAGAACCGGAATCCAGAAGAAAAGATGATCGCGTGCATTATGTGTGCGAGCCACGCATTGCCGAAGAGATCAGACGGGGCGGCAGGCCTCTGTCTGATGTTGCAATAGTGCGCAACAAAAGTCTCGGTAGAGATGGCAAGCTCATAACGAGGCTGGTATGGGGAAATAATCCCCATATCGAAGTGCGGCTGTTCAATGCCAATAATGCGGCGTACTAATGGTCATTTGTTAAGTTGAAAAACTGATTGCTGAAGTGTTGTATGGGGCAGTTATGCCCCATTTTTTATGTTAAAATGCACTATCTAAAACGAATAGTCATTGACGAAGGTCTAAAGTTTATCGACGCTATAGCAGAAGAATTCAGGGTCACTCAAAAGCAGTAGCAATTTTGTATCTTCTTAGGATATGGTATAATTAACCCGTTATTTAATCTATTTTATTTTTGGTTTAATTAATGCACCTTATGAGTTTAGGAG
>CAYMXW010000023.1:0-8879 GCA_964394555.1 uncultured Candidatus Saccharibacteria bacterium | reverse complement strand
TGACCCAGAACTTAGAGTTAGGTGAATATGGTACTCCTATGACCTTAACTAATCAGTTGAGCAATGTGGGGCCAGATGGGTATACTCTTAACTTTGCTTTTGCTAATAATTCTATTTATAAAGGTAATTCTAACCACTACGGAAACTACTATAACTTTTCTCAAGCTACAGCCGGAAGCGCAACTACTTCTACCGAGGGAGACGCATTGTATTCTATATGTCCTAAAAATTGGAGGTTGCCGAGCGCCGGAAATTCTGATGCTACCAGCAGCGAGTTCTATATCATGTTGAATAACTATATCACTACTGGTAGCTGGATTGAAGATATAGAAGGTCATAGTGGCCACTGGGAAGGTGTCACTATCTCACAGTTTACTAACGCACCTATATCAATTGTATTTTCAGGCTTAGTAAATTCAGAAACCGTAGCGGGCCAAGGAACTGTTGTACGTTTATGGTCATCCACTCCTCAAGTTTCCACGAGAGCCGCTTTTGATTTATATGCCAATGCTGGTGGCGGCATAGCTGTAATACCCAAAAACGCCTATTACCGAACTGGCTACTTAGCCGTTCGTTGCCTCGTCAATCAATAAGAATTTAGTTTAACAATTTTTGTGAGTATTTGTTAAGTCAGATTTGAATTGTTAAAAATCTATATTCCTGACATTTATCAGTGTATGACATTTTTTCATTTCAAGTCACGCACAAAAAGTGCTTATCTTGCTTCTTCCCAACATTTTGTCAAAAACTATCAAGCCTACCCGCGTGGCGGTTCCCCATCCGGCTCCGCCAGTAGCTTCTTCGACTTAATCTCGTAACGTTTACCATTGACTGGTGAAATGTAGTAATCTTCATTAATTAGATTAATAAACATTGATAAATCTTTATCGTCCATAATAATAATTGAATTATCTTCGTCGGTCATAAGTTCTAACTGCATTTCATCGGCATAGTCGATGAGCTTGTCTTGCGACATTTCGTCGGCGATGTCGAGAGCTTGGAGTTTTTTCAGCAGAGGTTTACGATCTTGTAGCAATGAGTTCAGGGTCAAGCCTTCTGCGAAAGATAATTTATACTTTTCAGTAAGCTCTTTAGCCTTTTCGTCGGCAATTACTTGGGTCTTAAAATCATATTGGAAAAGTTTCTCAAATTTAGACTGATTAAAGATAATCACTGTGTGATCAATGATGGCAACTTGATTATCCTCAGGCATGCGGATGGCAACTTCGGCCGAGAAAGGCTCAAAACTTTCGCCGTTCAGTTCCCAGCTGCTGCTACCCTTAAGCGCAGAACTCGCAGTAATACCCTTAGCAATATAGAAAGTTTTATTGCCGGTGTCGCCACCTGGGTAGGTAAACTTAGCAATAATACCTTTAATCTTCTTGAAGCCATAGGCATCGTCGCTAAAAGTATCAATATTTTTATATTCGTTCTCGATCAGGGTAATTAAGGTTTCGGCGCGACCGACAGATTTGAGCTTGGTGTGATAAATCACATTTTCTTCGCCATCGCTTTTCTCATATTCACGGCACTCTAAGCCTTTATCAGCTTCCTTAATAACAAAACTAATCGCCTCGTTCATGAACATTGATTTAACGGTGCTGGTAAGGCTGTCGGAATATTTTACCTTGAACGGGGTGTAATTTTTATTGAATAAAAATAGCTCAACTGAGACGTTGTTTTTAACTTCGTCGACTTCATTGGCCCATAGAAATACGTCAAAATCTTCTTTCATACAACTATTATATCACCTCCGCATATGGTTCGCTAACAATATCCGTCTGCCCCAGCACTTTAAAAGTCTTTACTAAATCATCTCGCACTTCTTTTACATTTTCCCCCTCTTCGAGCACCGCCTCCATCTTCGCATAATAACCGGGTACATTCTCTAATTTATCTAGATATATCACCACCCCCGGACCCATCACTATACGCATCCTACGTCGACTAATTTCAGCCGACTTCGTAAATCCCAACTGATGTATAATATGCGATGCTTCAGTATAATCTTTAATCACTGTCTGATTCACAATATCCACACCACTATCTTCGATATGACGTTTTAATACTAGAAAATACCGCGCCGGTCTATCTACCGCCGACATCTCAGTTCGCATAATCAACCTAGGGTAATTCTGTCCTTTCTTAAAATTACGCGGTTGATACACTCGGTCGTGTTGCCAATAAGTTTTCTCAAACCGCATATCAACCTCGGCCAGCCTAGTTTCAAATTCCTCACGATTTCTCAATTTACATTTTACAATTACTTTTTTCATATTTTTGCTCCTTCTCTTGCTTTATTGGCCCATTCGTCCGCTAATTCGTTCATCTCTGTCCCCACATGACCGCGCGTCCATATCAACCGCACATCATATTTATTATATAGCTCCCAAGCCTTCCGTACCAAATCCAAATTAGCAATTTCACCTCGACTTTTTTTCCAACCACGCGCTTCCCAACTCTCAGCCCACTTAGTCAATACATTTACCCAAAATTCCGAATCGGTATGAATTTCACAACCCTCTTCACCAGCATATTCCATCGCCGCAATCAAAGCACAGCCTTCCATCCGAATATTAGTTGAATTATCTTCGCGCCCCAACGCCACCGGCTGACCGTTTTCTAGCACCGCAAAACCACCCATTCCGGGATTTGGTACCGCGCTACCATCAGTCCATAAAATCTTCATATTTTTATTATATTACTTTATAATTTTATCGACAATACCGTATTCTAGCGCCTCTTCTGCTGACATCCAATTGTCGCGGTCCATATCTCTTTCTACCTGCTTCAAATCCTTACCAGTATTCTTCGCAAAAATCTCCGCCAAGCGTTTCTTCAACAAGATTCCCTCTTTAAGCATAATTTCTTGGTCAGTAATCTTCCCTTCCGTGCCACTCGACGGCTGGTGAATCATAATTCTAGAATTTGGCAACACAAACCTCTTGCCTTTCGCACCACAGCTTAGTAGCATCGCTCCCATCGACGCCTGTAAACCTATTCCTATCGTCTGTACATCTGGCTCCACAAAATTCATCGTATCAATAATCGCCAAACCATCGTACACACTTCCCCCTGGTGAATTAATATAAAGTTTAATATCTTTTTTCGGGTCCTCATTTGCTAAGTACAACATCTGCGCAATTATTAAATTCGCGGTATGCGCATTTACATCTTCACCGAGAAATACAATTCGCTCGGTCAGCAGCCTAGAATAAATATCATAAGCCCGCTCCCCGCGATTAGTCTCTTCTACCACAGTTGGTACTAAATAATTTTTCATAATTTCCTTTCTACACCGCTGGCGGTGCGCTATTACTATTCATCGAATTTTGTAAGTTTTGTGTTCTTAATATATTATTATTGTATTCGGTCACCTTCGCATTATATTCCTTCACTAGCTGATCAATTTCGTTATACAGGCTCGCCACTGCTTCTTGTTCAGCCACCAATTCAGCCCGTCGGTTATAAAATTCACTCGCCGTAAAACAACCCGCTGTATTTGCGCAATCGTTAAACCCGGCAATTTCTGAGTTCAAAGCATTCGCCCGCACTTGGTATTCGTTAGTCTTACTCTCAATTTGTTTATTAATTTCCGCCATCTCATTTTCTAAGCGCTTCAATTCGTTATTCAGCGCCTCAAACTTGCTATTATATTTATAATAATAAGCCACCACTTTATCTTGATTCTTAAAATACCTCGCGTAGTGCTTCTCTAAGTCACTCGGCAAATCCGCAATTTGCGTCGCCACTCGTGAATGTAATTCATCTAAACGGTTTTTCTCATCATAAATCTCTAGGTCTTTACTCAAACTCTCATTTTCGTTATATAACTTCATTAGCGAACCGCTTAGAGCTGATTTTTCCGCCTCGCTTAATCTCGCCCACACCGCATGTAGCAGTTCGTGCGCCATCGTTGATTCCTTCACACCATCTAGCTCACTCGCCTCTACATCATATAAATATATCTTACCGCCGGTATAGCAACCTAGCACCGATACTTTATCATCATGACTACTACAATAATAATTAAAATCGTCTCGATCTTCTAGTCCAGGGCGCGAAGCCTTAAATATCCCCTCAGCACCACCCGTCAATTCCAAATTATTCGCAATTTCCGCTACTTCACTCGAAGGTTCATAGCCAAATGCCATCAAATAATCGCGCACTCCCTGCGAATTCACCAACCACAACCCCACCACCGCCAAGGCAACAATCACCAGTAAGCTAACAACTGTTTTCTTATTCACGCGTCACTCCTAGCTTTAGTTTATCACGCACTAGGCTAATTTTCACCACCTCACCAGCACTAATTTTACCGTTAATAATCGCTTCTGACAGCAGCGCCTCCACATTATCTTCAATCGCTCGACGCAGTGGCCTCGCACCATTTTTTGGATCAAAACCTTTTTTAATCAACCAAGCCTTAACCTCTGGCTCTAACACTAGCCCGATTGATTTTTGCGCCAACCGTTTCTTTAAATCTTCGACCAAATTGTCAAAAATCTTCTCGACATCCTTGCGCGTCAGCGCATGAAATACCAGTATCGCATCTAGGCGGTTGATTAATTCTGGCCGCATTGATTTTTTCAATTCCCTCAGCGCCGTCGCTTTATTATCTTCATACTCTGCGGCTAGAGCCTTTTTATCTTTCACCGTCTTCGCAGTAAAGCCTAATTCACTCTCACGATACATATCTTTTGAACCCAAGTTCGAAGTCAGCACGATAATTGTATTATTAAATTTCACCTTATTTCCCTGCCCGTCAGTCAATACGCCGTCCTCTAATATTTGTAACAACATATTAAACACATCCGGATGCGCCTTTTCGATTTCATCAAACAGCACCACGCTATAAGGTTTGCGACGCACTGCTTCAGTCAGTTTACCACCATCATCATAACCAATATAGCCCGCCGGCGCTCCCACCAACCTCGACACATTATGTTTTTCACCAAATTCTGACATATCTATCTTAATTAACGCATTTTCACCACCAAACACTTCTCTAGCAATCACCCGCGCTAACTCGGTCTTGCCCACACCAGTCGGCCCCATAAACAAGAAGCTACCAATCGGTCGTTTCGGATCAGCAATTCCACTACGACCTCGACGAATCGCCTTCGCCACCTTGCCGATTGCCTCGTCCTGCCCCACCACCGATTTTTTCAGGTGCTCTTCCAATTTCGATAGTAGTTTCAACTCCGAGCCGTGTACTTTGGTTACCGGTATGCCAGTTTTCAAAGAAATCGCTTTGGCTAAGTTTTCTTCTGTCAGCACCGGCTGTTTCTTACCAATACCCTTTTTCTCCATTTCTTTCAAAGTCTTTTCTAGCTTTGCCAACTGCGTTTTGTATAGTGCTGCTTTTTCGTAATCTTCCGCATCGGCTGATTGTTCAATTTTTTCCTCCAACGACGCTTGCTCAATTTTCAGTTTCTTATACTTACCCCCACCCTTTTTATCTTCCGCTACTTTAGCAATCGCCGCCGCCTCGTCTATCACGTCTATCACTTTATCCGGCATATAACGGTCATTGATATAGCGCTTACTCATCACCACTGCGGTTTCTAGTATCTCATCCGGAATTTTCACATTGTGGTGCTTTTCATAATGTTTCTTAATTCCCTTCAAAATCTTAAACGTCACTACTTCCGAAGGTTCTTCCACCATCACCGTTTGAAATCTTCTCGACAGAGCCTTGTCTTTTTCAATATGTTTACGATATTCGTCTAAAGTTGTCGCGCCAATCAGGCACAATTGGCCGCGCGCCAACGCCGGTTTCAAGATATTCGCCGCATCCATCGCGCCATCGCTGCTGCCACCCGCCCCCGACAGCAAGTGTAGCTCATCAATAAACAAAATCACCGCGTCATCCGAAATCGCATCATCTATCAGCCCTTTAATACGCTCTTCAAATTCCCCGCGAAATTTCGTGCCCGCTACTACATCTGATAAATCAACTTGAAAAATCCGCTTTCCCACCAATGCGCTCGGCACCTTAGACTTCGCAATTCTCTCCGCCAAACCTTCTACGATCGCGGTTTTACCTACACCAGCCTCACCTATCAGCACTGGGTTAGACTTAGTACGACGGCTTAGTACTGTAATCACCCGCTCGATTTCACTATCGCGCCCAATTACAGTATCTAATTTACCCTTTTTTGCCAACTCAGTTAAATCCTGCGCATAGCGGTTTAGCCATTTCAGGTTACTTTTTTTACTAAACTCGGCTTTTTTGGCTCGCACTTCACTCGCCGTCGCCTGTTTTTCGATCGCCTTTTCAATTTTCACCGTAAACGCGCCCAGGTCCACTTTCATGTCGGTCAGCACCCGCGCCGCCTTCGAATTCGGTTGCGCTACTAAAGCATATAATATATGTTCCGTCCCCACAGTGTCGCAATTATAATCTTTGGCACACATCATCGCCATCCGTAGTGTCAACACCACTGCTTCTGATAGTGACATCATCGCCATCGCGTCACCTTCGGGCACGTCCGCCGCTTCTACGCCGAGCGTCTTTTCTACCGCTTCTTCGGTCACGCCCTCCTCGCGCAGCAGTGTCGCTCCGAGCGACATATCTTGCGCTATAATTCCCATTAGCAAATGTTCAGTACTCACATACCCTCGATTATAACGTTTACTAAAAAAGTCCGCCTTTTGTAGCGCAAATCGCGCATCTTCAGACAGCATATTCATTAAATTTCCAAAATCTTCATTCATACCTCTATTATACACCATTAGCACTCTAAATACAAGAGTGCTAATAGACTTTTTTCAGACTTTTTTAAACTTTATTAATCACCGGTATCACAATCGGCGTATGCCCCGTCGCATCAAACAAGATATGCGTTACATCTTCTTTGATTTCCTCTTTTAATTTCTTCGCATCACCGCCCTTATCCTTATCAACTTTCATCCTTAGATAATGGCGAATTTTACCGATCAGCTCTTCCGAATTGTCAAGGTAAATAAACGCTCTAGACACGATATCGGGAGTTTTTACTAGATGCCCAGTTTTCTTCGAAATTGTCAGTACCAGCACAAATATCCCTTCGCGCGAGATATGAATTCGGTCTTTCACTACTGCTTCATATACCGGCTGCTCCGCATCGTCATATAACTTATTCCCTACCGGCACCCGGCCACACTTGCGAATTCGTTTGTCTGGCATCAACTCTACCACATCACCGTCATCTGATACTAATATGCGGTCACGCGGTATCCCCACCACGTTTTCCGCCATCTCGGCACTATGTTCTAGCATAAAGAATTGACCGTGATACGGCATATAATTCAGCGGTCTAGTACGCTGTAAGAATTCCACGTGGTCTTCATAATACGCGTGTCCCGACAAGTGTAATGGCCCGATATTCGTTAGGTGCGTTTTACCATTTTGAATCACTCCCGCCCCCTCACGCAGCAGACCATCGACCGTTGACACCACATGCGGCTCATTACCCGGAATCGGGTTCGACGAAAACACTATCACATCAGTCGATTTAATCTTAATATACTTATGCGCCCCGCTCACCATCCGATTTAGCACCGCATTCAGTTCACCTTGCGAACCCGTACAAACTATCGTCACCCGATCATCTGGCAATTTAATGATATCTTCCATTTTCATAATGGTATCTTTAGGTACCTTGATTTCGTGCGCCTTCAAAGCCACTTCCAAGTTATTAATCATTGAAAACCCCGAAAACGCCACTTTGCGCCCTCTGGCCGCTGCTTCGTTTAGCACTAACTCTATACGTTTAATCTGTGACGAAAAACACGACACTATCACCCGCCCATTAGCATAGTGGTCCATAATTCGCCCCAAGTTATCGCCCACATCATGTTCCGAATGTGGATGTTTACCCGGCGAATCAATATTCGTCGCCTCGTTCAGCATCAAGGCAATTCCCTCGTTCTTAACAATTTCATCTATTCGTTTCAAATCTGCCGGCGTGTCCATCGGGTTATCCTCATGGCGCCAGTCACCCGAGAGATATATCACCCCATTTGGCGTCCGCACCACAATCGCCGCATTACCCGGAATCGAGTGTAGCGTATGAATAAACTCTACCGACAGGTTCTCTGACACCTTGATTACCTCATTTTTCAGCGGATTCACCACTTGGTAGTTCATATCTGGTTCTTCGTCCAGTTCCGCCATCTGTTTTTTAATCATGCCAATCGTAAATGCCGTCCCGTATATCGGCACCACCGGCCCAAATTCCGGTAACAGATGTTTACAGGCACCAATATGGTCCAAGTGTGCGTGCGTAAAACAAATCGCTTTCACCTTATCTTTATTGTCCTGAATATATTTAATATCTGGAATCATATAATTCACGCCGGGGTAGTCGTCATTCGCAAACAAAGTTCCCATATCGACTATAATCATCTCCGACCGATATTCAATCACCGTCATATTTTTACCAATCCCAGTTTCTCCCAGCCCCCCGATCGGGATAATTCGCACCGCATCCTTATTCGGCCGCGCCGCTTTCAACTGCCCTTGCGTCACTTGCCGACCATCATAGCCGTTATAACGCGACTTGTTCACCGGCACCCCGATGATATGTTGCGACGCCTGCGCATTCACATCTTGGCTGAGCATCCTTTGGTGATGTACCATCTCCCCCTTGCGCGTGCTCACCGGCAACTTCGCCTTGCTCTGCTGCTTCTTTTTCAGCGATTTCATCAACTTAGCGCGGCGCTCTTTTTCTTTTTTATCCATTTTTCTCCTTTAATTTTTAATACAAGAAAATAACTATTACCTCTATTATATCACACTTTACTAAAAAATACAAGCGTTTTTCACAAAAACCCCAAAATACCCTATAATTAAAACGGATATGTTTAAAATAGCGAGATTGTATGGCTTCCGC
>CAYMXW010000022.1:0-9128 GCA_964394555.1 uncultured Candidatus Saccharibacteria bacterium | reverse complement strand
GTTTTTGCTCCTCAAATACCACTTCCTTTAACAAAAACGGCACCGCGAGGGGTGCTACAACCAAACAGTCTTTTTACCAAGTAAATACTCCAGTATCAAGAACTTTTTCGGCTACCTCGTGGTGCCATTTCAATTCTTGATACATATAATATCTAAAAACAGACTGTCAAGTTGTAGCAGTTTTATTGTATCACGCTTTTGGTTGTGGTGTCAAGAAAATAATTATTCGGTGCGGACGGCACGAGTGAACTGGCGAGAAAGGTAAGTCTGCTGGGGTTGAGACCATTCGCCGGTACAAGTGATGAGAGTGATTGACTGCTCGCCTTCAACAGGGCTTTGTTGAGCGGTACTCATATAGGCATCGGCTTCGTCTAGCGGGATGGTAACGTTATCGGCGACGGCGTATTTGAAAATTGTGCCATCACCGCGTTCAATAGTGATGATGTCGCCTTCTTTGAGCGAGGGAGTGTATTTGAAAACGCCAACTTTGGTGGGGCCACCATTGTGGCCATCCATTAACATGGTGCCGGGCTCGCCTGGTTTGGCGGATAGGCCATACCAGCCGACATCAAAAATACTGCGAGGAGTGGCGAGTTCACCTTTGTTATTAATACCAACTTCGATGACGCGGGCTTTGATGCCGAGTTTGTCGATAATTAGAAAACGCGGGCGGTCGGGAGCAACGGTGTATTTGCTGAGGTCGTCTTCGGTGACTTCGGTTTCATCGACATCGTCGTTAGCCACAATATTAGAAGAGGCGCGCTCACTGCCCTCTTGGTCGTGGTAATAGTTGGCCTCCCAAATAATGACGCGGAGTAAGAAGATAATAGCAAGCAGCCCGAGTAAACCCCATAAAATGCGGGGAATGTAACGCTTGAAACGACGAATTTTGAATTTACTGCCACCCGTGTCCATATTATTCGTACTCGTCATAAGTTACCATGAGCGCGCGGGAGTTGAGCTGGCGGAGGCTCTCGAGGGCGACGGTGACCACGATGAGCAACCCAGTACCGGAGATAGAGAGACCAATAGGTGCGCCAGTAATAACAATAAAGATATAGTCAGTGATAAATGGTAGCATCGCAATTAAACCAAGTGCGATGGAACCGAAAAGATTGAGGCGGTTGATGATGCGCGAGAGATAGTCGGCAGTTTTAAGTCCCGGGCGGACGCCCTCAATGAAGCCACCTTGTTTCTGTAAGTTGTCGGCAATTTCGCGAGTGTTGAAGATGATTGAAGTGTAGAAATAGGTAAATAGCACTACTAGCAAGAAATACATGGCCGGGTAGAAGAACCATTGGGCGGTTAGGCCATCGGGATACATATTGGCATAGTTGCTGGCAGAAGGGGCGGAGAAGAGATTGACGAGAGTGGTACCAAAGGAATTGTTAGGGTTGGCCGAGACCATGACTTGTCCCATCAGTGAAGGTAAAGAGAGAAACGCCATCGCAAAGATAACGGGGATCACGCCAGCGGCGATGAGTTTGATAGGCAAGATAGATTTGATACCACCATAGGTACTGTTGCCGTGAACACGTTTGGCGTAGTTAATAGTGATGATACGCTGGGCTTCGTTGATTTTGACTAGGAAGTAAATTACTACGAGCATCGCAATCACAAAGCCAAGACAAATCCAGAAGATGGTTGGGTTAACTGGTAGTTCAAACCAGCCGAATAATTGAAGAGTACCTTGAGAAGTGTCAAAGAGGGCGTTGCCAAGGGTAGTAAGTGTAGCAGGAAGTTGAGAGATAATTGAAGCAAAGATCATCATCGAGATACCATTGCCGATGCCCTGTTCAGTGATGAGTTCGCCAAACCACATCAGTAGCGTGGAGCCAGCGGTCATCGCTAGGACTGAAAGCACCCAGTCAGCGGTGGTAGGTTCAAAAGTGAGTACCGCACCGGATGAAGTAATGGACTGGTACAGAATAAAGATGTAGGCGATAGACTGGATGATAGCGAGTGGGACGGTGACGATACGGGTCCATTGGTTAATCTTGCGCCGACCGGTTTCACCGTCACGCGAGAGCTCTTCGAGACTAGGGATAGCCTTAGTTAATAGCTGGATTACGATAGAGGCGGTGATGTAGGGACCAAGACCAACGAGAATAATCGAGAAGGCGGTCAGACCACCACCGGAAATCAAGTTAAGTAGGCCACCAAAATCAGTCTGAGCGATGAGGTTAGAAATCGCCTCTTTGAAAGTAGAAGCGTCGCCCAAAGGCACTGGGATATGCGCAAGCAGGCGGTAGGCAACAATGATGCCAAAAATCGCCAAAATGCGTTTAAGCATATCTTTGTTTTTGAACGACCGGAAAATATTCTTGAAATTCATATACTTCTACTATTGTATCACAATTGTTATTTGTTGTCTTCGATTTTACGCTTGATGCGCTGAGGCACCGCAACTTGAGTAAATGAACCACCGGCTTTTTTGATGGCCTCAATGGCAGTTTTACTAGCAAATTGGGTGCTGAGCTCAATTTTGGCGGTGAGTTCGCCGCGCGAGATAATCTTGACTTTCTTGAACGGGTCTTCGATTAACTGCTTGTCGGCAAGCGTGAAATTGTCTACCTTGCCGGTGAGACCGTTTAGACGATCGGTATAAACAACCGTAGCTTTGTCGTGGATAGATTTGAAACCTTTGAGTTTAGGCACAGCCTGCATAAAGGCTTTTTGACCGCCCATAAAGGTAGCGGGCATCTTGCGGTGGCCAGTGCGAGATTTCTGACCCTTGGTGCCACGACCGGCAGTTTTGCCTTGACCGGCGGAGATACCACGACCCTTGCGCGTGGGGCGGGTGTTTTTATTGACGGTTAATTCGTTGTATTTCATTACTTGTCCTCCTTTTTGGCGGGAGCCTTCTTGGTGGTTTTAGTATCGGAATTGGACTTAACCCACTCGGAGCGTGGAACTTGCTGACGCAAACCTTCGACTACCGCATAGGCGATATTGACCTTATTAGTGGAGCCGAGTGACTTGGAAATCAAATTCTTGACACCGGTAAGACCAATAATCGAACGGACGACACCACCGGCAATAATACCAGTACCGGGAGCGGCTGGTTTCATCAAAACGTGAGCGCCGGTAGATTTGGTTTCGACTTCGTGACAAATGGTCTCACCATCCATCGCAAATTCGACCATATTCTTCTTGGCGATAGCGGTGGCTTTTTGGACGGCCGAAGTGACATCGGCACCCTTGGCGACACCCACGCCAACCTTGTTTTTATGATTGCCAATGGCGACTAAAGCTTTGAAGCGCATACGACGGCCACCCTTAACGGTACGAGAAACGCGATCGATATTAATAGTAACTTCTTCAAATTCTTTGGGGGCGCGGTCTTCGCGACCACGACCACGACGGTCACGGCGATTCATGCGACGACCAGAGATGTCACGAGTTTCTTTGCTGGCGGCGACCTCATCGGTCATTTTGAGGGTGCCAGACTTGTTGATAACTTTTGCTTTTTCTTCAGGCATATTAGAACTCCAATCCTTCTTTGCGGGCGGCGTCGGCAAGTGCGGACAAACGACCGGCGTAAATTAATGAACCACGATCGAAAACGACGGTTTTAATCTTGGCTTTTTTGGCTTTTTCGGCGATTTCTTTACCGATAGCGGCAGCTAATTCGGTCTTAGTACCTTTAAGGTTGCTACCGATGGTGGTAGCATAGGCCAAAGTGACGCCTTTGTCATCATCGACGAGTTGGGCAACGATGTGTTTGTTGGAAATATTGACAGTTAAGCGCGGACGTTTGGCGGTGCCGTGGATTTTAGCACGAGTGCGGTTAGCGCGATAAATAGCTTTCATTATTTACTACCTGCCTTTCCTGCCTTGCGAAGAATAACTTCGTCGACATATTTAATACCTTTGCCCTTGTATGGTTCGGGCTTCTTGAGGCTACGAATTTCGGCGGCGACTTGACCAACCTGTTGTTTATCAATACCTGAAACGGTGATGGTCATTTTGTCGGTTTTGAGTTCGACGCCTTGTGGTGCGGTGTATTTAACAGGGTGTGAAAACCCGAGCGCCATTTCGATTTGCTGGCCACCGCCAGAAAGACGGAAACCGACACCGTTGATTTCGAGTTTTTTCTCAAAACCTTTGGTGACGCCGGTAACAGCGTTGTTAAGCAAGGCGCGTTGTAGGCCGTGCCAAGCACGTGATTTGGGTTCGTCGTTCTTGCGAGTGACGATGATTTGATTGTCCTTAACTTCAGTTTTAGTGTTGTCTTGGACAGGGACGATGAGTGACCCTTTGGGGCCTGCGACAGTAATTTCTTTGTCGCCGACCGTGATTGTCACTCCCGCTGGTATCTCGATGGGTTGTTTTCCGATACGACTCATAGTTTTTCCTTTATTAAATTAATATTAGTAGACCTTGATTAAAATTTCACCACCCAGACGCTGTTTTTTGGCCTCTGAACCGGTCATGATGCCCTTGTTAGTAGAAACGAGGACGATGCCACGACCAGATTTGACGGTAGGAATATCAGCGGCGGCGCTATAGACGCGACGACCAGGTTTGCTGATTTTTTTGATTTCGGTAATACGGGGATTGGCGCCGACAGCGTTAATGGTGACACGCAAAATACCGCGCGGTTTGGCCTCTTCAATTTGGTAGTCGGCGATATAACCGGCTTTTTTGAGGCTTTCAGATACAGCGACCTTGAGTTTGCTGGTGGGAACGGAGATTTCGTTTTTGCCCACCATGATAGCATTACGAATGCGGGTGATAAGGTCAGCAATTTGATCAGTTGATTGTAATGACATATGGCTCCTTTCTACCAACTACTCTTGGTTACACCAGGGATTTCACCCTTGCTTGCTTTTTCGCGGAAGTTAATACGGCTGAGGCCGAAGTAACGCATATAACCACGAGGACGACCATCTAGCATATCGCGGTTTTTGAGGCGCGTAGGGCTAGAGTTACGGGGAAGTTTTTGTAAACCTTCTAGGTCACCCGCGGCTTTGAGCTCAGCGCGCTTGGCTTGGTATTTCTCGTACATCTTGCGACGTTTGGCATCGCGAAGGATGGCAGCTTTTTTGGCCATATTATTTGCCCTCCTTCTCAAATGGCATACCAAATAGTTCTAACAATTTAGTGCTCCCTTCTTTTGAACCGTTTTTAATAATAAATGTGACTTCGAGACCGTGTAAAACAGCGGCATCTTCGAAAGTAATCTCTGGAAAGACCGTTTGCTCGGTAAAACCGATACTGTAATTGCCTTGACCGTCGAACGATTTACGGCTAACACCGTGAAAATCGCGCACATGTGGCAAAGCGACATTAATCAAGCGGTCGACAAATTCATACATCTTGGCGCCGCGCAAAGTGGTGAGATAGCCGACTGGCGCACCCATACCCTTACGAATCTTGAAAGTGGCGATAGATTTCTTAGCAAGGCGCGAAGTGCTAGCCTGACCGGTAATCTTAGCAAGAGTCAGAGCGACTGTTTCGGTGTAGCGCTTGTCTTCGCGTTTTTTGCCAACTCCGCAAGAAACGACAACTTTTTCGAGTTTGGGGACTTGGTTGATATTATTTAGACCTAGTTCCTTTTGTAATTTAGCGCGGTCTTTGTTATAGAGCTCTTTGAGGCGTGGAGTATAATCAGACATTACTTGGCTCCTTTCTTGGTTTTAGCGGCTTTTTTCTCAGATTTCTTTTCGGGAGTCTTGGCAGCGGCAGTTAATTTGAGGTTTGACAAATCAATGCCGAGATGAATAGTTTTCTTGCCACCTTGACGGAATTGAGTAGCGCTCATATGGCGTTCACGTACGCCGATATTTTCAACCATGGCGCGGTGGTTTAAACGATCCATCTTGACGATTTTGCCAGATTCACCTTTGTGGGAACCTGAGATGATTTTGACGGTATCACCGGTTTTTAGATTCTGTGCCATTATAGTACCTCCGGTGCTAAACTGATAATTTTGTTAAAGCCACGCTCGCGTAGTTCACGGGGGACTGGCCCGAAAACACGGGTGCCTTTGGGGGATTTGTCATCGTTAACGAGTACGGCGGCGTTGTCGTCAAAACGGATAGTAGAACCATCAGGACGGCGAATCTGCTCGCGGGTGCGAACGATGACGGCGCGGACGACAGCCTTTTTCTTGACGTTGCCAGTTGGCGAAGCTTCTTTGACGCTACAAGTGACGATATCGCCGACACGAGCGTAGCGAGCACGAGTGCCACCGAGAACGCGAATCACACCGAGTTCTTTGGCGCCGCTGTTGTCGGCTACTTTGAGGCGAGTTTCTTGTTGAATCATTAGGCCTCCTCCTCTTCTTTAGCTTCGGCGATTGGTTCAGCGACATCTTCTTTGAGTTCGACTGTGCCGTGGGCCTTTTCGAGGACCTTGACTAGTTTATAACTCTTGGTCTTAGAAAACGGACGACAAGCGACAATCTCAACCTTATCACCGAGACCGGCTTCGTTTTTCTCATCATGAGCGGTGTATTTGCGGGTCTTGGTGTATTGTTTGCGATAAAGGGGATGGGTTTCGCGGCTAGCGATAGAGACGGTGATGGTCTTATCACGCTTAGCGGAGGAAACAATCCCGATAAGTGTAGTTTGAGCCATTAAAACTCCTCTCTTTTGATTACTTTGGTGCGTACAGGTAGTTTGTGACCGGCAAGACGGAAAGCTTCGCGCGCTTGCGCTTCGGTAACATCAGCAATTTCAAACATCACAGTGCCAGCTTTGACTTTGGCGACATCGTATTGCGGTTCACCTTTACCAGAACCCATCTTGACATCAAGTGGTTTCTTGCTAACTGGGGTGTGTGGGAAAATGCGAATCCAAATTTTACCACCACGCTTGACATAACGAGTGATAGCCTGACGGGCGGCCTCGATTTGGCGAGCAGTGACGCGCTCATTGTCGAGAGACATCAAGCCCCAATCGCCAAAAGCGACTGTGTTACAACGAGTAGCTACGCCGTTGTTTTTGCCTTTGCGAACCTTGCGGTGGGGATATTTTTTAGGTTTTAGAATAGCCATGTTATTTCTCCCCCTTGTAGATCCAGACCTTTACGCCAACGATACCAGCGGTGGTAGGAGCATGGCAGACATGAAAGTCTACATCAGCTCTAAGGGTGTGTAGAGGCACGGAACCTTCGATAAATTTTTCGCGACGGGACATTTCAGCACCATTAAGACGACCGGCGACCTCAATACGAACACCTTTGGCACCGGCGTTCATGGAAGATTGAAGTGCCATCTTAACAGCACGACGGAAATTCATCCGTTTGCCAAGTTGGAAGCCGATATTCTCAGCGACTAATTTGGCGTTTAATTCAGGTTTTTTAACTTCTTCGACATTAATACGAATCGGACCTTCAACGAATTTTTCAAGAGTTTTGCGGATTTCGTTGATGCCGGCGCCTTGTTTGCCGATGACAGCACCGACTTTGGCGGCATAAATGGTAATAGTGGTAAGATTGGCGGAGCGCTCAATCTTGACCTTGGCGATAGTCGGGCGGCTCTTAAAGCGTTCCTCGATGATATCGCGAATCTT
Organism: uncultured Candidatus Saccharibacteria bacterium; assembly: GCA_964394555.1. Classification (GTDB taxonomy): domain Bacteria; phylum Patescibacteriota; class Saccharimonadia; order Saccharimonadales; family Saccharimonadaceae; genus Nanosyncoccus. The sequence continues at coordinate 1,608 of CAYMXW010000022.1, read as the reverse complement.
AGCGTCTTCAACTAGCCAATGGCGAAAGTCGGTTTTGCGGGTGAACCACTTAGATGACCAGTCCTTGTTAATTTGGAGACGGTAAGAGATGGGGTTGACTTTTTGGCCCATTACTTTTTCTCCTTTTCTTCAGCTGGCTTAGCAGCTTTTTTAACTTTTTCTTCACCTGCAACTTCGACGAAAATGTTGCTGCGGATTTTTTCAAACGGTAAAGCGCGACCACGCGAGGCCGGCACATAACGACGCATACGAGTACCAGCGGTGACCGAAATACGTGCGATGCGGATGGTTTTGGGGTCGATAGAAACGCCAGAGTTAAGCAAGTTGGCCTTGGCGGATTCAATCGCTTTCAAAACGGGACGGGCGGCGCGGCGCGGGGTGTGCTCAAGGATGACGATGGCATCTGCAACATAGCGGTCGCGAACTAGTGAAGCGACAACGCTAGTTTTGCGCGGTTGACAGTCAATACCTTTGGCATAAGCGCGGGCAAATTTGGTAGCCATAATTAGTTACCTCCTTTGGCGGCCTCAGCGGCTTTTTTGCCGCCATGACGTTTAAATTTACGGGTGGGGGCAAACTCGCCGAGTTTGTGGCCGACCATGTTTTCGCTGATAAATACTGGGACGTGTACCTTACCATTGTGAACGGCGATGGTACGACCGACCATTTCGGGTGAAATGGTGGATTGACGCGCCCAAGTCTTGACGACGGTACGGTCTTCAGCAGAGAGAGCCTTGATTTTCTTGTCTAGCTTGTAGTCCACAAAGGGGCCTTTTTTCAAACTACGTGACATAATTATCTCCTCTTTCCTTCGTGGCGACTACGCACGATGTATTTATTAGTTTGCTTATTACGACGGGTACGATAACCAAGCGCCAACTGACCCCAAGGGGTGCGGGGAGCTTTGCCAGAACCGTGACGACCACCGTCACCACCACCGTGTGGGTGATCAGCAGCGTTCATAACGACACCGCGAACGGTGGGACGAATGCCCTTGCGGCGACGACGACCGGCGGCACCGATTTTGATGTTTTGGTGCTGGACGTTACTAACAGTACCGATAGAAGCTTCACAATCAGTGAGTACCTTGCGGAACTCGCCCGATGGCATCTTGAGAGTGGCATAGCCGTTTTCTTTGGCCATCAATTGAACTGCGGTACCGGCCGAACGGGCAATTTGAGCGCCGCGACCCGGGGTGAGCTCAATGGCATAAACAGTAGTACCAACTGGGATTTGCTCGAGTGGCAAACGGTTGGAATTTTCGATGGTGGATTTTTCACCGGTAGTGAATTTGCCACCCTTTTTCATGCTAGTATCGGCGATTACATAGTAGTAGACGCCATTTTGGTCTTTAACGCGCGCAATGCGAGCGCTGCGATTAGGATCATATTCTATTTCCTCTATGGTATAAGTTAAATCTTTTGGTAAATTAAAGGTAACAATGCGATAATGACGCTTAACACCACCGCCACGATGACGGACGGTAATGCGACCTTGGTTATTGCGACCAGCGTTTTGTTTTTTGGCGCGGGTCAAAGATTTTAACGGTTTCTTAGTGGTGATTTGGTCAAAATCTTGGGTGGTTTTTTGGCGCTGGGCCGGAGTGGT
>CAYMXW010000021.1:0-11112 GCA_964394555.1 uncultured Candidatus Saccharibacteria bacterium | reverse complement strand
TTGCCAGGTATTCCGCTGCTTCTCGGGGGGGGGTGCTGGATGTGAGCGGGGTGGCGGGGGCCCTAGGGCAGGGGGCGGAGATTTTGATGATGGCGGCGGGAACGAATGGAATCGCGCTAGAAGTGGGGGTGCTGACGCCGAAGATGACGCCGCTTCTGAAATTAAGTGAGGGGGAAATTGGCTATATAGTAACGAACCTAAAAACCACGAGAGAGGCGAAAGTAGGTGATACGGTGACGCTAGCGAAAAGTCCGGCTAATGAGGCTTTACCTGGCTATAAAGAGGTGTTGCCGTTTGTGTATGCGGGGTTTTTCCCGGTTTCAAATGACCAGTATAAAGATTTGAAAGAGGCGGTAGAGAAGTTGGCGTTGAGCGATTCAGCTTTACGCTATGAGCCGGAAAATTCGCCAGTATTAGGGTTTGGTCTGAGAATCGGGTTCTTGGGGCTGTTACACATGGATATAATTCGTGAACGACTGGAAAGGGAGTTTGGACTGGATCTGGTGGTGACAAATCCGTCGACAAATTACCAAGTGGTATTAATGAATGGTGAGGAGATGGAGATAAAATCGGCGGGAGATTTGCCGGATCAGACCGAAGTAGCAGAAATTCGTGAGCCGTGGGTAAAGGGTGAGATTATTTTGCCGAAGGAAATGATAGGTGGAGTGCTAGATTTGATAAATAAGAAACGGGGACACCAGACGAATTTGTCGTATATAGAAGATCGGGCGGTGATAGATTTTGAGGCGCCGATGGCGAATCTGTTGACCGATTTTTATGACCAGCTGAAATCGGTGACGAGCGGGTATGCGTCATTTAACTATGAATTAAATGGTTATAAGCCGGAAGATTTGGTGAGAGTGGATTTTCTAGTGGCGGGGAACCGGATAGATGCTTTAAGTGTAATGTGCCATAGGAGTGAGGCTGAAGCGGTGGGGCGTGAGGTGGTAAAAAAGTTGAAAGAGGTGATACCAAGACAGAGTTTTGAGGTGGCCCTACAGGCGGCGATAGGAGCAAGAATAATCGCGAGGGAAACGATAGGGGCGTATCGCAAGGACGTGACGGTAAAAATTCATACTGGTGACAGAGATCGCAAAGCAAAGTTATTACAGAAACAGAAGCGGGGTAAGGCACGGATGAAACGGTTTGGCAAGGTAGATATACCGTCTGAGGCGTTTACGGTGATGCTGAAAAGAGATTAATGTGTTATAATAATAGTAATTATGGCTAAAAAGAAGAAATCAAAGGCGAGAGCGAAGCATCGCAATAAAGAAGTAGAGGTAGAGCACGAATTGCCCGGTGGATTTTGGCGACAGGTGGGGGCGGTGTTGATGATAGCGGTAGCGGTGGTGCTAGTCGCGACGTGGTTTAGTAGTGGTAATACGGTATTTGCCGAGATTCATAAGGTGGCGAAAAGTTTGATAGGGTTGGGCGCGTATTTGGTGCCGGTACTGTTAGTATATCTCGCGGTGAAGATTTTCCGAGCAGAGAATAATCGACTGTCGTTGGCGGTGTGGATAGCGTCGCTACTGATGATTTTATGGATAGCGGGGATAGCGGGAATTCCGACATTGGGGCAGCCAGAGCCGACGGGAGGCTCGGTGGGAGCCTTGATGAACGGGTTGGTGACGCAGATAATGGCGCCGGGGATGGCGGTGTTTATATATTTAGTACTGGCATTTATTACGGCGCTGTTTATATTACAGGTGAGCCCGGCGGCGGTGTTCAGGGCGATAAAAGAGGCGTTTGGTAAGTCTAATAAAGAAGAAGATAAAAATGCTGAAGTAGTGGCGGCGGCTAGTGGTAGTGAAAAGAGCGGAAGATTTAAGATTAATCCCGGGGTGAGTGTGGCGGATACGCCAAAGAAACGAGAGGTGGCGTCGGAGGTGAAGAAACCGAGTGCGCCAGAGATGGCGTTGGTATCGGTAAGCGACCCGAATTGGAAGATGCCACCGGTGAATTTACTAGAAAAGAAGCAGTCGCCGGCCGACCCTGGTGATATACAGCAAAATGCGGGAATTATTCAAAATACGCTGGCGGAATTTGGCATCAATGTAGAGATGGAGGAGGCGAATATCGGGCCAAAGGTGACACAGTATACTCTGAAACCGCCCCAAGGGATGAGTTTGTCGAAAATTGTGGCTAGAGACAAGGAATTGGCGCTGAATTTGGCGGTTGACAAGATTCGTGTAGAGGCACCGATTCCGGGTACGCGTTCAGTGGGGGTGGAAGTGGCGAACGTGAAGTCGGCAGATGTGAGGCTAAGAGGAGTGCTGGAAAGTGATGATTGGAAGAATACAAGCAACCCGTTGACATTTGCGGTAGGGAAAGATATTTCGGGTAAGTCGGTGGTGGCGAATTTAGCAAAGATGCCACACCTGTTGATAGCCGGTACTACTGGTTCGGGTAAGTCGGTGATGACCAATACTTTGATTATGTCGCTACTATACCGTAATGCGCCGAGTGATATGAAATTGATAATTGTTGATCCGAAGCAGGTGGAAATGGCGCAGTATGAAGATATTCCGCATCTGTTGACACCGATTATTACCTCGACCGAGAAGGCGTTAAGTGCGTTGAAATGGTCGGTGAACGAGATGGAAAGGCGTTATTCGTTGATGGCAAAGGAGAAAGTGAAGAATATTGTTGATTACAACAAGAAAATGGCCGAAGATGGTGGCAAGGTGACAATGAAAGATGCCGATGGGGCGGAGCAACAGCATGACGGTGGCAAGATGCCTTATATCGTGATAGTAATAGATGAGATGGCAGATTTGATGATGATGGCGGGGAAAGATTTGGAACTTTTAATTGTAAGAATAGCGCAGAAGGGTCGGGCGGCCGGTATTCATTTGGTGCTAGCGACTCAGCGTCCAGAGGTAAAGGTGATTACGGGGTTAATTAAAGCGAATATACCGGGAAGAATTGCGTTTGCGGTGGGTTCGCAAATCGATTCGAGAATTATGCTAGACAAGGGTGGCGCAGAGAAATTGCTCGGCAAGGGTGATATGCTGATGTTGACGACCGAGATGATGGGCAAGCCGCGTCGTATTCAGGGTGCGTTCTCGAGCGACGAAGATATTGCGAAGGTGACGAACTTCTTGCGTGAGCAATCACCGCCGAACTATAATGACGAGGTGGTAGCGCAACCAGTACAGATAAAGGGGATGGGGCCGGCGGATGGTGGCTCGATAGGCGATTTGGGGCGCAAATATGACCCGAACGATCCGTTGGTGCGTAAGGCAGTAGAAATTTCGTTGAAAAATGGTAAGTTTTCGACGGCGTCGCTACAGACTTGGCTCGGGAAGGGACACGGGTTTGTAGCGGGCCTAGCGATTTGGTTTGAAGAGATAGGGGTGATAGGGCCGTCTAATGGCAATAAGCCGCGCGAGATGTTGATTACATCGATGGAAGAATTTGACCAGATAGTTGACAGTTTATAGAGGTCGTGATATTATAGTGGTAATATTAGCTCAGCAAGCGGGTGTTAGTCGCGCTTGCTTTAACCAAAGGAGTCATTAATGAAAGATTACGAACTTACGGTTCTGTTTCATCCTGATCTAGAGATGAACTTGGAACCTTCTCTCGACAAGGTAAAGAAAATTGTCGAAGAAAATGGGGGGAAAATTAATAAAATTACCGAGGATGGTAAGAAACGCTTGGCTTACAAATTGAAGGGTCAAGATTTTGCGGTGTATTACTATATGGAGGTGAGTTTGCCGGCAGAAGCGCCCGCAAAGATTTCGTCGGTACTAAATATCACCGATGAGGTGTTGCGTTATTTGCTAGTGAAGGTGGATGAGCGCAAGTTGAAAATGTTAGCAAAGAAAGCCAACAACGAGAATAGCGAAGAGGTCGAAAAGGAGGAGGAATAATGAGAGGTTTTAGCAAAGCGATATTGGCAGGGAATATCACCCGTGATCCAGAGGTAAGAACTACGCCGTCTGGTGCGCAAGTAACGAGTTTTACGATTGCGGCAAACCGGGTATTTAAAGATAGTTCGGGCAATAAGCAAGAAAAAACCTCGTTTTTTGATTGTTCGGCTTGGGGTGGACAAGGTGAAACCATCGCTAACTATCTGAAAAAAGGTGACCCGATTTTAATATCTGCTCGAATTGACCAGAGGAGTTGGGAAGATAAGGAAACTGGTCAAAAGCGTTCGCGCATAGAATTTGTAGTTGAAGAATTTAACTTTATCGGTGGCGGCAGAAATGGTGGGGGAACTACCGGTGGGGGTTATGGTGGCGACACTAGTGGCGATGTCGGCGCTAGTGCTACGAATAGTGGCGCTGGCGAAGTAGTGCCAGACGATATCCCAGATAATATTGATATGGAAGATATTCCATTTTAAGGAAGCAAAAGAAGGAGAAGAAAAATGAAAAAAATTAAAAGTGCCCCAGATATTTATTTCGATTATCGCGACACTAAGACTTTACAACGTTATATAGATGTGTATGGTAAGATTGAGCCAATCGCCAAAACTGGCTTGACTGCCAAACAACAGCGACAATTGGCGGTGGCGGTGAAGCGTGCGCGCCATTTGGCCTTGCTGCCGTTTGTAGTGAATAACTAATTTGTTCAATTTTAACAAAAAGAGGGAGAAGTTATGTACGGACCAACAGATTTGAAGAAAAATGTGTTGATTACTTTGGATGGACAACCCTATAAAGTGGTGGAATATTCGCAAAAAGTAATGGGACGTGGGGGGTCAATTGTGAACGTAAAAGTAAAAAATTTGATCACGGGAGCACTACTGCCAAAGACGTTTAAAGGCCAGGAAAAAATTGAGCCGGCGGAAGTAGAGAATCGTAAAGTACAGTATTTATATCGTGATGATGAGAAGTTTTACTTTATGGATCCGGCGAACTTTGAGCAGTATGAGCTGAACGCGGATCTGGTGGGAGATGCGAAGGACTTCATGCGCGATGGCGATGAGATGGATATTCAGTTTTATAATGGTACGCCGATTAATTTGACCTTACCAAAGAATTTGTGGCTTGAAGTAACCTATACGGAAAATGCGGTGAAGGGTGATACGTCCTCTTCGATTACGAAAGATGCGACTTTGGAAACTGGTGTGGTGATAAAAGTACCAGCGTTTATCAAAACTGGTGATGTGGTTTCAGTAGATACGGAAACTTATGCCTACCGCGAACGTAAAAAATAGTCCTACTAGAGGGGAATTGAAACTGCTAGGGGCGGTGGAAGCGCTAGGGTTTGATTTTCGTGACAAAATAGTGCTAGACATCGGGTCGTCGACAGGAGGATTTACTGAAGTGGCGCTTGATAAGGGAGCAAAAAAAGTAGTGGCGGTAGAGAAGGGAACTGGACAAATGAAGGCGCCACTACGTTATGACTCGAGAGTTGAGCTACACGAGAAGACGGATATTTTTGATGTAAATACACTAGGTCAGATTGATGTAGTGCTCGCGGATGTGTCGTTTGTGTCGCTAAGGCCGATTTTAATAAAAGCAAAGGAATTGGTAGGAAGAAAAGCGGAATTTTTGGTGATGTTGAAGCCGCAGTTTGAAGCAAAACCAGAGCAGTTAGTAAAAGGGGTGGTGAAGAATGAGAAGATAAGACGAGAGATCATTAAGAGTTTTGAAAAATGGCTTTTAAAAAATGGTTTTGTGATTTTGAATAAACGTGATAATCAGTTGGCGGGCAAAAATGGCAATAAAGAAAGATTTTATTTGCTAAAATTGGTTTAAAAACTTGATTTTTATAAAACTTACGTTTATAATGATAGTATGAATTTGATTCACGGAGTGGGCGATTTCTTTGCACTAGATATCGGGACAAACTCTATCAGGCTGGTACAATTATCTGGAGACCTACAACATGGTTGGGTTTTACAGCATTTTGCGTATATTCCAGTAGATTCGAAAATAATTCAAGATGATTCAGAGGTAGGAAAGAAACAACTAGGGGAGATTATTCTAGAGGCGATTAAGCAGGCTGGTATTGTCACGAAAAATGTGGCGGTGGGGATGTCGGCAAGCAAGACTTATACAGCGATTATCGATGTACCTAAGCAAGACCCGAAAGAGTTGGCGAAGACTTTGAAATATCAGTTAGATAAGTATATTCCAATGGCAGTAGATGAAGCAAAAGCGGATTATGCGATTCTCGGTGATAACCCAAATAATCCAGAGCAAACTGAGGTGTTGATTTCGTCGACGGCGATCGTGAATGCTGAAAAATTAATGGAGATGCTAGAGACCTTGGGGTTGAACGTGGTGGCACAAGAGCCAGAACCGTTGGCGATGGCGCGAGCTTTGGCACCGGTAGGTGATAATAATGCGAACTTGCTGATAGACTTAGGAGAAAACTCGTGTGATATTGTGATGATGTACTTGGGAGCACCACGTTTGGTGCGTTCAATACCGGGTGGATTTTCACTGCTGGTAAAAACAGTGGCGGCGGCGTTGTCGGTAAACGAAGAGCAGGCAAGACAATATATTTTGAAATTTGGTTTGGCACAAGACAAGATTGATGGTCAGGTGTTTAGGGCGCTTGATAGCGTGCTAGAGAATTTTGCTTCGGAGCTAGTGAAATCGATTCAATTCTTTAGTGGTAAATATACTAACGCACCGATTGGCGGCATTGTGTTATCGGGGTTTGCGGGAGCGATTCCGTTTATGGCAGAATATATTGAAGCAAAGACGACTGTACCGACTAAGTTGGGCAATCCGTGGCAATTAGTAAAGGCGACCCCAGAACAACAGCAGGCTTTACAGCCAGTGACGAACGAATTTGCAGTGGCTGTGGGTTTGGCCGAAAGGAGTAATGAACGTGTTTGAGATTAGCTTAGTACCAGATATCAAGAAAGAAGCCATCAGGGCACAGAAGCTAAGAAACTGGATTTTGTTTATCTGTATTGTGGTGTCTGGAGTGGCGATTGGCGTAGTGGCGATATTATTTGGTATTAAGGGTGGTCAAGATATTGCGATGACTTTGCAGAGGAATAAGATGGATACTATGTCTAAAAAATTGACGAGTTTTGATAATTTAGATGAGTTTTTGACTATCCAAGATGAATTGGGAAATTTGTCGACGATTGCCGAGAACCAATTATCAGCATCGAGATTGTTTGAGATTTTGGGTGCGGCAATGCCGCAAAACGAAGATACGGTGACTTTATCAGAAATGACATTATCACTTGAAGATAGTACTTTGAGTATTGAAGGGCAAGCTAATGCAGGTAAAGATCCGATGATTGATTATAGAGTGTTGGAATCTTTCAAAAAGAGTCTTGCAATGACAACTTATGATTATGGTGAATATGTAGACAAAAATGGGAATACAATTCCGGCTATGTGTATAAACGAAAAAGATGAAAATGGCAATGCCTTGATTGAGAACGGTAGTTATTATGCTATATGGTATAAAGGTTTGAAGACTTGTAACCCAGAAAACCCAGATGAGGGCGCTTTGGAATTGGATCAACGCGATACTGCAGAGGACGAAGAGATTTATCGCACCCCACAATTTGATAAGTGGTACAAAGAAAAGAAGATGACTCTGGATGGAACGATTAGTAATGTGCCACATTTTGAAAGTAGGTGTAAGACTTATACTGGTACCGAGGTAGACAAATCGGTACGTTGGGATACTGTTAATGAGACTTGTTTGGTTACCCAAACTGGTTTGACGGTGTCAGAATCTTCAAATGGTAGAGACCAAAACGAACAATTAGTATTAAGATTTGTGGGTGATATGGTGATAGAACCTGAAGTATTTAGGACTCGTAATAACTTTATGATGATATCTGGGCCGACTGGACAGAATGTTACTGACTCTTATTCTCAAATTGAAAGCATGTTTGCGAATCGTGCTAGAGATTGTGCTAGCGGTGATGCTGATTGTCAAGCTGCGTCGTCTGATGGTTCGTCGAGTGATTCATCGTCTGGTAACGGATCGCAAGATACTTATGAAGCTAGGAGGGGTTCTTCTGATGGCGAGTAAAGATATAAAGAAAACATTGGCAATTTCAAAAAGCTTGAAGATTTCTAAAGCACAGCAGTATACTATGCTAGAAGTGCTAATAGCCTCTTTGATTTTGGGTGTTTCAATAGTATTGACAATTTGGTTGGTAAAATACATCGCCTTTAATAACAAGGTTTTAACGGAATATGGAAAAACGATTGAAGCTTATGAAAAAACTATTATCAATGTGGGTGTCTGTAATCCCGGAGCTGATAAAAAGTTAAGCGATGAAGAATTGAAGAGTTGTAATCCAAACGAGATAAATATTGACGACGTAAAGGGTAGCTTGAGATACAATGTACTAGTGAATTTGGCGAACAATATTAGTCTAGAATCAGTAGCTAGAGAGAGTCAAAGCGTATGTAAAGATGATAATGGCAAGAAGATTGATTTCACTAAAGAGTATAGAAAAGCAAATACCGAAAAGGAAAAAGAGCAGGCTTTAGCAATGATGAGTATGTGTTCAGCGCTTCGAGTAGTACCCGATGCTTTGCCTAGCCAAGAGAACCCAGAAGCCACGGTGGCGAGTTTGAACCAGATATTTATATTGAGTCGTACGGAGCCGACTACATTGGCTGTAGACGAAATGAATAGTTCTTCGGAAGAAAGTAGTGGAGAATTAGATGAAACTGAACAAATTAATTTGGGCGTAATACCGGTACGTTTCGAGGTTGAACAGCCTTCGTCTACAGTGCAGCGTTTATTGGAAAAGATGGAAACTTCGATTAGGACGTTTAATATTGCAAGAGCAACGTTTGAATGGAATAATGGTGTTCTAGATATGAAAGCTAACGCTCAGGCTTATTTCTCGACTGGATTGGCCGCGCATGAGGTTACTAAGACTGTGTATGGTGGTAAAAAAGCAACTACTACTGGTTCGACTACAGGTATAGATAACACAACAACGACAACGGAAGGAGAATAGATGAAACAAAAAGATTTAATTACAGTAGCAGTGATAGCAGTAAGCGGTTTTTTAGTGTCGTTGTTGCTTTGTAATATCTTACTTGGCGATCCTGAAGAAAACTCAGTATCTTTTAATTCAATTGAAGTTATTTCTAATGAAGTAGATGAGCCTAATCCCGAAGTATTTAATCCTAGAGCTATTAATCCGACGGTAGAAGTGTATGTGGGGCAATGTGAGGATTGGGATAGGAATGGTACAATCGATGACGCTGAATGGGCGGCTTGCCACAATGATGAAGGTGGTTCTGATAATAGTGCAGGCAATAACAACGAAGAGGATTAAAAGTGGGACTTTTGACGAAAGAGGCTCAAGATAAGATCTTGGCACTTTTGGTAAATGAAGGGTTGGCTGATGCCGATGTGGTGCAGCAAGCGCAAATTGAGTCGCAGAAGGTGCGTAAGCCGATTTTGGCAATATTAGCGAGTGAAAACGCGGTGACTGATGAGGCGATAGCGCATGCGACGGCGGTGGCTAACGATATTCCTTATGTGAATTTAAAGAATGTAAAAATTGAGCAGGAAACTCTGTTGGCTTTGCCGCGTGATGTAGTAGAACATTCAATGGCGATACCGTTGGGGGAATTGAATGGTCAGTTGGTAGTGGCGATGCTCGATACGACCAACGTTCAAGCGATCGACTATTTGGCGCAAGTCGCGAAAAAACCGATTAAGACTTATATGACCTCGACAGAGGGCGTGCAGGCGGTGTTGGAGCAATATAAGGGTGATTTTTCGAGCGTTAAGCAGGCGGTAAAAGCGACTAATACCGAGCTAGAACAGAAAAAAGCTCGTGGTGATATCAAGGTAATAAATGAAGATTCGCCGATATCGAGGGCGTTGAACCAGATTTTGGAGTATGCGGCGAAGTCAAAAGCGTCAGATATTCACATTGAACCGACAGAAGAGTCGTTGATAATCAGATGCCGAATTGATGGTGTACTGAGAAAAATTATGGAACTGCCGAAGGCGATTGAGCCGGCGTTGATATCGAGAATTAAGATTTTGGCGAATTTAAAGATTGATGAGCACCGTATACCGCAAGACGGTCAGTTTACGGTGATGGCGGCAGGAAAAGAAATAGACTTGCGTATTGCGATCTCGCCGGTGGTGTGGGGCGAACAAGTGGTGATTCGTTTACTCGATAAGAGTGGCACGACGATGAAGATAAATGAAATGGGGATGACTGGTAGACCACTTAGAGTAGTGATGGAAGGGATTAGCCGACCAAATGGGATGATTTTGACTTCGGGGCCGACCGGTTCTGGTAAGTCGACGACGCTTTACGCTTTGATTTCACAGATTAAGGATGAAAAAATCAACATTGTGACGCTAGAAGACCCGGTTGAGTATAAGATGGATGGAGTAAATCAGATTCAGGTAAATGAGGAGGCGGGATTGACGTTTGCTTCGGGGCTAAGGTCGATTTTGCGTCAAGACCCAGATGTGGTAATGGTAGGTGAGATTCGTGATTCGGAAACGGCGAATTTGGCGGTACAGGCGGCACTGACGGGGCACTTGGTATTTTCGACACTACACACGAACTCAGCGGCGGGGATTTTGCCGCGTCTTCTGGATATGAACATCGAGCCGTTTTTGATTGCTTCGACACTTAATACGGTAATTGGTCAGAGGTTGGTGAGGCGGGTGACCACCAAGCGCGAGAGTTATCAGTCAAATGATATAGAAACTGGGATTATCAATGAAGTGATGGAGAGTTTGCTGCCGAAAACTCCAGAGGAGGTGGAAAAAGTTAGTAAAGATTTAGGGTATCCGAATCTGCCGTTGGCGCAACAGTCGTCGTATACGTTAGTGAAGGGTGTAGATGACAGAGAAAACCCCGGCGGTTATTCGGGGCGTGCAGGGCTTTATGAGGCGATTACGGTGGATGAAGATATTCAGAAACTAATTATTTCGCATGCGACGGCAAATGATATTATGAAAGTAGCGAAGTCGAAGGGTGTGGTGACGATGCGACAGGATGGGATATTAAAGGCGTTGACCGGTATCACGACAATCGAAGAAGTGAACCGCGTGGCAAGTGATTTGGCATAGTCTGATAAATGTGGTAAGATAGAAGGCGGAAGGGTGGCCGAGTGGTTTAAGGCACTGGTCTTGAAAACCAGCAGGTTAACGCCTCGCAGGTTCGAATCCTGTCCC
>CAYMXW010000020.1:0-11839 GCA_964394555.1 uncultured Candidatus Saccharibacteria bacterium | reverse complement strand
GTCAGTGCGCCACGACGGAGAAATTACAGTTAATTCAAAATTGCTTCTGCGGGTCGCGTCCGCGACCCCTGTCGCCACAGGGGTCGCGGCGCTAAGTCTCGCGCTGCCGCGCTCCGAAATACCCTTAGAAGCAATTTTTGAATTAACCTTGATTCCCACATTTTCGAGTGTTTTAATAATCAAATCAGTGTCGTAGTCGGTGCCGAGAGTGGAGTTGATGTCGTCAGTAGTGAGAGTGATGGCGGAAGGTTTAGTCTTAGCTGGGTAATCGTCATTGATAGCGGCAACACTGCTACCAAGCATCTCGATAGCTTGAGCTAAAACTGGCGCGGTATTGCTAGGCGGAACGCCTTTGGTAAAACGAGTGATAGCTTCAGAAAAGATGCCGTGCGCCATTTGAGTTTTGCGAAGATTGTAAAGCGAAAAACTAGCAGACTCGAGCAAAACGCGCTTAGTAGAGGCGTCGATGGCGGTGCTCATGCCACCCATGGCGCCGGCGAGTGCGACGGGAATATTACTAGATGTAATTAAGATATCGTCTGCAATACATTTAATAGTGGTGCCGTCGAGAAGTTGGAGTGATTCCCCATCTTTGGCAAGACGGACGATGATTTTAGGTGTCTTAGTATTGCCAACTTGAATAAATTTATCATAGTCAAAAGCGTGGAGCGGTTGGCCAGTTTCGAGCATTAGTAAGTTGGTGACATCGACAATTTTGCTAATGCCTTTCATACCGAGTTTGCCGAGAAAGGCGTCGCTTAAAGTTAAATATTTGTCGTCTTCGGTGGCGTCATCCATATTAATAATGGCGGCGGTGTAACGCGGACAAATTTTAGAATCAGTAATTTCGATAGAAATTTCGTCGGAACTGGCTTTGGGTAATTTGAGAGTTTCGGGTTCGGTGAATGGTTGCCCGAGAATACCGGCGACTTCGCGGGCGAAGCCAATAATGCCAAAACAGTCAGGGCGGTGGGTGAGGGATTTATTTTCAATGTCTAAAATTACGTCGTTAAGTTCGAAAACGTCGGCAAACAAATCGCCCGGGTGAGCCATTTTGGGATCAATCTCGACGATGGCGGAGTGATCGTCGCCGAGAGCGAGTTCGTCGATGCCGGCGAGCATGCCGTTTGAGTCATAGCCGCGGAGTTTGCGAGTGCTGATTTTGAAGTTTTCGTTGCCGTAAGTTTGGGGGACAATGGCGCCGGGAGCGATCCAAGCGGCGAGCATGCCCTTATGAACATTAGGCGCGCCACAAACTACCTGAATTTTATCTTTTCCATTATCTATCTTACATAGGTGCAGGTGGGTGCCTTCGATTAAGGAGCACTCGACGACTTTGACAATATATATATTGGCGTATTTTTTAGAAAGATCTTCGTGGCCTTCGACTTCGACGAGGCGGGAGCCAATGAGTTTAATCAGCTCATCGGTGGGAATGTTGATGTCGACATATTTTTTGATACTATTCAAAGAAACCTTCATATTAAAACTCCTTTAGAAAATCTAGTTTGGCCGATTCAAAATAGCGGATATCGTTTAAATGGTATTTAAGCATTACGAGGCGTTCAATACCACCACCCCAAGCAAAGCCGCGATATTTAGTAGGATCGATGCCGGCTTGCGATAAAACATTGGGATGAACCATGCCACAGCCAAGCATCTCGAGCCAGCCGTCGCCCTTGCCACCGAGCGAGGCGGGTTTTTCGATGAGAAATTCAACTGACGGCTCAGTGAAAGGAAAGTAGCCTGGTTGGGTCTTGATATTTAACGACTGTTCGTAATAAGTTTCAAAGAAATTTTTGAGGAGCCCAAGCATCTGACCCATAGTGGCATCTTGAGATACAAAAATGCCTTCGCATTGATAAAAGGTGTGCTCGTGCGTGGCATCGACATCTTCGTTGCGAAAGACACGCCCGGGAATTACGACGGCAATTTGACCACCGTTTGTGAGATTATCTTTATATTTTAATAAAGCGCGGTGCTGCATGGTAGAGGTGTGGGCGGGCGGGATAAAACCTTCGCTGGTACGAAAAGTATCGTAACCGTCGCGGGCGGGATGACCGGCGGGAAAGTTAAGACTTTCAAACATGTGAAATTCGTCGTCGAGTTGGTAAGACTCCATGACGTCAAAGCCCATGCGTGAATAAATATCAATGACACGTTCGAGTTCGGTAGTGAGTGGGTGCTTAGTGCCCTGCTTGGTGGCGGGAATAGGTTGGTTGGGAGCAGTGGGGGCGGTAAGATCGATAGGTTTGATAGTCGCGGACTGAGTAGCAGCTTCGAGCTCGGCAATTTGTTTTAAAATGGTCGATTTCTTAGCATTTAACTTAGCACCAAAAGCGCTGCGCTCTTCGGCTTTTAATTCTTTAATTTTGGCATAATCTTTGCCTAGAGCCTTGAGCTCGTTTTTTAAATTCTCTAATTTAGACATATAATATATTATACCACACTAGAGCAGAATGATGAACGCGAGTGAAGCGAGGGCGAGGCCGATGAGGACGAGCCAAATCCAACCGAAGCGGCCGGTTTTTTTCAAGTTTTTAGAATACTCAATGTCTTCGGCGAAATCGGGGTCGTTTTCGGTGGAAGCGGTCTGGACGCGGTTGCGAAGGTCGGCGTCGATGCGAGCTTGGAGTTTATCGTTTTCTTGATTTTTATTTACTATAATTCCCATAAATTCCTTTTTTAATCATTTTTATGTTTACCATTATAACACAAATGTGATATAATGTGATTAATATTAGTTTTAAGGAGGAAAAATGGCAAATAAGAAGCCGGCGAAGACTTCTGATAAAAAGTCTTCCGTCAAATCCAAGGTTGAAGCAGCCAAAACTGCCAAGACCAAACCTGTCGTAGTCACGAGCGAAGAGGCTGCTCCTACTACTTGCAAGGCGGTTTTCAAGGGCTTTTTCGCAAAAAAATGCGACCCCGACGAAACCATTTTAACAGTATTTAAAAACCCCAAAGTCTATGGCGCCCTAATGGGCGAGCTGATTGGTACAATGCTCCTAGCAATGCTACTATTAACGCTCGGTGTACAACCACTTTATATGATTTTTGGTTGTATTGGCATCTTCTTGGCGGTTTACACGCTTTCGGGTGCTAACCTTAACCCATTGGTAACCGTAGCGATGATGGCGACTCGTCGTATGTCTGCTATCCGCGGTGTGCTCTACATCTTGGCACAAGTTGTGGGTGCGTGGTTGGGTCTGCTCGTTATCAACGGGTTCCGCCTAGGTAGCGGTACCGAAGTCGAGCTCCCAGCGATGGGTGAACTATCTAGCGAGGTCTTCTGGACAGTTGCCTTAGTTGAGTTAGTCGGCGCGTTTATCGTTGGCTTTGCCTTTGTGCGTGCTCTACAATACAAGCGCAAACCATTAGCCTTTGCTTTTACTGTCACTAGCGGTATCACTTTGGCAATCATCGTGGGTATCGTAATTTCTCAAAGCTTCTTTGAGTTTACTGACACCACTTTTGTCTACAACCCAGCGATTGCTTTGATGTATCAAATCTTGCCAAGTGCGGCGGATAATTTTGGTCAACTAATGGGCAACATTTGCCTAGCCTTGTTGGCCTATGTGATTTTCCCAATGGTCGGTGGAGTTGTTGGGTTCTTCATCTCGGACGTCGCCTCGAAATTGAAAGGCGAGTGCTGCTACATGGGTTGTGACTGTGAAGCTTGCGCCTGCAAGAAAGAAGAAGCATAAATAAACTAGCCTCTAAAAATAGCACCTCTTAACGTGGTGCTATTTTTGTAGTATAATATATATGTGAAATTTAAACATAAAAAACATCCAGTAATTAAGCTGATCATCCATATTTTTTTGATGACGGTGTTCATGGTGGCGTTTGCGCTGTTTTTGACATGGTTTATTCAGGACAGGGCGATGGGCGGGCAACCAGACGCGGTAAATCTGTGGAACGAAAAACCAGAGCTTTGTTGGTATGGAGCGATTGTAATATTTGCGGTAACAGTACTAGTGGCGGCAGTGGTTGGCCGGCCATTTATAGCAACTGGTGTGATTTTCGCGGCGTCATTACTATTAACTTATGCGAACGAACAAAAACTCATGATGCGAGGCGAGCCGGTACTAGTAGATGATATGCTGATGGCGGGTGAGGCTGATGGTTTGCTAAGTTTGGTTGATATAAATGAGTTTTTACAAATTGCTACGGCGGCAGCATTGGCGGTAGTGCTAGGAATTGTACTTAATCATGTGGCAAGGAAAATTTGGCCATATAATAAAAACTATGGCTATTTGAGACGACATTTGGTAGCGCCGCGCTTGATTATTGCGATGATGGCGGTGTGCGGAATTGCGATAACTTTACAACCGTTTGTGCAAAAGGGCAATCACGGTAATGACATAATTAATATTTTTGGTAATGATTTAGAATTTATTTGTTTTAATCAAACCGATAATTATGAGCAAAATGGCTTTGTAGTTGGTTTTGTGTATGGAGTAGCGAAAGCGCAAGTCGAAGAACCAGAAAATTACAACGAAAAAACTATCGCTGATATTGCAAGTAAATATGAAGCCGAGAAACAGGCTGACAAGGAGCGCAAAAGTCTCGATGAGGTGGCAGATAATGTAATTGTAATCCTAAACGAATCAGGATATGATCCCGAATTACTGAAAGAGGTTTATGCGCATGAAGGCGGTGAAGTGACGCCAGTATTAAGAGAAATTTTTGAAAAATATCCGAGCGGTTATATGTATTCACCAGAATATGGTGGCGGTACGGCAAATGTAGAGTTTGAAGTTTTTACAGGGCTATCTAATTACTGGGCAAATACGGTGCCCTATGTGTCTTTGGTGCCGAGGATGAGCGAAGTGCCGTCAGTAGCATCGTTTAGTAAAGACAATGGGTTTGAGACTAAAGCTTTACATTCTTATACGAGTGGGCTTTATAATCGTAGCACGGCATTACACAAACAAGGGTTTGAAGAATTTATTGCAGTTGATAAAATGTCTAGCAAAAAACACAATAGCGTGTCACCGTATGTAAATGATTGGTCGGCGTATTATGAAACTCTGAACATGTTGCGTGACGAAAACGAACCACAGACTATCGCATTGATTACGATGCAGCACCATGGAGCGTATGATTTGGCGCACTATCCGGTGATGAATTATTTGCCAGAGGATGGTAATGAGTTGGCAGGCCAATATTACGAATCGCTACATAGTGCTGACGTGGCATTAGGGCAGTTTGTTGACGAACTAGAGATGCTAGATGAAAAAACTGTGGTGCTGTGGTTTGGCGATCATGCGGGCGGGGTGTTTAATAGTTTGCCAAATGAAGATAAACAGATACATGACTATATGCATATGACACCGTATTTTGTGTATGCGAATTTTGATTTGGGTGACGTGGAATTAGACTTGCCGACAGTTTCGCCGAATTGTTTAGTAAACACGATGTATAACGTAATTGGAGCGGAGAAACCGACGTTTGGCTATTTGTTAGATGCGGCATGTAAGGATAATCCGATACTGGCGGTGCCGTATTTCTCGGATTTTGGGCCAAAAGAGACCGAGTCGTATCGAGATTATGAGCTAGTGAATTATGATATGGTAAGTGGTAAGCAGTACTGGCTAAAACACACTCGATAAGAACGAAAACTAAACTAGTCTTTGCTCGGATGACTTGAAGTGAAAAAATGTCATACACTGGCAAGCGTCAGGAATATACATTTTTTCACTTCAAATCTAGACTTAACAAAATCCTCGCAAAGACTAGTTTAGTTTTCTTTCGGAAAGAGGGGGGTCTTAGGGGGTGTGATTTCGCTAGCGGTGAAGATTTCGTCGATGCGGGTGGAGATGAAGGGGAGGAAGGGTTTTAAGAGGAAGCTAACTTGGAGGAGGCCAGAGATGAGTGAACGCATGACTTCTTCTAACTGTTCACGGTCGCCAGACTTGGCGAGCGCCCAAGGCTTGGTGTCGTCAATACGGCGGTTAAGTTCTTGAACCTTGGTCCAAACGTAGTCGAAAGCTTTGGAAAAGTGAAATTCATCCATCAGTTTGGTGTATTTGGGGTCGTCGAACATAGGTTGAAAATCGGGTGGGGTAATGTGGTTTTTGGCGCTTAAAGTGGCGAGACGCTGAACGAGGTTGCCAAGGTCGTTAGCGAGTTCGTCGTTATAAGCGGCTTCAAATTTATCCCAGGTAAAATCAGCGTCGGAAAACGTATCGACATGGCGAAGAAAATAATAACGACAAGCGGCGATACCGTGGCGCTCGATAACTTCGATGGGGTCGATAACGTTGCCGATGGACTTACTCATTTTTTGGCCGTTAACCAAAACGTGGCCGTGCGAAACGATGGTGCGAGGTAAGGGCAAATCTAACCCAAGTAGAATAGCCGGCCAAATGATGGTGTGAAAACGCAAAATGTCCTTGCCAACAAACTGGGCGGTCGCGGGCCACCACTCTGAGATGTCGTGGTCGGGGTAGCCAAGGATAGTGAGATAGTTTGTCAGAGCGTCCATCCAAACATACATCACTTGCGAATCATCGCCGGGAACGGGAATGCCCCAAGAGAGATTTTTGCGCGGGCGAGAAATCGAAACGTCGGGCGTGTCTTCTAAAAGTTTTAGAATTTCGCGTTTACGAAATTCGGGGAGGATGCGCATTTCGTCGGTTTCTATGGCGCTTTTGATGCGATCTTTAAAATCGGAAATTTTGAGATAATAATTGGTCTCGGAAAGTCTTTCGTAGGGAGTCTGGTGGTCTGGGCAAATACCGGCGTTTTCATCATGTTCCTTGTCAGTAACAAAACGTTCACAACCTTCGCAATACCAGCCTTCGTAAGTATCTTGGTAGATGTGCGGAGTAAGTTTTTGCCAGATGGCTTGGCAGCGTTTTTGGTGATCGTCGTCGGTAGTGCGAATAAAATCGGTGTATTCGGCCTCTAAAGTGTGAATAAAATCTTGGAATTTCTTGGTGTTTTGGCCGACGTAATCTTGGATGTTTTGGTCGGCTTTTAGGGCCTTTTGGAAAATTTTATTACCATGCTCGTCGGTGCCGGCTTGAAAACGCACTTCATCACCACGCAATTTACAATAGCGCGCAAAAGTATCAGCCTGTAAATAATCGAGCGCGTGGCCGATATGGGGAGCGCCGTTAACATAGGGGATAGCGGTGGTGATGTAAGTTTTAGTCATAAAATTATTTTACAATAAAAACACCGCTCGCGCAAGAGCGGTGCTTTTATCGTGGTGGCTAATCGTTATCGCCAGTAGTTTCGTCGGTATCGGCTTCGTTATCAGTATCGTCTTCGGTGCCTTCTTCGTAGATGAATTCTTCGGTATCTTCTTCGTCATCGCTAGTGGCTTCAGTAGAACAACTATAGCTGAGATCAGGAAGTCCAGTATAGATTGTTTCAATGCCATCGATAGAAGTGTCAACGGTACCATCTTCGTTTACTTTGAGCATAAGGATAGAAGCGTTATCCTTATTAATCATGCTAGCTTCAGCGAAGCGATAAATAGTAGCGGTATTACCAAAAGCGCTGAAATTAGTACCAAATGGATCAGAAGAAAGATTGAGCGAAGCAATTACCTTGTCATAAGCAGTTTTTTGATTGGCAATATAATCTTTGGCGGATTGTTCGTCATTAAAGCCAAATTTCTCAGAAATCTCAATACTTTCTAATTCATCATTGGGATCGTAGTAGGCTTCTAGCTCACTTTCGTAGGAAATAGCACTACCTAATGATTCAGGAATCTCAGAGGCGCTAGCTTCGATCTTACAAACGAGAGTGGTGCCGGTGCCGTTGGCAATTTCTTCCTCGTCTTCAGAGTTGCTTCCAGAGGAATTGCTACCAATGAGTATGATGGTAACTACTATGCCGGCAATAATAAGCATTGCAACAACAATAAGAAGAATAATGGTAAGTGCAGTGGACTTTTTCTGGGGGGCAGAGGTGGCTGTTGGAGTAGGGGTGAATTCTGTTACAGTTGGAGTTTCAGAAGTAGATACTGGTTCAGAAGTGGGTTCAGAAACTGGTTCAGGAGTCGGTTCGGTAGTGGGCTCTGGCGTAGGTTCGGGCGTGGGCGTGGGCTCCGGAGTAGGAGTCGGGGTGTCCGCTGGGTTATTTAATGGATTATTATTTTCTTCATTAGGGTTCATAAAACCTCCCTTTTAATTACTATTCTATTGCTTTTATTATAGCGCTTATGTTCGAAATAGTCAATTAAGAGATTTGGTGTGCTTGGAACGTTTCTTAAAATGTGTAACTAAATTATAAATCAGGAGGACGATAAGCAAAACAATAATGATAGTAGTGACGATAACGAGCCAAAGTGGGCAGACCAAAACGAGGCTTTGAACGCTGTGGCTTTGGTCGAGAAAGGACGTAGTCTGAGTAACCTCAAAGAGGCCTAATTTGGGGGTGTCGTACCAGGTGGAGAGAATTAAGCGTTTACTGTTTGGCAAAACAGTCTGAACCGAGGGGTCCTCAGAATTGTCGTAGACGGTGTTGCCGCCGAGGACTTTAGTGACTTTGAGGGTGGTGGTGACGTCAAAATCGACGTTGCCGGTATTTTCGATGGTACTTTCGGCAGTAATAGGTGAACTAATTTGAAGAGGCCAAATGTTTTGTTTGATAAGATTGCCAGCTTCCCTGGTGTCGCCGCTAACATGAGCATAGAGCAGGCTACCAACCGAACTGATAAGCTCAATAGCGCCGGGGTTAGCCTGGGCGGGAGTTTCGGCGATGAGGATGGCATACTGGCCGCCAGCTGGGACGTCGGTGGGAACTTTGATGTTATAGTCAATCTTTTTACTAGAGTGGGCGGCGAGAGTGCCGGATGGCTCAGCAAAAGTAATCCATTTAGTAATCTGAGTATAGCTATTCTCGGTAGTGTAATCGGGGTGGTAGAGGATATCTTGGGCTTGGTAGGGCCGAATTGACATTTTGTACTCAAAATCGGTGTCGCTGAGGTTCTGAATAGAGATAGAGTCGGAGTATTCGTTACCCGGCTCGAGGGCGATTTTGTGGCTGGTGGGTGAAATCTGTAGAGTAATACCATCAAGCGCGGAAGTGGGGGTAGCAAAAAAGACAGTGGTAATAAAAGTGAAGATAATGGTAGCAAGTAAAAAATGTGGTTTATTCATCAGATTAAGAGGCGGTGCTGGCGATAGCTTGGAGCTTGCCGGTGTAAGTAGCGGCAGGCTGGGCTAGCGAGGCCGAGGCGCCGACAGTATAATACTGTGTGGTAGTAGAGGTATCATGAATATCGTAGCTACCAGCAGCGGCGGTGTAGAAAATCGTGGGAGTGTCCTTCAAAAGACCAACGTAAGTGGAGACGTAGGCGCCATTACCGCCCTTAACACCCCAGGCAGAATTGCCAACACTAGGCACGCCAGCCGGTAGCGGCGTATTGCCAGCCGAAGGCTCGAGAGCAGGAGCGTGAGGGTAATCGCCATCTTCGTCAACCATATACAAACCGACCGTGTAGCCAACCGTAGTATTAATAGTAACGACGGTAGTGAGATTAGCGGTGGCGATCGGGCCGGCAGGAACGGCGGTCAGGGTAACTGGATCGGGCGAAGCGGTGATAGCAATAGCCTTACCGACGCTAGCAGTAATAGGAATATCGCAGCTAGCTGAAGTAGTGCCGGTGACTGGAGTGACAAGATTACAAGTGGTAGCATCTGACGTAGTCGGGGTGAGCGCCACGCCTGCGCCAGCGATGACAGTTAAGACAACAATTGATTTGATAATGGCCTTATTAAACATATAATTATTATATATTATACATGTTGAAAAAGCAAGTGGCTATTTGATTATTTGCTGGATTTTTTGGCAACAATGTTACGATAGAACATGGCCTCAGCGGTATAGATATATGGCCCTACATAGATAGTGGCGATACCAAAAGTGACTAAACAAAGCAATACCCAAGGAATGAAAGAAAGTTGAAGCACAAAGTACGCCCATTTGTGACCTTCCATGATTTCCATAGATTTGGCCTGAGCTTCTTTGGCGGTAAGACCTTTGTCGGCCATCAAGAAGAACATTTGTGAGTAAGATAGACTCTTAATAACGCCTGGAATGAAGAATAGCAGGCTCCAGAGAAAAGTGAAAGCAAGATAACGGACAAAAGCAAGAATGGCTTCAAAAGCATTTTTACCATGAAAACCGATAAGGATATCTTTTGGTTCGGGGTTGTGTTTTTTGTCGACAAACGCCAACATGATAAAAGCAAACGAAATAACAACAGGGCCAGCGATTAGAAAAGAGAGTAAGGCGCCGTTGCTGTTGGCATTGCCACTAATGGTCTGCAAGGCTGCACAAAAGCCACTAGCTGCCATAACTGGTAAAATGACAGGAACGAAGTAGCCGACATTGCCTTTGAGTATTTTGCGGGCTTCTTTTTTCATTTGTTTGCGATTCATAGAAGAACTCCTTTTGATTAATTATTTATATTATATCACATTATAAGAAGTAATAAGAATTTGTTTAATGAATTTTATACTCCGAAGAAGCAAAAAGTAAAAGCTAGCAACGGTTTGTGCGCGCCTTGGTTAAAAATACAACACTTAAGCGGAACTCGCGCGCTTAACAGCCGCGCACTCGTTCCGTAAGTGTTAGTATTTTTAACACAGGGCTTACAAGCATTGTTGCTAGCTTTCACTTTTCTGCTTCTCTATTGATTATTGACAAGACTAATTTAATTTTATACAATAAAATCATGAGCAGGCTCTAGGAACCCACTCATGATGTGTTGGGTAGGTTTAACTAATAATTAGTTAAACCTACGTTTTATTTTGACTGGTGTTTTTTCGAACGGCGACGCCGACGGTAACCAAAGTTGATAAAAGTTATATCAATATTGATATTCATCTTTGCCTCCTTTCTCAGGCTACACCAGATTACCCTAGAAAAACCTTCGTTTGTGAGCCTGCGCCCACCTACAAACTTTCGTTTGTAATTACTGCTCGCAAACTCTGTCAAAATGCCAACACGCGCGCATTGTATGAAATTGGATGTTAAAAGTCAAGCTCTAGCTTGATATTTTGTAGAAAATTATTGATTGACGAGGCAGCGAACGGAAAATTCGTTACCGCGATAGTTGTTGCTCCTAGGGGTTACATTGCCATACAAGTCAGCATTTAAACTGAACGCACCGGATGAACCGCCGGAAGTAGATGACCATAAACTTCCACGGTAGCTTTGACTGACAAGCGTACCATCTTCATACATATAACCGGAAAATACGAGTGATACAGGTTCATTAAGGAATTGCGAAATAATGACGTTAATCCAATGAGCAGAAGAGCTTTCGGTAGCTTCAACCCAAGTACCGGTAGTAATGTAATTTTGATTTAATAAAATATAAAAATCGCTGTGAATAGCATCAACAGAGGAACCAAACGGGAGCCTCCATCCTTTTGGGCATATATTATAGAGCGCATTATCGCCTTCGACAGTGGTGCCGCTCCCGGCAGTTGCTTGGCTCCAATTATAGAAATTGCCATACTTATTTGAATTACCCTTATAGATTGAATTGTTTTCGTAAGGAAACTCAAGCGTATACCCATCCGGCCCCACATTACTTAATTGATCAGTAAGGTTCATGGAAGTACCATATTCCCCTAACTCTAAGTTCTGAGTCATCCAACAATTACCATCAGCTAATTTAGCTATAGTATAGGAGGTTTCATCTCTTTTATCTTTTACAGTATAGACTTTATGAGAAGTTGAATAAAGGGGAGTTACTCTACAAACAGTACTATCAATATCTTGCATATACATGTTATCAGTAATGGGATCAGGTACATAGTTAGTCACAGCAGTAAAGGTGACAGAAGAAACGTAAGTACCAGAA
>CAYMXW010000019.1:0-14088 GCA_964394555.1 uncultured Candidatus Saccharibacteria bacterium | reverse complement strand
TTCAGTATTCATAGTAAGGGTATAACCACTGACATTAGTAGAGTTTACCGTAACACTAGCTGTAGCAGTACCAAAACTACCAGCTGTTCCTCCAGCTGGTGTCATATCCATAGTAATACCAGAAGCTGGAGTGATGGAGATAGTAGGCTCAGTAGGCGAAGCGGCATGAGTGGGTTCGCTAGCAGAAAATAAAGGTAAGACAAAGAGAGCCAACAAAAGAATTGCTAAGCCACTAATACTGACTATACCAGTACTGGTATAGCGATTAATCTTCCATTTCTTATTATTCCATAGATTTATAAATGCACCTTTATTGCTACTACTATTTGTTCTATTGGTCTTAATATTCTCGTATGACCATTTCATTCTCGTTTTATACCTTTCTTTTTAATCTTTAATGACCTCCCCCTTTACCTCTTTTCCCCTCCTCCCCCCTTATTTATTTCCTCCCCCTCGTGGTGCCGTTTAGAACAGTCTAACGAGAACAATAGATGCTAAAAACGGCACCGCGAGGGGTGCTATACACAGTCACATAGCCAGAATGGCCACACAACCGGATCCTTGCGATGCCGTGTTTGTTGTGTGGATTTAAAAAACGGTCATTCTAGTTTTAATGTGACTATGTATAGCTCTTTCATTATAGCATAGCTTTTTAAAAAATACCATATTTTTCCATAACTTTTTTATCTCTGTTCGCGCAAAAATCCGGAGTCTTTGTAACTCCGGATTTGCTGTTTATGGGCTGCTTTTTGTAGTGTACTCAATCTGCGATATGAGGAACCATTAACAACTCATACTCGAGACCTTGGTTATCATTATGCATGCTGATACGCAAATTAGTTTCCCACTTGGAACGCTTGGCGGTAGGGGCAAGGGTTACAACATCCCAATCGCTTTTTACAACTTGCTCATCGATGCGGTCTAGGGTCTTTTGCGTATCGTCGGTATAGTAGATTTGCGAGCAGGTGATTTCGTCGATTTCCCAGCCAGTTTTGGGAGTAACGGATATGAGGCCACCACTAATCCTATCGAGCGTATATTCACCGCGTTCGCCTTGGTCAAAGGCGGAGGTTAGGTCAAGGTCACCGACCTTCAAAGTCACCAGGGGATTTTCAAACTCGTCTTCCCAGCCATAATCTTCATAGGGAGATAATTCTAGGTCTAGCTTGATTCCCAGCGTGGGGTTGTGCATTGAAATATCTAAGTAGGTGCACCATTCGGCATTCTTTACGGTGGGGGTGAGAGTGATAATATCACCATCCTTGACTTCTTTTCTAACGGGTTCTTCGTCGCCATTGCCACCGTAGTTCTTTGAATATTCAATCTGGTCGATTACCCAGCCTGCTTTGGGAGCGATAGATAACTGGCCGGTGACAGCTTGCTCGGTCTGGTATATATGCGCGCTCGGGCTATCGAAGAGCGGCAGCAGGTCCATTGTCCCTACCGCAAAGGTTTGGAATGGATTCTCATAAGCAAGCGCTGTAACTTTGCATTTATACTTCTTGGACTTGTTGTTCTTATTAGTAACTTTGATGGTAAGGGTAACCTTGCCGGGTTTTTTGATTACAGCGCCGGCATATTTTTTCGGCAATTTGGTCCAGCTGCTTTTCCAAGGAATTGCGATCTTCTTGTTGCTGGAAGTAACGGTGATTTTCTTGGCGTTCTTGGCTTTGGCACCCATATTGATAATTAGATCTGTATCATCTTCACCACCAGTATAGATCACGGTAATTTTCTTTGCGTACTTTACTGCACCCCAGTCGTTGGCGTAGACAGAGTTGGTGGTGGGGATAACAACAAAAGCTACCGCAACACAACATGCAATAATAATAGATAGTGCCTTTGAGATTCTTTGCTTCATTTATTTTTCCTCCTTGGTATTGTTCGTTTGTATTTGAACTTGACTTAAGGCTAGCGCTTGATTTTGAGCTTCTTGGCCTTGCTCCACTTGCCAGCTACTTTAGTCACTTCGCCGGTAGCATGGTTAGTAACATTGGTATAGGGTTGGACTTTGAAGTAATAGGTTTTACCCTTCTTAAGTTTCTTTAATGTGAGTTTAGTGGTGCCAGCTTTGGCAGTCTTTCTCTTGATGCCTTTCTTAAATTTCTTATCCGTGGTGTAGGCTATGGTGTAGCCAGTACAGCCGTCTGTATTTTGCCAAGTGATGATAGCCTTGCGGAGTTTCTGGTTCTTGACTTTAATGATTTTGCTGGTGGCGTTCTTAGCTGCTGCCACATTAGTGTTGTACTGCTGCCAATTGGTGATGGTAGCCTCGGCCTGCTCCAGCTTAGCTAGGATCTCCGCCGAGACAAGGGCTTTCTGGGCCTCGGTGAGAGCGGCGTAGGCAGTGCGAGTAGCTACTACTGCAGCTTCATTTTCCAAGGTAATTGTAGCGGGCAAGTCGTTGATGGCCTTGATTACGGTATCAGCGGCGGTCTTATCGGCATCAGTGGACGGAGTATCACCACCGGCACCACCACCGCCTCCGCCGCCTCCGCCGGCAGATCCGCCACCAGAGCTACCGCCGCCGGCTGGCGGAATAGCAGTCTCACTACCATCCTCCTTGATTTCAGCGGTAGCATTGCCGTCAGTACCGAGAACGGTTAGCTTGGAGTCTGTGATGGTACTGCCTTCTGCACCTTGGTGGGCCATTTCTTTACCGTTTGTTAAAGTAGCGTTCTGGTAGACTTTAGCGGCATCAAATTTAGTGCTATCTGGAGTGCCACGGGCGAGAATAAAGTCCATGGTGCCACTGCCGGTAGCCTTAAGACGCAGTGAATATCCTTTACCAGCTGGGTAAGAGATACACTTCTTATCATCACAGGTTTGGATGATAACTTCACCGAAAGAGTTATTCGCATATGCGGGCGTATTATTAATGATTGATGCGACCACCGCGCCATTGCTATTAACCAGCTCGGCATCTACCGGGCAGAAAATGAAAGCGTTATTCAAAGTGTATGTATAAGCATCGCGATAACGATTTGCATTTACGAAGGTGGCATTGCTACTGCACACATAGTCTAGGTACTTGTTTTGGTCATGAGCATCAGCAAGACCGGTAATGCCGTCGTTAAACCACTTGGTGATACCAAATTTCCCCCAATAATAATCAGCGTTGGTATGGAAGACTTGCAGGACATCCCAGCCATACTGATAACTCTCTTTAGCTTCCAAAAGCATTGATCCAGCCAAACCGGGGACATATGGCACTTTATCTGAAGTTCGGCAAATATTGAACATATTGCTATGACTACTCTGCTGGTTAAAAGCGGAAGGGTCTTCTAGGATACTCGTTCTACTTACCGTGGTATCTGGACAGGCAAAGTTATAATTATAGACACTATCCTTGCCCACATAAGACGAAAGTTTCGCAGCCAGTAGATTGCCGGTAGCAGCACCCAAGCTATGTCCGGTGATAAAATACTTCACATTAGGATCATAAGTGGCCTCACCACCCATAAGGATGTCAATCTTTTGCATGATCTGGTCGGCGGCGATCTGGAAACCACGGTGTGTGGAGTAATTATTATCTAGACCAGTCACCATAACATCGTGAAGCTTGTCTGATAAATTGTTCAGGTCTGTACCGCGAATATCTACCAGAACAATGGTAGTGCCATTGGCATTGGTTTTCTTGCCGATAGTATAAGTTATCTCATTTCTGACGCTATCATAATCTGAGACATTATCCGGATAATTATAAGGTACATATTCGTTTTCTGCGAAGCCCAATACCCGGAATGCAGCGACTACATCGGCTTTGCTATACGCGCTACAGGAGAGGCCGCACATCAAAGCGCAGAGGTTTTTGTTAAACTGCGAAGTGCCGAGGTTCTCGGCATAATAATCGAGGTTCTTGGCGTAAGTATGATTGCCGAATCGGACGGGGCCGTAGAAAACTCCCGGATCGTCTGGATCAGGGTCATCCGGAATCACTGGATCTGGGCAGTCTTTTGTGAGAGTAACACTCGCCGTAAGTTCTTGAGGTAAATAGTCATACTCGGTACCATCTGGGTCGTACATTGTGATAGGAAGTGCGCAATCTACCACTAAATTCTTCGGGGCCTTTACGGTCTCCAGAGAATCGCAATTATAGAATAGCCTATTTATATCATTGGCTCGTGTGATCCCGCTAAGATCAAAGCCAGATAAATCGATCTCCTTTAGGGCCTTGCAGTCCCAAAACATTGATTGCATAGCGGTTAACTTCGAGGTTACGACAAGGCCATTTATTTTAACAGTTTCGAGCTTATTACACATATAGAACATGCTGCTCATATTTGTTACATTTGTAGTGTCGAAACCTGAAATATCTATGGAGGTGAGGCTACGGCAACCGCTAAACATGCCGCCCATATCCTCGACTAACATAGTATTAAAATTGCTAAGATTAATACTCGTTAGATTGCTACAACCATTAAACATCCCGTTCATGTTTTTTACTGAGCCAGTGCTTAGTTTAGATACATCGATCTGTTCGAGCTTAACATCCTCAAACATTTGTTGCATATTATGAACCCTACCGGTGTTGAATTTGGACAGGTCTAATGATTTGAGGAGGTGGCAGTCTGCAAACATCTCTTCCATATTGAGAACATTTTTGGTGTCAAAGGTGGATAAGTCTACAGAACCGATGATTGCATATTTGAACATCTCGCTCATATCTTGGACATTAGTGGTGTCAAAACTGGAGAGGTCTAGACGCATTAGATAATTTGCTTCGCCGTTTTCGTATACGGGATCTGCGTTCTCGTCTGTTATAGTTACGCCAACTCCACTACCTAAATAAGAGAACATGCCCACCATGCGTGTTACACTACTGGTATCAAAATCCGACAAGTCCAAATCGTAAACCTTATAACAGCGAGAAAACATGTAGCTCATGTCTGTTACGAGAGAAGTATCAAAACCAGAAACATCCAGTTCGGCCACGGATTCGCAGTCATTGAACATTGCGCTCATGCTGGTAACTTTCTCGGTATTAAAACCAGAAACATCGAGAGCCGCAACATTTTGGCAACCGCTGAACATGCCGCCCATGCTTTTTACATTACTAGTGTTAAAAATAGACACATTGAGCACAGGTAATTCGGTGCAGCCATCAAACATAGAAGTCATGTACATGACTTTTGAGGTGTCGAGACTGGAAACGTCTAGATTAACCAATTTAGGACAAGAGCTAAACATGTTCTCCATATATAAGACACTTGATGTATTAATCCCAGTAAGATTGATAGTCTCGAGAACATCGCAGTTTGCAAATAAACTGTGCATATCGACAACATTGCTGGTATCTAGCCCCGACAAACTTATCGTTTTGAGCTTTTTGCAATAAGAAAACATCTCGTGCATATCCGTAACGGCAGAAGTATCAAAATTCGTTAAATCGATTGACTCGGCTGCTTCAAGGAAGTAAAACATCCCAGCCATCGTGCCATTGCCCTTCACGGTACCTTCAAAACTCACTGATTTGATATTGCCTTGATAGGCTTGGTTCAGCCAAGGATATTGCCTGACAACATAATTATGTTCTCTTGCTTCAAACTTAAACTGTTGAGTCTCACCACTCTTCCCGATAATCAATTCATAATCGGATGTAATTCGCCAATCTACATTGGCATAGTTGCCGCTAGTGATATCGTCGGCATACGAAACTTGTGCACCCACAATTAATAAAGTTAAAACAACAAATAAGACGGTTAGTGTATTTGCTGCTATACCCTTCGTCCTCAACATTCTCCCGGTCATAACAATGCTCCTCCCCCGATAATGATCGATCTTACATAAAGATTATTCGAGCACCTTAAAGTATAGTCGTTTTATAGAGCATAGTCAACAAAACGAGTCGGTTATAATATTATTTTTAAGATGATTGTCTATGATCCTTTTTGGCGAACTCTCAAACAGAAAAACATCAGCACTTACACACTGATCACCAAGTACGGCTTCAGCAGTTCCACTATAGACCGGCTCAAGCATAATAAACCTATTACCACTACGACGGTAAATGACTTGTGCCGGGCTTTAGATTGTAAAATATCGGATGTTCTCGAATACCAAAAAGATTATTAGTAATGCGGAATCAACTTATGTTATATATCTGTTTTGACGAAGTGATGGTGCTATTTATTTCAAAAAGCCGTTGCTTGCCGTTGCAGAATAAATTGAGTTTCCCGACGAGTTGTCTCATCGCTGGGCATTTGTGACCACTTAAGAAAATGAGAGAAAAATAGGATTCCATTTAGCAACGACTTTTAATGACACTCCCATGTGCACTACTTTGGCAAGAGAATTGAATTTTTTAGAAACACCACAACACAATCGCTGCTATTGATTTTTTTATTGTTCTTATGTATAATTAAGGTGTCCTAAACAGAAGGGGAAACCCTTAGAGCAAATAGATGTTCAACTGTGAAGTTGCGATGATTTCGTCCAGTATACAGGGCATCATGAGCAACGGACGAAAGTCTATTTGCGCAAGGTTTAGGACAACCGTCGTGGTGTCCTGTTTTTGTAGGGACGCTAAAATTATAAATATAAAAGGAGGAATCCTAATGAGCAATACAAAAAAACACTCAAAGCGATTGGGTAAAGTGCGTAAGAAGATGGGCAAAGTTACTCATAATATCGCTGGCACGAAAAAACATCTTCAAAATTCAAAATTCAAAATAAATCCAAAGATAATAGCAATCTCAAGCGCGGTTGGTTTAGTCGTGTTGATTGGCGTTATAATCGTGGCTGCAATAAATAGACCAAGCTATGAAGAATATGACCTAAAAGGGCTAACGATAAAGGAGGCATGCGAAAAAGCACGTGGAGCTGGATGGGAAGTCGATAGAGTTGTGTCGATAGAAGGATATGATAAAACTGATTGTTACAACACTGGTCTTACCGTATCTGATTATTACTATTATTCTTATAACCATTCGGCGGTTATTTACTTTGGCGAAAAGAAAACCGAAGAACAAAAGAAGGCAGAATGTGAAGCAAGCGGTAAATGGTATCGTGACGGGTATTGTAAAAGTCAGGAGGAATGGGAAAATGAGTACCAATGGAGAGCAGCACATAGTGCTTGTAAAAAATATGGGCAAGAGGCTTACGCAAAAACATTGACAGAGTGTTATCTCCACGGAGAATATGTCGGCGGCATAAATGGATCATCTTCGAACAAACCGCAATCTAATTCATCGAGTGATTCAAGTTGGAAACAAGTTTTAAATGAATATGAAGCTTGGATGAATGAATATGTTGATTTTATGATTAAATATAGAAACACAACAAACACCTCCGAATTAGCAGCTATGCTGTCGGATTATAGTCGCTTAATGTCTGAGATGACAGAGTGGGCAGAAAAACTTGAAAATCTAAAAGACGATATATCAAGCTCAGATGTAACGGAGTATATACAGACTATGAATAGAATAAATCAAAGATTAAATGAAATTAACTAGGAGATAACATTTATGAGTGATAAGCAAAACAAAAGACAGCCAAAGAAGAATGATTTTAATATAGTTCCGTGTATACTGTTCGCTGTGAGCACGGCCACATTTTTGATCGGGACACTTTTGCCATGGTTTGTGAACTGTGGCAATCTTTATTGTATGTTTGAACTCAGCGAGTATGATTTGTTCCATTCATTGGATGAGGCAGCAATTATCATTTTTCCGGTTACTATTATGTTTGCGGTTTTAACGGTTTTACAGATAATCAACTGTTTCGTTAAGCGTAATTGGATTAGAATAATAAGTGGCATACTTGGAATATTAGTAAATATTACTCCTTGGCTCACCTTCTTAGGTAGCGCAATGCTTCTGACAGTAAATTATGCATCAATGCTAGGGGTCGGCGTATATGTTTCAGCTATTGGGTCAATATTGACCGCTATATTCTCTATAGTATTACTCGCTACAAACAGAAAGAAAAAAACTAACTATTAAATTCGCAATAATTAAAATTGGGGCTATCGGTGTTTTCTTATAGCCCTAATTTTTATTTAAGGCCGGTGTTTAGATAGGTTTTGAGGATGTCCCAACCGCGGGTGCCGTCGATGGCGCCTTCTTCGCCGTTATAAAAGACTGAAGGGAGGCCACTGATAACCTTAGAAGCTTTGGCGGTAGTCTCTTCTACTTCATTAGCGGTGGCGTGGGTGTCGAGGCAGGTCTTAAAATCGTCACCAAGGCCGACTGATTCGCCGATTTTTTGCCAGTAGTTGTCGGGGAGGTTTTTAATCTGCTGGGCGGTTTTGCTGACGGCAATACCCTTGGATTGGTAGTCTTGATAGAGCTTTTCGAGCGCGGTGGTGTAGTAATCCCAGAATTTATCTTCGTTTTTAGCGCAATAAATGGCCTCAGCAGCGGGGCGAGAGTAATCAAAATCGCTGTATTCGTAGAGATAGTCGGTGACGCGGACTTCCCAGAGGACGTCGTTATCGGCTAACCATTGATTAAATTCATCTTGGTTATGAATAATAGTTTGGCCGAGCACCGCGCAGTAGGGGCACATAATATCGGTATATAATACATAGTGGTTTTTGGCTTCGAGGCTGCCGATGGTGGTCTGTTCATCCCAAACTTGTTCGGCGGTGGATGGTTTGGTAGATGAACTCAAAATTACTAACGCGCCGATGGCGATGATGATGGCGGCGATGATAGCAATTCTACCGGCTTTGTTCATGTTTTTTCCTCCTCTGTAAATATTCTTCATCTTTTATTATAACATAGGTTTCGAGCCCGAGTTTTTTGAGGGTCAAAATAGCCACGGCGAGGGCAAGCGCCATCAAAGTCCAAGAGAGAAAGCCGGCAAGAAAATAACTACCGGTACTGGTAAGAGTTCCAATAATTGGGGCGAGTAAAGTAGTACCGCAGGTGGGGCAACCTGAGCCTAGCACCGCAAGACCGGTGACGATACCGACGTTTTGCATTTCGTCGGTGGCTTGGCGTTTTTTAAGAATTAGGGCGACTAAGCCAATTAAGATGCCTTGTAAAACAGAGATGGAAAAGACCAGAAGCCAGTCGGTAAAAGTGCGGCCGACACCAAAAGTAGCGAGAAAAGCATCACTTAAAATTTGCCATTTGCCGGTCCAACTAGCGATAAAAAGAGCTTTGAAAGTACTGAAACCAGTAAAAAGTAGGTTCATCAGTAAGCCGAACAATAGAAAACTGATGATGCCAGTGATGATAAAACGAGGCTCTGAGGCGGCCATTTTGATGCCTTTGAGGGCGAGGAGCCACTCATCGCACCATTTGGCTAAACTCTGCTTAAACGGGCGTTTAGGGGGCTTTCCGGCGATTTTGGACGGTTTGGCGGCGGTTTTTTGTGATTTTTGCGATTTTTGAGGCATTATTTAACCTCGGTAGTTTTAACTTCGTCGTTGTCAATATAGAGAGTGTATTCGCCAGAGGTAATGAAATCGTTGCTGACGATGACAGTACGAAAATTAGCGGGCGCGGTGTAAGTGGCAACTTTGACACCTTTGCTGTTCAGCACTCTGATGACACTACCAGCAGGGTAAATTTGTTGAAGGCTGAAACTGGCCGAACGAGGCTTGGTGTCGGGACGATTGGCGTCGTTATCGACTGGTGCCTCGAGCATATCGGTACCGAGGATAGTGACATCACCGCCGTCAATCCAATAACGATCAGTAGTCGAGATACCAGCACCAGTAGCGGTAGCGCCACCAATGAAGATATTTTCACCCCCGTAGATACCCATGTTATTAGCTGAGACAGCGACGCCGCGACCGCTGGTTTGTTGGTTCCAGACAGTGAGAACGCCTTCGCCGTCAATGGCGATGTGGCCGACGGTGTCGATAACTGTATCGCTGGTAGAAATGATAGTATTTGTAGTATTAGGCAAGGTGATAAGAAATAAATCGCTAAAGTAAGGGTTTTTAATGGCAGTAGTTTCAGAATCAATATTGACGTTATTAAGCTTTAATACGACTTGGGGCTTTTCTTCGGCGTCTTTATCGGTAGGGATGTCGATTTTGATGAGATGAGAGAACTCGCCCGTGAGCAAGTATTCGCCCGCCTCAGTTAAAGCGATATTGGTATCATAATCGCTAAGGTTAATTTCGTGCTCGTTAACTACGGTGGCCTCAATAAATTCGATAGATTCAGTAGAATCTTCATCGGTGGTGTTGGCGAGATTAATCAGGTTGATAATTAAAAGAGCCGCGCCAAACCCCACAGCGGCACCAGCAATCATACCTAAAACGATAAATAACTTTTTCATTGTTCTTATTATATCATAAACGTTTTAAAAACGGGCAAAAATTATAGAAAAGGCCTGAATTATTATAATATATAGCACTGTTTTGTCAATACTTTAGGTTGTTTCTACCCCTGTTAGTGTTCGAAATATTATAACATATTTTAGCATAAAAACAATATTGACTTCAAGCGCAAGCGTGATACAATAGTTGTAGGAATTCGGATGAATCTGACGTTGAGAGGCACCCGACTTCCCAAAAAGAGGTGGGAGAGTGTAGAGGTATTTTGGTTATAATGGCCTGCAATTCTATCCACCTAGAATATGAACACAAACAAGGTATGCTCGCTGTTTGACCTAGTGAGCATACTTTTTGGTGTTTGTGTTATCTAGAATAAGTCTTTGATTTGGTACTTATGAGTTTCAGCTTCTTGCTCGCCGAGAGCGATGGCTTGACGGGCGATTTTACTGGCGTATTTAAACTTGTCGCCAAGTTTCTTATCGGTGAAAATAATATCGACGGACTGGCCTTGCTGGCGAAGCTCGCTGGCGACCTGGTGGGCATAGTTATATTCATTGGGACTAAGGGGGATGATGGCGATATCGATGGGGGCCTCGGTGGTTTCCTGGATGAGGTTATTGGCGCCGAGAATATAGAACAGACGAGTGAGGCCGATAGAGCCGCCGACGCCAGGGAGAATTTGGTCGGTAAAGTTGCTAGCGAGGTTCTCGTAGCGACCGCCGCCACAGATAGAACCAATGTTAGCATAGTCGGGGAGGATATATTCAAATACGGTGCCGGTGTAGTAATCTAATCCGCGCACGATACGCATATCGGCAACATAATGACCTCCTAGTCCTTGCTGCTCAAGAAGATCGAGAACTTCTAGGAGCTCAGCAACACCTTCGTTAAAAATAGGATCATCAACGATGCCAAGAGTTTGAAGTTTTTGCTCAATTTCGGCTTTGGAGCCGTGAATGTCAGCAAATGTTGTAATTTTTACAATATCTTCACTGCCGATGTTGAGCTCTTTTAATGATTCCCTAGTGACTTCGGGGGTGACCTTTTCGACGTGGTCGATGATATTGAAAATCTCGGTGGCAAAATTATCAAGATTGAGGGCATTAAGGAGACCGGTAAGAATCTTGCGGTTGCTAATACGCATCAATACTGGTGGAAGCTCAAAGGCGGATGTAAGGGCGCGATAAAGCGTGGCGATAACTTCGGCGTCATAAGCGATTGGCAAGTTGCCACGACCAATGACGTCAACATCACATTGATAAAGTTCGCGAAAACGACCCTTTTGGGCGCGTTCACCACGGAAATTACGGCCGATTTGGGTGACTTTGAATGGAAAAGCGAGATCATTCTCGTGCTCAACGACATAACGCGCCAAAGGTACGGTATGGTCAAAACGCAAGGCTTGGTCGGCATCGTCGGCAGTTTCGGCGGTTTTGACGACTTTGTAAATTTGCTTCTCGGTGTCACCGCCGGCTTTGGCAAGGAGAATTTCGGTGCGGTCGATAACTGGGGTTTCAATATGCTGAAAACCGTTAGCCTTAAAAGTTTGTGCTAGACTGTGCTTGGCGCGATCAAAGACCGCTTGAGCTGAAGGTAGTAATTCTTGCATACCGCTGATGGGTGAAGTGTTGATCTTTTTCATAGTTTTATTTTAACATATTTTGGTAATATGTGTTATAATGTTAGAGATGGTCCTGGTCGCTAACGCTCCCAGAACCTCGTTCGGCTCTGTAGCTCAGTTGGTAGAGCAGAGGCCTGAAGAGCCTTGTGTCACTGGTTCAAGTCCAGTCGGAGCCACCAGATTATAAAAACTCGGCATTTTCGCTGATTTTTTAGTGGTAAATTTTTGTTAAGTCTTATGAGGTCTGGACTGTAATCTTGTATTAGTTTGCACGCAAAATAAGGCGAAAACCGCTGTTTCACCCAATATGTATTTACCTTTTAACACCCTAACAAATCTCAACTTTAAATTATTTTCTCTTAGAATTCGAAGTGGTACTTTTACGGACGGCATCCCTCTCCTTTTCCATTGTTTCGATTCTTGCCCTAGTTCTTTTTATGCACACCAGTATCATTACTCTTAGAGGCTTTATGCGATATAAACAAGCAAGCGATACCAACTACAAATATCAAAAAAGACTTCCACTCTCCCAGTATACTTGGAATTATGCTGTCGGGACCGTTTATTTTCTCTCCTGTATCTGGATTAACCGTAATCAATAAATTACCAATCACCAAGATAACAACGATAAAGATATATTGAATAACCATAAGAACGCCAGCGCCGCGTAACACTGCCGTAGCAATAGATATGAACGATTTTTTTACGTTATAGCTAGATGGCTTGTCGTTTTCTTAATCATTGTTGGCCTGAGAAGCATTAATTCGAGAATTGTTTGCAAAAGAATCCGACGAAGTGGGCGATGCCGGCGTAGGATAAATCTGGTCTGCGACAAACGTGTTGTTTGATGGTTTATCAAAGGAATTACTATCAGCTGAAACTATCTCGTTAGATTCACTATTTTCCATACTTCTATTTTTATTATGCTTATACTACATAATTATACCATGATCTTTAATATTATATAGTGTTCTTATAAGATTTCCTTATCATTATTTTGTAGCTTTTTCTAAATATCCTCTCTATAGAGTGTTAATGCCTGCCCAATTCGCCCCCACCAGATTATATATGACTCGGTATTTTGGCCGATTTTTTAGTAGTAAATATTTTTAAGTACCTTCGAAGTTCTAGTATGCTATTTTGCACCGATTTTGCACGAAAAATGGGGTAAAGATCGCATTTTACCCCTATAAATCTGCCTGTTAATATCCTAAGTAAATTATCTTCAGATAAATCAAGTATGTAAAAAGGGAGCCTTGTGAGGCTCCCTTAAAGTATATCCAGAATAGTTTCTAGCAAATACACGGGATATTGAGACGATCTTCCTCGTGCCAGCCAAAGAAAAACGGGTAAAGAGTATTGTCGTGAAGAAAGTAGTAATTGTGGTAATCGCCGTCGGGCAGGAACATGACGCCCTCCCCAAGGTCCAGATTCCTCAGCTTCGCAAAATTCGCCTGCGCTGCCTCCGAGCCAAACATTTCTCGGAAAGTAACTCGCGGAACTTTACAACAGACCTTGAGAAATCCGACATAGTTCTCACAATCTTTCGGCGTCATCTTCTCGTCAACTACTTGAACTACGCGGACATTTACTCCGGCTTCTCGAAGACACGGCATAGCGCACTCAAGATTCATGAGGGCCGCCTTGTTGTAATATTCCACGGTGATCGCGAATTTGGAAAACAGCTTCAGGAGCTCCATGTCGCCAAACGGAATAATCCGCGTATGGGCGACGAGTTTTTTCCCGTAGCGCTTTGCGACGTCGTGAATTCTAAAGTAGAAGTCACGGTGCTTTTCCCATTCGAAGAACGGGTCGTCACCTCCGGAAAGATTGACTTCCGGTGCTTTTGCTTCAGAAATGCACTTTTCGAGATAGTCCCAATCGATATTCTCTTCCAGAGAAATCTGTCCCCGAAGAATCGGGTGGAACTTCGTGATGCAATACTTGCAGTTCTGGTCGCACCCGAAATTAGTAATGACCGTGAAACCTTTATTGGTCGTGGTATACACTAAAACCACCTCCTCTTTTATGGGCGATGCCTTTTGTAGTCATGAACCAAATTTCCACAGCAGAGCGGGAGTTCAGTTTTCGCGGCAACATCGGTAATGACCTTAAGCCCACAGCTACTGATACTCTGTTTGATTTTTCCCATACGCCCCCAGTTCCAACCGATGGCGTCCTCGAGATTGTTCGCGGCCGTACGTTCGGTGATATTGAGCGGAGTAATCTT
>CAYMXW010000018.1:0-14168 GCA_964394555.1 uncultured Candidatus Saccharibacteria bacterium | reverse complement strand
CGCTAGTTAAAAAAATGAAAGAACTAAGTTGTTGATTAAAATCATAGCTTGACAAGGAGAGGCAGAGATATTAATAACCGGATCGACGTTCATCTCAATCTGAGTATCACTAGAATTATCGGCATAGACACTATGATTAAATACAAAAATACTAGAAGAAACAAAAATACTAAGCAATACTAGAAAGGTGCTACTAGTGCTTAAAAACATAATGTTTGACTTAAGTTTTCTAATTTTATTGTCTAGTGTCGGCATACTACCTCTCTTGACCTTAACTTTTAATTTTGCTTACGAGAGCGCCGATACAAAAACGGCACCGCAAGGGGTGCTATAACCTAACTAGCTCACCGATTAACGATCAACCAATCAGACAGTCCTTACGATGCCGTTTTTTAGTTGATCGACAACCGAATTGTAAATAAAGTTCTAATAAAAACTTGGTGAGTTTCTATCTAGTTAAGTTATAGCACTTTTATTGTATCACGCTCGCGGTTACTTGACAACCCCTATTTTTTCTAATAAAATAAAAACAGAAAAGGAAGCCTCTAGGAAGCTTCTTTTAAAGTGTTGTTGGTTGTCTAGTTTAAACTAGACAACTTTTTTGACTGGCTGTCTTTTGATCGGCGGCGATGCCAACCCTTAAAGTTGAAGATGTTCAGCTCTATGTGTATGGTCATTTTAGCCTCCTTTCTCGGACATACCAGACTACCCTAGAAAAGCCTTTGTTGGTAAGTCCGCCACTACCCACAAATCTCGTGGCTGAAATTTGTGATTATTCTACCTACCAACGCTGTCAAAATACAACACGCGGGCATTTTACCAAATTGGGATATGAAAAGCAAGCGTTAGCCTGATAAAAAGTGTATAATGAGGGTATGTTGAGGATTACGGATGAACCAGAAGTGTTGCTGGCTGGGCTAAAGAAGTCGAAGTTTAGAGCGAGCTTTAAATTACCAAAGTATTTAGTAAAATATGTGGACGAAAAAGGGTTAGGAGTAATTGAAAAACATGCAAATGATTTTATTGATAAGCGATTAAGACCAGCAGAGATTCCGAATGACGGAAAGCAAACACCGATGAAAAATCACCCAGTATTTATCGCGCAACATGCGACGGCGACATGCTGTAGGGGGTGTCTTGAAAAATGGTATGGAATACCGAAAGGGCGAGAGCTGACAGAGTTAGAGGTGGCGGCGATAGTGGGGGTGATAATGGCGTGGGTGAGAAAAAATATATCTAGACGTGATATAATAGAAAAATGAAAGAATTATTAGAGAAATTACCTTTTTATAATCAGGCGGTATTGCCGTATCATTTGGCACAGTCGGTGGTGGCAGGAACGAAATATGGTTGGCCGGCGAAGAAACTAAAAGTAATCGGTGTGACTGGCACGAACGGCAAGACGACAACCTGTTTTATGATTTGGAATATGTTGAACGAGGCTGGACATAAGACTGGACTGATGACGACGGTAGCTTGGGGGGTGGAGAAATTGGAAAAACAGATAGAGCATATGACGACGGTAGATGCGTTTACATTAAATCACCGGATGAATAAAATTGCCGAAGCGGGAGCGGAGTATTTGGTGCTGGAGTTGACCTCGCATGCGTTAGTACAGTTTCGGGCGCTGGGAGTGCCAATAGAGGTGGCGGTGTTTACTAATTTGACGCACGAACACTTGGATTATCATAAAACTTTGGAAAATTATCGCGATGCGAAACGCAAACTGTTTAAGAAAGCACGCTATGGGGTGATTAATGCGGATGACCCGAGTGGTAAGTATTTTGCTGAGGATGTGGATGAATATGTGATGTATGGTATAAAGCACGGTAAATTGAAGGCGGAGAAGGTGAAATTAGGAGCGAGTGGGGTGAAATATTCGTGTGGTGATATATCTATTAAAACGCAAATTCCGGGTGAATTTAATGTGTACAATTCCCTAGCGGCGGTGGGGGTAGGTTTGAGGCTAGGGCTGACGAATAAGCAGATTGAAAAAGGAATCTATGATTTGAAAGATGTAGAGGGGCGGATGAACCTAGTAGATGAAGGGCAGAATTTTACAGTGATAGTAGATTATGCGCATACGCCGGATGCGATACAGAAAGTATTTGATTCGGTGAGGGGGACGGCGAAGCGGATTATTTCCCTACATGGGGGAGCGGGGAGACGTGATGAGACTACCCGTCCGGAGCGGGGTGAGATACTGGGGCGCGAGAGCGATATCGTGATTGTGACTGAAGATGATTCTAGGGATGAGGATGTCGAGAAGATTGCCAATGGGTTTGTAGAGGGGGCGGAAAAGGTTGGTAAGAAGATGAATAAAGACTTGTTTGTGGAGTTAGATAGGCGTAAGGCAATTCGGAAGGCGTTTGAGATGGCGAAGAAGGGTGATTTGGTGTTGGTACTGGGGAAGGGGCATGAAAAGACGATTTTGCGCGCCGATGGAGAGCATCCATTTGAGGATCTCAAAGTATCACGCGAAGAGCTGAGGAAGCTAAATAAGTAGGAGCAAATTAAGCGAACGCGTGTCCTTCGGACAGCAGCTCCCAAGCCGCTCTGGCCAAGTCTTTATGTTCCGAAAAACACATGTTCGCTTAATTTGCTCCTTAATAAACATCCACAAAATCCCATCGCTCCAATTCCTTAGCTAACAAGACACATATTTGCTTAATTTACCCCTACTCTTCATAATTAGCGATACCGGCGGAGATGACAGTAGTGGAGATTTTGAGGGCGCTGGCGATGCAGGCGGCGCAGGCCATGTAAGAAACGGCGGGCTCGCCGGTGACGAAAGTGGCGGTGGAGAAATTTTTGAAACCGATGGCGAGGTTAGCCTCGGTGCCTTTTTTGTAGAGAGTGAAGTCGTCGATGCGGACGGTGGTGTCTTCGTCTACGCCGTAAGTGTAGGTGTCTTTGACGCCTTGAAATTTGGCAAAATCGGCAAAGTGGCGGTCGTCTTGGTTGAGAATAATATAGTTGGGGTTCATTTTGAAAAGAGTGGTCTTGGCATTGAGGTAGTCGGTGGGGCTGATGTCCTTGAGGGTGGAGGGGATGAAGTTAGTAAGTGCGGCGACATGGATGGGGAGGTTATAGAAGGCATTGTCAGATAGTGCTTCGGCAGGAGTAGTGAGGATAGCGTAGCTGGCACTGTTTTTCTTAGCGTCACTTAAGAACTTGTGAATAATGCTAGTTTTAATATTACCATCAGAGGCGAGGACGGCGGATTTGATGTCGGCGGCTTGGAGAATCTCATGGACATAGCGGGCGACGATGGCTTTGCCGGTGGAGCCGGTGATGCAGATAAGTTTGAGTGATTTGGCAGGGTGGCCGTAGTAGGCTTGAAGGATCTTGGTACGAGCACGCGTGGTGCTGGTGTGAAATTTGCTATTATTCATATTGCTATTATATCACATATGATATAATAGAGAAAAGGAGTAATTATGGCAAATAAGAAAAATGACAAGGTTGGTTTAAGTACTAATGGGGCGGTAGTGATAGGTGCGATAGTGGGGGCGATATTGTTCTTTGGGGGAGGTGTAGGACTATTAGCATTGGCGGGAGCGATAGGTGGGGGTGAGTTGGATTTTTCCGATGTAGCGACGATAAAGCGGATGTTGAATATTGAGGATGATGACGACGATGTAATTATCATAAGTAATGGTAGTTCGGGTACCGGTGGGCCGACTAGTGGACCGCGTCTAGTGGAAAATCCGAATCCGCGCGTGAAGGTAAATGGTAGATTAGTAGAGGTTGGCAACTTAGAGTTTTATCTGCCCTATGCGTTTTCACCAGCTTCTGATAATGGTAAGGGTGGAGTTTATACCTATAATTTGATTAACGACGATGGTTGGGCTGATGTGAAAGTGTATAAAGAGAAGACTTCGTTGTCGGCAGAGAAGTACCTATTGAGTAAGAATTCAGGGCTAGAAGTGACAGACCGTAATTATAAGATGAACGGGACGACTTGGGTGCAGGCGGAAAATGGTTCGGTATTGGCGTATGCGACGAAGTTTGATGGCGAGGTGTATGCGATAGTGTATGCGGTGAAGATAGATTCGGATTCGACTAGTAGTGCAATGCAGATGATACCAAAGACGCTGCGGATGAAGAAGGTTTATAAGTAACAAAAAAAGAGGGGACGGTGTCCCGCATATATCCAATGCAGGTCCTGTCCCCAATGGCTTTATTTTAACATAGTTACTTTTTGAAATCAAGCCTCTTTGATTTTTTGGTTATAACAATGAGGCGGTTAATACTTTTGGATTTTTGAAATTCGTTTTCGATTTCCCTTAAACACTTTGTTTGATGTCGCTTTGTTCTGCGCAAGTCAATAATGATATTCGTAGATTGTTTAATAGCTTTTTGGATGGTATTGTTGATTAAATATTTACCTTCGCCTTTTGGTGCTTTCATTTCCCATTTTAATCCATCCATGATAATATCAGGAGAGTGAACCCCTGGGGTGTTGTTTTTTGGAATCAATTCTATATTATATCCTTGCTCTGTTAGAAAAACTACAGTAGCGTTTTCGTGGGTTTTTAATACTACGCCGTTTGGTATGATTTTGCCTTTTTTCATGATAACTTCCTTTCAACAACTAGAGAGAAGATAAACTGGGAAAGCCTTTCTGCGTCTGTTTTTGAAAGTTGTTTGGGGAGATAGAGAGAAGCGAGGGAGCCGTTTGACATGGGAAAAGGAAAACCAATGAGGTCGTTTGGAGCCGAGCTTTTAGCTGCGGATTTAAATGTGGTAGTGGGTGTGGGAGATTTGATGCTATCTTTTGATGTTGATGATTTGATGGTTTTTTTGTTTGAATTGGAGCTTTTTCTGATTTGCGGTGTCCATCCTGGGCTCTGTAAGAAGTTGTTATACCAATTTAGGGCTCGATTGGCACGAGCTTTATATGCTTTGTAGCTATCTTCATTGTATCTGTCCAGCGCAAGGTTTTTGAAACGGACCATATAGTCATCAAGGTCGATTTCCGATATATCAATATTTACCCAGTTGTCTCCCTCTACGGTTTCAAAAATTTGGCGTACAGCGGTTTTTAGTGGTACAACCACTGAAGATCGCACGCGGCCTTTTTCTACTAGAGAGTCTAAATATGTAATTAGTCCGCTGATTTTTCTGTTGCCGATGGTATTCGTCATCATACCTCCTTTATTTAATTAAGATTAATCTGATTATAGCACAGTGTTCTAATATTGACAATAGTTTTTGCGAAAAATGTGCCAATCAACTTTTTAACTAATATAAGCATAATTATTATATTGATTAACACAGAGCCGGAAAAAGTTTAGATGGGATTTTTGGCGGGATAGTGATTGATGAAGGGTGGATTTGGATGATGTAAAAATTGGGGAAATGTGGTAATATAAGGGTGGAAGCGTGGCCGAGTGGTTGAAGGCGCACGACTCGAAATCGTGTAACGGTTCACGCCGTTCGGAGGTTCGAATCCTCTCGCTTCCGCCAGGACTCTTTGGAGTCTTTTTTGTGATATAATGTGTATTACGGTGGGGGTATCTTTAGAGGGAGGTGATTTCATGTCAGTAGTATTAAAAATCAAAGTTGAGAATTGTATCGATTGTCCCTATTCAAAACGGCATCAAATGGTGACTCCTGATTCATTTGAATATGATATGGGCGTATTTTGCTCGAAGGTAGAAGATGATGAGCGAGAACACCATACTTATGATGGGATAATAACCAAAAAATTGATTTTTAGCTTTGAACGGCCATCAGAAATAGAAGGCCAAGAGATTCCGGACTGGTGTCCGTACAAAAATGACGCAGGAAGATAAACCTCTCCCACCAAAAGCCCTACAAATGTGGGGCTTTTTAAACGCTTCTGTTGCTTTTGTTTGATTTGGCGGCTCTAAGCACCGAGGATTACCATTTGTCTTTGACAAATGATTTTTCCTCTTGCTTCCGCCAAATATAAAAGAAGACCTAGAGCCTTTTTTATGTTTACTGTTCTCGTGGTATAATATAGGTATTAATCAGAAGGGAGGGTGAAAGATGATTAAGGAAGTGAGAGATTATGACGGTGGTCCTGTCTATGAAGTAAAGACGTTCAGCTCCCCGCCAGTATATCGTAAACCAGAATGGTGGCAAGACGAAAATGGGAATTGGCATATTAAAGACAGAGGTTTTAGAGTAATAGAGCGTCCGCCTATACCGGAATTGGATGGGTTCATAGAGAAATATCTCTAGTACATTGGTTTTGGGCTCGACAGGAATGTCGGGCTCGTTTTTCTGCTTATGTATTCTGTGTAAGTATGTGCTTGGCTTG
The DNA here is from genome assembly GCA_964394555.1 of uncultured Candidatus Saccharibacteria bacterium. Taxonomy (GTDB): domain Bacteria; phylum Patescibacteriota; class Saccharimonadia; order Saccharimonadales; family Saccharimonadaceae; genus Nanosyncoccus. The sequence continues at coordinate 7,876 of CAYMXW010000018.1, read as the reverse complement.
ATATTGGACAAGAATTGTTCGAACTTCGTTCAGACGCTTCCGTCATTTTTGTTTTTTATTGTAATTTTTACCACAAAATGAAAAAATGTGGTATAATATGATTGTTACAGTATATCTGTAATGTTCGTTTAATTTCTAGGTGGATGTGCGAGTTAATCAAACATCCACATGTGTGCCCGTAGCTCAGCTGGATAGAGCGTTGGCTTGCGGAGCCAAAGGTCGTAGGTTCGAATCCTGTCGGGCATACCATATACCATGTTTTTAAAAAGATTCCCTTTGGGGACTTTTTTTGTGGCATGCCCGAAGCGTTCTAAGGGGTAAATGGGCATTGTTAAAAACATTTAAATCATGATATTATAAAAATAATATTTTATGAAAAATAATCGCGAAAAAACAGTAGTTAAAACCAGTATTATAAGCATCTGTGCGAATCTGATTCTTGTAGGGTTTAAGGCGGCGGTAGGTTTATTGTCGAATTCTATCGCCATTATCTCAGATGCTGTGAATAACTTAAGTGATGCGTTATCTGGCATTATTACAATTATTGGTACAAAATTAGCCGGTAAAGCACCAGACAAAAAACACCCTTATGGTTATGGACGTATTGAATATGTTACCTCGTTGGTAGTTTCTGCTATTGTACTTTATGCTGGTATTACGGCACTTATCGAATCCGTAAAAAAGATTATTGTACCAGAGGAAGTAGATTATAATATTACAACACTAATTGTTTTAGTTGCTGGTATTATCGTTAAGTTTGTGCTTGGTCTGTATGTTAAGAAAAAAGGACGTACTATCAAATCTGACTCTTTAGTTGCAAGTGGAGCGGATGCTTTTAATGATGCGATTCTTTCAATTTCGGTCCTCGCATCGGCAATTGTCTATATGATTTTTAATGTAAATATTGAGGCATATGTGGGTGCACTGGTGTCAATTTTCATTATTAAAGCCGGTGTAGAGCTTATCAAAGAATCAATTGACAACGTACTTGGTACACGCATAGAAAGTAAGTTAGCCAAATCAATCAAGAAAGAAGTTTTAAAAGAGAAAGATGTCAAAGGTGCGTTTGACCTAGTGTTAAATGATTATGGTCCAGACAAATATCTAGGTTCGATTCATATTGAAGTAGACGATACGCTAACTGTGGCAGATATCGACAAAATTTCTCGTCGTATTACGAAGCAAGTGTTGGAAAAATATGGAGTAATTCTTCATACTATTGGTGTTTATTCTATTAATACTAAAGACAAAAATATTATTGAAGCTAAGAAAAAGGTCGAGAAGATTGTCTTTTCCTATAAAGAAATCCTACAAATGCACGGTTTTTATTTAGACGTCAAAGATAAGACGCTTAGTTTTGATATTGTCATTGATTTCGAGGCTAAGGATCGTGAAAAGATTTATCAAGACATTTATAATGCTATTCAAAAAGAATTCGAGGGTTATAAAATTGTGATTACGTTAGATATAGACGTAAGCGATTAAGCGTTGCAGCCTTATGATATAATAGGGGTATGAGTAGCATTTTTAGTAAAATTATTGCGGGTGAGATTCCCTGTTATAAAATTTATGAAGATAATAAGACGATGGCGTTTCTGGACATCAACCCGGAAGTGAAGGGGCATGTGTTGGTAGTGCCGAAGGTAGAGATAGACCGGATATATGACTTAGATGATGAGGATTATCAAGCGTTAATGGCGACGGTGAAGAAACTAGCGAAGCATATGGAAGAGGTACTAGGTAAGAGGATTTTGCTTAAAGTGGTGGGAACGGATGTGCCGCATGCGCATGTGCATTTGACGCCACTAGATGAAAATTGGGAGTATGGAAAAACTTTGGAACTGAGTGAAGATGAGATGCGAGAGATACAAGAGAAGTTAAAAATCTAAGCGAGGAATTGAGAGGACAAAGGCCCGCTGCGTAGCGGGCCATTGAAAAGTAGGAGTGTGATATAGTATTATCCTGCGAGACATCTATGGGAAAGCAGTCCGCAGGGAACTTACAAAATTAAGCAACAACGTATTCGGGAAGCGTTTTAGTGAGAAGCTTTTCTATGCCCAGGATGAGTTCCTGGAGCTGTTGAACGGTAAGTGTGGCAAGGTCTTTTTTGAAGACCAGAGTGAGTTTGCCGCCATCTTTGGCGGTGAAATCTTCGTAGTTCTGACCGTCGAGGTCGCTGATGACCTGGGCGACGCCCTTAGTGCCGGTGAAAATCTTGGTGCGAAGATGAATCCACTCGCTGTCATCGGTGACATTGCAGCGGATACCTTGACGACAACGGATGATGAGGTGTGAGGGATAACTGATGTTGGGATTACGGTACAGGAGGTCGAGCCAGAAGTATTCTTCTTTGCGCGTCCGCCAATCGTCCACATAATTCTTAATTTTGTCCATAACTTCCTCCTTAAAGAGCGATAAGTAAACTAGTGAATAATCTTAGTGATAACTTATTGAAGTAATTATAACATAAATTGGAAGAAAGGTTAAGAGGTGATATAATGAGAGTATGATGAAATTTGCGAAATCTTATGAACCGGGGGAATATGAACCAGAAATTTATGCGGCTTGGGAAACGGCGGGGGTGTTTAAACCAAAGGTGCCGCAGTATCCGGTGGATGACGCGTCGGAGCGGGGTGCTGAGGCTGAGGAAGGTTTGGATCAGAGTAAGTATTACAGTATAGTGATGCCGCCGCCAAACGCAAATGGAAACCTGCACATCGGGCACGGGTTGACGGTGGCGTTAGAAGATTCGCTGGTGAGATATTATCGATTAAGAGGCAGATCGACTTGGTATGTGCCGGGGGCGGACCATGCGGGGTTTGAAACTTGGGTGGTGTATGAACGGTCGTTAGAAAAGATAGGTAAGACGCGATTTGAATATTCGCGGGATGAGTTATATGCGCAGGTATGGGATTTCGTAGAAGAGCAACGGGGGAATATGGAATTACAACTGAGGGCGCTGGGAGCGTCGTGTGCTTGGGATGATTTGACGTTTACGCTAGATGAAAACGTGGTGGCGCGGGTGTATAAGACGTTTGAGAAGATGTGGAATGATGGGATGATTTACCGGGGTGAAAAGTTGGTGAATTATTGTACGAAGCATAGGACGGCGTTTGCGGATATAGAGGTAGAACATAAACAGGAAAAAGGTAAGTTGTGGGAGATTGCGTATCCACTAGATGATGGTGAGTTGGTGGTGTCGACCACCCGCCCTGAGACGTTGTTTGGGGATACAGCGGTGGCGGTGAATCCGGAGGATGAGAGATATAAAAGCTTGATAGGTAAGCATGTACAACTTCCCTTGACAAAACGTGAAATTCCTGTTATAGCTGACGAACATGCGGATATGGAGTATGGAACAGGGGTGGTGAAGATTACGCCGGCGCATGATTATGATGATTTTGAGGTGGGGGAGAGGCATGATTTACCTAGAGTTCAAGTGATTGGCGAAGATGGTTTGATGCTGGATGTGGTGGGGCCGGATTATGCTGGCTTGACCACCGAAGAATGCCGTAAGAAGGTACTGAAAGATTTGAAAGAACAGGGGCTATTACGCGGTGAGAAGAAGATAGAACACGCGGTGGCGCATTGTTATAAGTGTGGTACGGTGATAGAGCCGATGCTGAAAGAGCAGTGGTTTATAGATGTGGAGAAGTTAGCGTCGTTAGCGATTGAGCGGTTAGAAAAGGGTGAAATTAAGTTCTTCCCTGCTAATAAGAAGAAAGTTTTGATTAATTATTTAAGAGGTTTGAAAGATTGGAATATTTCGCGGCAGATTCCGTGGGGAATTGCGATTCCGATGTTTAGAAAAGTAAACGAAGATGCGACGGATTCGCCGGACTGGATTTTTGACACCAGGACGAATTTGACCGAAATAGAAGTGGGGGGTGTGAAATATGTGCGCGATGAAGATACGTTTGATACGTGGTTTTCGTCGGCGCATTGGCCGATGGTCTGTACGGACTGGGTGGAGGGGGTGCCGAACCCGTATTATCCGTTAAATGTGATGGAAACGGGGGCAGATATTCTGTTTGCCTGGGTGGCGCGCATGATTATGATGAGCGTGTATGTAACAGGTGAAGTTCCCTTCCGTGAGGTGTATTTGCATGGGTTGGTGCTAGATGCTAGAGGGCAGAAAATGAGCAAGTCAAAGGGAAATGTGATAAACCCGATGGACCTAGTGACGAAATATGGTTCGGATGCGTTTAGGATGGGGATTTTGAGAGGCCGATCGGCGGGAATGAACCAAGCGTTTTCGGAGAATTCGGTGATGGCGGGGAGGAATTTGTGTAATAAGTTATGGAACGTGGCGAGGTTAATAGAAGGTATAGTGAGCGAAGAATCGTCTTCTTATACCACACTTAACACCGGGGAGGATTGGATTTGTCGGGAACTTGATAGGTGTCGGGAGCAGGTGGAGCTTGATATGTTGAACTATCGGTTTGCAGAAGCGGTAGAGACTTTGCACGCGACTATCTGGGATAAATATGCGGATTGGTTTTTGGAAAGCCAAAAACTGTATCGTAATTCCCCGCTGTTAAAAAAGACTCTGGAGATGATACTAGTGATGTTGCATCCGTTTGCGCCGTTTGTGACGGAAGCGATTTGGCAGAATTTGTCGTGGACGGACGGGATGATTATAATGCAGAAATGGCCGTCTAAGCTTAAATACGACCCGATGACGGCGGGAGAGTTTGAAAGGCTTATGGATATCATTATGGAAACCAGAAGTACCTTACAGACGCTCTCAGAGGGTTCTAAGGGCAAAAAGTGGGGGCTGCTGTATGGTGATGATTCCCTAGTGGCGGAAAATGCCGAGTTGGTGAAGAAACTGACCGGAGTTCTGGATGTGAAGTCGTGTGAGGGGCAGCCGAGAGGGTTGAGACTGGCGACGATGAACAGCGAAGTGTATTTGGATGTGCCAGAGAAGGTGGTAGCACAGTATAGGAAGACTTTAGAAGAGAAGATTTTGGCGGTGGGGCGAGAATTAGATGCCTTGAATGCGAGAATGATGAACCCGGCTTATGTGGATAAAGCGCCAGTGCATCTGGTGAAGCAAACGCAAGATGGAATTCGTGAAAAACAGGGGTTGATAGAGAGGTTGAGGCGGGAGTTGGAAGTAATCTAGTGATTTAGGGTGGCGAATTGGTCGTAGTAGCGTTGGATTTTGATGGGGTCGGAATGGAAGGAATTACCGTTGAAATAGTCGCAAAACTCTTCGCGGGCGCGGCAGACTTCGCGGAGGGAGCCGGTGTGGTGCTTTTCGGCTTCACTCTGGATAGTAAAATCAAAAAGTTCAAGCGCGCGGTCGAAAGCGCCTTGAAAACGGGCGGGTTTGTGCTGGTTTTTGAATGAACGGGAGACTTCGCTACCGATGTTGGCCATTTGAAATGGCAGGGAGTAGGTTTTCCAGGTTTGGTAGAGGTCTTGGTGCTGAATTATTTGAGCCATTTACTGACGATTTCGGTGATTTTAGCGCGAATCTGAGGGTCTTCGACAGTGCGGCTACGGTTGCCTTGACGAGGGCGGATGTTAATCATGGAGTCAAATTCGATGAAATCGTCATCTGGGTCTTCGGGATAGAGGTTAATTCCCCAGAGGTCGTCTTGGAAAGAGCCTTGTTCAAGCATAAATTGCTCGATATCGGCGTGCATATTGGCATCAATACCGAGAAGCCCTTTTTTAATATCGACGACACCTTTGATCATGGGGCCGTCAAAAACGACGCTAGAAGATAAAAGATCAGATTTAGTAATAGGAGTATCTAAAATTTTCATAACTCAATTATAGCACATTCTTGACTTGATAATTCCCCGTCAGTCCGTGAAATAGCTTGACCGTTTTATATTTATGGTTTATTTCAATTGACTAACATGAGCGTTTTATGACATAACCATAAAAGCTAAGTTTTATAATGGGGTGCTAAAAACTTAGCTTGTGTAGTCAATGAGGTGCTCCCAATTACCGCCCACTTGATGGTAATTGTTATGGTTAGTTTAGCACGGGCGGGTTGCTAAGTCAAGTGGTTGCTAAACATAAGAGAAATAAAAATAAAGAAGAGTGGTGAATTGTGTAAAACTTGGTATAATAGGGTTATGGCTTATATTCGAAAATTTGAGACGGGATCGGGGGCGACAGGTGTCCAAGTGTGCTACAAAGAGCGGGGAAAAGTGGTGCGGACGGTGCATGTGGGGTCGGCGAAGTCGGAAAAACAGTTGGAAAAATTATTAAAAAAGGCGCAGGGAATTATAGACGCTGAGAAAAAACCGTTATTTAACCTCTCAAAATACGACGCTTGAAACGGTTGAGGGTGCGGAGGAGCTGGTAGAGGTGGTATTTGAAGGGTTTTAAGATAAGGTCGTAGGTGCCGGAGTAATGGACGGCTTGGCCGCCGAAGGATTTTTTGAAATCGGTGAAGCCGGCCCAAGGATGGCTTTTTGGGGCGCCGTCGGGGGCGATGCCCCAAAAATCAAAATTCTTAAGACCTTTGTCTTTGGCGTCAAAAATGGCGGTGGTGAGTAGGGCAACGGTGGCGGGGAGTTTGCGATAGTCAAGATCGGCGGCGGACTGCATGTAGTAGCGGGTGCTGGCGTGGTCGAAAAACAGGGAAGCGGCGATGATTTTATCGGTTTTTTCGTTAGAAGGAGTATAGTGGACGAGGTAGAGGGTGGCAAAATTTTGCTCGAGTTCTTTTTTGAGGTATTTTTCGGAAAAAGTGCCGATTTTTTTGGATTTGGCGAGTTTTTGCTGGAGAGCGACGAGATATTTGATGTCGGCGGGGTTTTTAGAAGTGGTGACCGTGAGACCTTTGCGCGCAAATTGGTTGTAGCGGGTGCGGGTGCCCTGCGAAAAACCGCTGATAATGGCGGATTTATCAGGGGTGAGGTCGAGAACCCAGGTGTCGGCGGGGTCGAGGTCGTGGGATTTTTTGACTTTTAAGGGTTTTATAGGTTTGGGGCTGTGTTTGGCGGATTTTTTGGTGGTTTGACGCAAAAAATCGGCGTCTAAGGGTATTTGAGGCTCAATTCGGATAAACATAGCCTTTTTGGCGGTTGCGAGCTTATAGAGGCTTTCTAGAGCCTTTTCAAGGCTATTTTTGTGCGGGGTATATGGGCCGTATGGTAAATAAAGGTAGTTACCTAGTGGAGTGGATTTAAGTTCAGCAAGATAGGTAAAATCTTTGGTTTGCTCGAAAAAAGTGGTGGCGCCGGTTTGCTCTAAGAATTTTTGCCAGTTTTTGGTCTGTTGAAGAGGAATTTCCATGAAATTATTATATCACAGAGTGGATATTGAGGGTAAATTTGACAATCTAACAGGGAAGAGTGGAGTTTTCCACAGGAGTTATTGGGGCTGTGGAAAACTTTGTGGATTTTATAAAGTGTGGTGGAGGGCGTAGTCGGAAATGGCGCGGAAATTGGGGTCGTAGGGGTGTTTTTGTTGGCTGAATTTGAGCCAGATTTCGGACCAAGAGGCACCGTCGTTAAATAATTCTTGGACGGTGGGGTCTTGAAGGGCGGAGGGGTAGGTTTGGTCGGTAAGGTTGACAGTGTGCTCTTCGTCGTAAAGTTTGCATTGGAGGTCGCATTCGAGTTTGTCGCAAGCGTGGGCAAATTTGGCTTCGGGAGTTTCTTGATTGTTGAATTCGGTGAATAAATCTTCGAGTTCACGGTGGTTTTTAAGAGATTTTAGAACTTGATGAACAGCTTTGAGTTCGAGTTCTTCTTTGGTGGATTTGTCGATCTCAAATGGGGTGTAGTCGCCGATGAGGGCTTCGCCGAGTTCGTGGATGGCGAGCATGAAGAGAATTTTACTGAGGTCGAAATGGTAGTCAAATTCGGAGTGAATAGCGATGGCGAGCATTTGGGTGCCGTAGATG
>CAYMXW010000017.1:0-16115 GCA_964394555.1 uncultured Candidatus Saccharibacteria bacterium | reverse complement strand
GCGGTTTTGATGCCAAAATCAGAGCCATCAGCGTCGGTAATGTTAGAAATATTGATGCTACCAGAGGAAGCGATATTATCAGCACTCAAGAAACCAGAGATGGCATCAAGAGCGGCGACTTCGGGCTGACTGCGATAAATCGCAAAAGCGGCCGCACCACCGACTAGAAGGACGGCAGCAGCAGAAGCGCCGATGATAAGGGGGAGATTTAGTTTCTTCTTAGGTTTGAGTGGGGTTTCAGGAGTAGTTGGAGTGGCTGGAACGATTGGTTCTGGGGTGGCTGTGATGGGTTCTGGGGTAGGTGCGGGGGTGGGTTGAGGAGTAACTGGGGTGGACTCAGGAGCGGGAGGTGGTGTGACCTCTGGGGTGGGGTTATTTGGTGTAGGAGTAGGAGGGTTATTTTCCATAGAAAAATCCTTTGTTTAAATTCTTATGTTTATAATAACACGAAATTAGTTAGCGTGCCAGCCAAAAACGTGAAGAAAACGCTGTAAAAGCGATGGTTTAGTGGCAAAATCAGGAGTGCTAATAGGGGCGTTGTAGGTGTTATCGTCGAATTTGAGGGCGAGAGCACCGGTAGCCTTGGTATCAGAGGTGACTTCGGCGGAATTGATGGGGATGCTGAGATTAACAGAGGTATTATTGGTGGCATAACCGAGCTCGATAAAATCGTCATCAGAGGTGATAGGGATAGCCTCAGACCACCAGGGGTGGTAATAGCCTACCGTTTGGCCGGCGGTGACTAGGGTGGCCAGAGGTGCGGCAGTTTGGGTGGCGACTACGAGTTCGTCACTATCAGAGAAGGAGGTGGCGCGATCAGGGGCGCCAAGCAGAGCGGTGGTGATAATATGCTCGCCCTCCTGATAGCCAGTAATTAGGCAATAGCCGGATTCTTCACCGATAAAGCCGGTTTTGATGCCAATAATGCCGTGCTGACCGAGCAAACCGTTACTATTAGTCAAAGTGCCGACTACGGGCACGGCGTGGCTTCTTAACCCTACAATTTGCGCTAAAACGGGGTTTTCTAGCAATTTATGGCCGATTTTGGCGAGGTCGCTAGCACTAGAGGTGGTACTGGGGTCGTAGCCGCTGGCGTCGGTGCCGATGGTCGTGTTAGTAATTCCCCACTCTTGAAGCATCTGGGAGGCGTAATCGCGATAATTATCGAGTGAGCCAAACGCCCAGATCGCCAAAGTGTCGGCCATGTTGTTGCTAGAAACTAGCAGAACTGAGGCGAGCGCGTCGTATTCGTCGATTTGCTCGCCGATTTCGACGGCGGAATTGGAACCGTTGTGGGTGGCGTACCAGTTGTAAATGTCGTAAAATTCTTGGTTGATGGTGATGGTTTCGCCTGATTCACCGAGGTTAAACGGCTTTTCGCGCATCACTGCGAGCGCGAGAATCATCTTGATGGTGCTAGCGGTGGGCTGGGTGGGTTCGCTAGTGTTGTTGTGGCTAGCGACCGGCTGACCGTCGATGGTGACTGCCCATTGGCCATAATTGATATCTGATAAGCCGTCAAACGAGGCGAACTCGGGGAGCTGATAGGTGAGCTCGGGCTGCAAATCAGTGTCAAAAGTCGCCATACGGATAAAAATAAAGCCAATCACCCCTATAATAACCATGATAACGCCGCATTTAAGCCACCGTTTATTCATATAGTTATTATAACATGGAAAAAATTAACCTAGCGTTTAACTGTATGTTATAATAGCCATACATGAACGATACAGAAAAAAATTTTACAGATTGGATACAAATAAAAGAGGTTGTACACTCGTCGCTATGGGTTCCTGGGTGTTCCGTTGACGTCGCAAAAACATGAGGGTAGCTGGTATGCGCCTTTTATTTTTAAAGATAAAACCGAATATGCTGTTTTAGCTCAAATAAGAGTTTTTAGTGTATCTCGACTATATGACAAGATGGGGATGTTGCCAAACTCTGATCTGAAAATAGTAAAAGATGCATTTTGGGCACTTTATAAATAAAAATAATGTTCCCCAATCTTTCGACTGGGGTAGTGCGGGTATTCCCGAATATGGCTCTATTATATCACACTTTTGTTTATTTTACAAGACCCTAAATATAAAATAACCCCTTAGGGGTTATTTTATGTGTGAGGTGGGTCGTAGTGGTTATTTGTCAGATTTTTGGCGGGCGCGGTGGCGGGAGATGAACCAGAAAATGATGAAGAAGATAGCAATCAAGATAATGAAGATGAGCCACATCGGGCAGACGATAACTGTCTGAGTGGTTTCGCTAGTTTGGTCGAAGATGGAGACGGTCTGCTTGACTTTGAAAATACCGACCATTGGGGCGTCTTCCCATTTAGTGGTGACGTAACGGGTGGTTTCAGGCATAATTAATTGCTTTTCGGGGTTCTCGACGTTAGTATAAAGCTCCTCGCTGTCTTCGCTGGCAAAAGCCGGCCAGACCTGGAGAGTGTAAGTAGCATCAGTATGGACGTTGCCTTCGTTTTTGACCATCGAGTGAGCGCTGATGCCACCACCGAAGCTGAAGAGAGGAATAGAGTTTTCGAAAATAGTGGCAGATTCGTCAGTAGTACCCGCAACTTCAGCATAGACGATAGAGGCGACCTGAGGAATATCTTGGATGTTGACGTTGCCAGAGTCAGATTTGCGTTCGGTAGTGTCTTGGAAAATAACAGTAAAATACTGACCGCCGGCAGGGGCGTCAGCAGGAACGTCGATAGTAAAGGCTACGACTTCGGTATCATTGGGGGCGACGCTACCAGTTTCGGGACTAAGAGTGACCCAGTCCATAATTTCGTTGTATTTAGTAACAGTCTCGGTGTCAACTTGGGAAGAATTTTCATCTTCTTTAGAATTAGAACTTTGGGTAAAAGAGCCAACCTTGACCGCATAATCGAAATTTTGTTGAGAGGTGGCGGGGTTAGAGATCTTAACGGTGCCAGAATAAGTCTTGCCGGGGGTTAAAATAATCTGTTGGTTCATCGGTGAAACGGTCATCGTGGAAGTAGTGCCTTCGGCAAAGACGTTAGAAATACCAATGATAGATAATACGCCGATAAAGAGCGCTAAAACAGTTGCTTTGATAAATTTTTTCATTTTCCTCCTTTTTATTAAAACCATTATATCACCTATTCGCCGGTTTCGCACAAAAATCCTTTCTTTTTATAAAGGTCTTTGAGGTCGTCGGGGGAATAGTTGGCGAGGTTTTGGGTTTGCTCACTGCTCAGGAAAAAGAGCGGGCTGGTGGTGGTGCTGAGCTTGCTAACGGGAGCAAAGAGCGAAACTTCAGAAGTAGTATCAATGGCGGCGAGATTAGGGCTGAGAATTTGAGGGTCAAGACCATGATCGCTCATATAGAGACCGTACTTAGCGTTAAAATTGTCGATGTCTTTGCTAGCGGTGGCGTTAGAACTATAAGTGCCACGAAAATTATAACTGAGTTTATTAACCTGATTATCAAGGAAAATGATTTTGACTTCGTGGCTGACGCTCTCGGCGGTAGTAGAGACGAAGAAAGGCTCGTTAGGGTTACTGGCGAGGCAGTCAATATAGCTAGTGTCGGAACCCTGTTTATTAACTGTGGTGGTAGTAGTGTGGCTACGGAAAATCAGGGTCAAGATGACCGATATAACAACTAAAATGGCAATAAAAGTGATGATTTTAACCGTTTTGATAGTATTACTATCTTTAGATTTATGTTTCATAATTACCTCGCTTAAGTGATAATGGTTAAACTAATTATAGCACAAAATTAATATTTGAGGAATTTTTTGAAAAATACTTGGCGCATAACTGAAAGTGTGCTATAATAGAGTTACATTCGGGAATACCCGCGGCCCAACTCTTGAGAGTTGGGAATATTTTATTTTAATAATTTTAACAAAGATTTTTTGATTTTTTGGATATCGGAGGCATCTAATTCTCCCATACGATTTGATAGTCTAGATATACTGAAAGTTCTAATTTGGGACAAAACCAAGGTGACCGAGTTTTTTATAAACAAACACCGGCCGAGAAAAAAGTTTGCTCTTGCCATTAATTTCAATACCTACATTTTCTCCACAACTACACCACCAAATATCACCTTCTGAAATTTTTGGCGCGGAACTACCAAAATGAAGTTTTTCTTTTAGGTTGATCCACTCTTTGAAATGTTTTTTGCTTGATTTGTTGCTCATAGATACCTCTTTTAAATTATAGTTTGCTGATTTTAATCAAAAAGAGAAGTAAAAGTCAAGCTCAAGCTTGATAGTTTGAAAATAAAAAAATACAGCTCTGAAGAGCTGTATTTTTATCTAAGCTAGTTAGATTAGTTACCAGTAGCAGCTGGGTGAGCCAAGGTGTAGCTAACCTTACCAGTGTAAACACCAGCAGATTGGGTAGCGCTGATGCCTACGCCATAAGTAGCGGTAACAGTAGAGTTACCCTTGGTTGAGACACCATTAGCAATCTTAGTGGAACCAGATGGAACGGCACTAAAATCGGTGTAGCCGGTGACAATAGTAGGAGCAGTGGAACCGCCTGCGGCGACCTTGAAAGCCCAGTTAGAAACGGAACCGTCGAGCGTGGTGCCAGTAGCGATATCGTCAGCATCTTTGTTTGTGGAAGCATCCATCTTGGTTACGTCGCCAGTGGCGGTACCGGCACCGATAGCGTTAAGATCCCAGCCGCCAGTATCGTTACAGGTGATAGTGAAAGTACTACCAGCGATGTTAGTATTGTAAGCACCGTTAGCGATGGTAGCTTCGTAAGTGGAAGCTGGGCTAAGTGAGCTACCAGAAGTGGCGAGCGAGCAAGCGCTATCGACAGTTACTTTTACGGTATCAGTCTGGGTTAGATCACCATCAGCGGCGAAAACTGCAGCCGGGAGAATTACAGCGCCAAGAGCGGCAATACCAGCACCGGCGAAAATTTTTGATTTTGTCATAGTTTTTTCCTTTTTTTATTAATTAATGACCTTTTGTGTTTCTATTTTAACATTACCTTTTTATAAAAGTCAAGAACTTTTTTATGATTTTTTTAAACTTCTTTTAAGCCTGTGGAAAACTATAACGAGTTGATATAAAAGTCTTGGCAATGAGGCAAAAGTGTGATATAATAAGATTACATTCGGGAATACCCGTCCATCCTCAGCCAATTGGTCTGAGGAATATTTATTTGTTGGCAAGGTATAACTTCTTGAAGCCATCTTTGACAATTTCAAAATCTGAAGCCGGGAGCGTACCAATACGGTTATATAGCCTAGCGACACTCATTACTCTTATTTGGGCTAGGGCTGCAGCTTGTTTCTTGTCTTTAAATACGAAGTTCGCATACCATGAACCTTGATGTGGTTGAGACGTCAATGGAATGCCCAAAAAACCAAATCTGCTTAATTTTTTAAAAACAAGAATTGGACGAGAAAACACCTTGCTTTTACCGTTGATTTCTACACCAACATTTTCGCCAATAGCACACCACCAAATTTCGCCTTCACGAATGTTTCTAATATGATTTATATTATGGAGATATTGTTTTTGCCCGATCCATTCTTTAAAGCGTTTGTTTTCTGACTTATTGTTGTCCATAAAACTTCCCTTTTTGTTAAATTGTGTCGGCAATTTTAATCAAAAAGAAGGGTGAAAGTCAAGCTTGAGCTCGATATTTTAGAAAAATTTATCGTGAGTTAGACGAAACTGCGTCAAGTGTTTGATGGACGGCGGGGGCGTCGGTGGTGAGGAGGTCGAGGCGGGCTTTGATTTCATGCTCGGCGACAGTGATGGCGCGGCTCAAGGCAGGGTCTTTGGCGAGCGGAGCGAAGAAGTCGTGATATTGCCCAGCTTCCCTGTCGGTGCGGATACCGCGCGAAGTATAACGAGGGTAATCTTCTAATGATTTGTCGCCGGCGAGTTGGCGAACATAATCCCAATGGGTCGTTAGCCAGTCGAACGCTTGCTGATGAGAACGGTGATTGGCACGCAGATAAATATAGAAATGAAGGTGGTCTTGAGGGCGGATGATGTCGGGGTTTGAAAGGAGGTCGATAAGGATGGCGAGATGCTCAGGGTCGCGAGCGTCGGTGATAGCGGAGAGAAGATCGGACTTAATACCAGGGTCAGAAGTGGTGCGATACTGGTCTAATAAAGTGTTAAAGAGAACATCAGAGGCGGTTTTGTTAGTTGATTGCTCGGTGAAGTAGAGTTTGGCGGAGAGTATGTAGGGACGCAGCTCGGAGTCGATTTGACTAAGATCGTCACGATAAAAATCGGCGAGGCGATGAAGAATATCGGGGTCCTCGGTGTAGAGGGCGATACCGGTGAGGATGTTGCGGAGGTGGATGTCGTTGTCAGTGTCATCGGGGCGCTTAGTGAAACCAAGACGATCTAGCTGGGGTTGGACGAGTTTTGCTAAATATTTTTGATATTGTTTTTCTTCGGGGCTGTCGGGAGCGACAAAGAGTTTGAGGTCAGAAATCGCCAACAGAAGCGTGGACCAGACAGCGTGGCTGGTTTCATTTTGGAAATGAGGGAGAAGGTCGAGTAGGGAGGCGGAGGGAGTGCTGGGGGTTTTAGCGAGCAAAGTGTGGTCGATGATGAGGCGAAGTTTTTGCCCTAAATTAAGTGTGTCGAAATGGTTGAGTTTATGCTGGAACTCTGGGTCTGTGAGCTGAATTAGATAGTGGCCAGACATATCATCGGTGATGCGAGGAAGGGGCCAAGTGGTGTCGTCAGTAGTGCCGTCGAGGAGGAAGCGGTGCTGAAGGACGGGGGCTTTAACAGGGGTGGATTCGGCGTTTTGGGGCGCGCTTTCGATAACGGGGTAACCCGGCTGAGTGAGCCAAGCGTTCATAAAATCTTTGACGTTGAAATCAGCATAAGGCTGAAGAGCCTGCCAGAGATCGTCGCCGGTGGTGTTTTGATATTGGTGCTTGCTGAAATAATCTTTGATGCCGGTGAAAAACTTATCCTCGCCGATGAGACGAATAAGCATAAACATCAAGTGAGCGCCTTTGGCATAAACGATGGCGCCGTCAAAGAGGGTGGCGATTTCCTCGGGGCTGTGGACGGGCTGGCGGACAGACTGGACACCCTTCAGAGCGTCGCGATAAAGGGCGGCGACACAATCACCGGTGAAGAAACTCTCCCAAATATGATACTCGGGGTGAATATGGTCGGTGGCAAAATACTCGATAACATTAGCGAAGGACTCGTTGAGCCAGAGGTCGTCCCACCACGCCATAGTGACGAGGTTGCCGAACCATTGGTGCGACAGTTCGTGGGCGATGACGGTGGCGATGAATTGTTTGTCGCTAATAGCGCTACTAGGACCAGCGAGCATACAAGACTCGCGGTAAGTGACTAGACCCCAGTTTTCCATAGCGCCGGCCTCGAAGTCGGGGATGGCGACTTGGTCGAGTTTTTTGAGTGGATAAGGAGTGGCGAACTTTTCGTCGTAGTAGTCGAGCGATTCAGCGGCGATGTGGTTAGCAAAATCAAGAGTGTCAGGGTCTTGGTTAAGAGCGCAATAAGAGGTGATTTTGACACCGTGCTGGTTAGTGGTGGAGCGGTGATGGAACTTACCAATGACAAAGGCGAGGAGATAAGTGGACATCACGGGGGTGCGCTCGAAACGTGTTGTGGTGTGTGTTGTGTTTTTTACAACGTTCTTAACTGGGGTGTTGGCGAGGATGGTGTCTTTGATGTTTGAGGTGGTGGTGTCATCTGGGGTGGTGATGCTGATGTCAAAGGTGGCTTTGGCGGCTGGTTCGTCGATACAGGGGAAGCACTCGCGGGCGTAGTGGGATTCGAATTGGGTGGAGACGATTTTTTCGGTGATGCCGTTGTGTTCGTAGGTAGAAATATAAGCACCTTGCATGTTGTGGTTGAGGTGTTTGTGAAAGCGGATAACAACGGTCGCAGGGCCTGTCTTTACTTCTAATACACCGTTCTCGTAACGGTAGTCGGCGTTGACTTCGTCGATGGTCATGTCGACGGCGTGGAGTTTGATGGTGTCAGCGTGAGGGGTGCCAGTGAGGGTGACGGTACCTTTTAATTCTTCGGTGTTTTTGTCAATGAAAAGTTCGAGTTTGTAATTATCGGGGGTGAAATATTTAACAAAGTGTTCCATGAATCTATTATAGCATGAGGCAAGTTTGCCCAGTAAAAACCGAGCCAAAAGGCTCGGTTAATTAAGAGGGGATGGTTTTTAAGAAATGGTTTATTGCTGATTGATATTTTGGTGCCTCGGTGGGCTCTCCTAGTCTAGCGTGTTTGCTAAAAATTTCCACAAAATACGCCGATGGAAACATGCCGAGTCGAGAACAGTCGATAAACTCGTCGTCGTCACTCAAAATAAAATTGGTTCTAAGCTCTGGCGCCCGACAATGCTCGTAATACCGCAAGACTTCTGGGTCGTGGCCGATCCAGTAGAGTTGGTCTACTACCGAAGCTGGCGACTGCCAGACACCCTTGTTTGTGGGTATCCACGGTAATAACGAAAGCCAGCCGATTAGCAATTCTAGGCTAGATAAAATTGGCCAGCCGAATCTAATCAGCCGTTTTAAATTTGAGTTTAACAACTCTGAACTCAGACACGGATTGATTAAAATCGCCCTTGTTAAATCGACCAAGGAATATCTAGCTACCTTGGCGCCAAGTGATACGCCACAGACGATATCTCGCGGATTTACTAGCGCGCTAAGTTGTATGCCAGCGAGAATCGGGCTAAATCCTTTACGGGAGTAGTCTAGGTAGACTTTTTCGTAGCCCGGAAATTCGATGAACTTAAAACTGTCGGCGGTTTTAGCACCAAGCCCGCAAATCAGATAGGCTTTTGGCTTGGTGGTGTCGTTAATGTTGCCAGAAACTGTCATGTATTTGTCGCAGTCAGTGATATAAAAGGTAAAACTAACTGCATTTGTCAGTAGCACGATTACTATTATTAATGTGATTGTGGACACGCATCATCACCTCCTAATTTTTAAGCTACTCCCCTCTCTTATATTATATAACACTATGCTAAAATAGTCAAATAAGGGCTGTGGTACTGAAAGAAAACCCCGCAACTGCGGGGTTTGTTTACGTGAGTTCTAACAGTCTCTTGTACTCTTTGTAGAGTACAAAGCACCCCCAACCGGTTTTATACCAAGTGTCGCGATTGGCGCCACCGCTATCGGCACTGGCATAATAGAACTTGGTGAGGGGGTAAAATGCTCGTGCTAGTAATAATGCGCGTCGCATATGGAAGTCACTGGTAATAATAGCGACTTCGCTTAGTCTGTCAATCCTATGCCCCGTTTTGTCACCTAGGTGAATAATAATTTCCATGACGGAAAATCTGAGATTTTCCTCAGTGTTTCTTGATTTCGCCTCAATTATGATATCCCTAGGAGATACGCCATGGTCAACCAAAATTCTATAATAAACTTCGGCCTCTGTTAACCCATGGTAGTTCTCCGACAAAAAACCTAGGCCGCCGGATACGACAATGTTTTTTATCCTGTCTTCGTGATACAGTTTTGCGGCTAACCTTGCGCGCTTTGTGTCGCCGCCGAGGACGATACAATATTCTACCCGTTTTTTGGGTAAATGCGTCGCAGGCTCCATGAAAACTGTTTCTGTGATAACGTCTTTGCGCTCTTTGGACATGAAGATTTTGATGAACCAACCAAAGATTTTTGCTACTGTTCTCATATTATGCCCCCTCTCAAAACAGGCTATAGACTGATAAATAACTAAATCGCCAAAATATAGATAAAAAGACGATATCTCTTATATTTTACCATATATTGTCTAAAATGTCAATAGGTTCTAGTTTGGCTGGCGGTGAGGACGTGATCAAAGAGAACGCTGACGGTAAGGGGGCCGACGCCACCAATTACCGGGGTAATTGCCGTTAAATCGGTGCGAGAGCGAACGTCGTCGGCAACATCGCCCACTAGGCGCCCGTGGTCGCTCGCCGTACCGGCGTCAACCACGACGGCACTACGTTTAACAAGATCAGAGGTAATTAATCCCGGTACACCGGTGGCTGATACTATAACGTCACATTTAACTAAATCAGCCAAATTATCACCTCTGGTGAAAGTAGTGGTGTCATGACCAGCGCGACGCCAGAGCGCGGTGAGTGGCGCACCAACGAGGCGCCCCTGACCGACGATACCGATTTTTTTACCAGTTAATTTGATATCGTAGCCGGCGAGTAGCCAGTCAATTGCTTCGGCGGTGGCAGGAGTGTAGGGGGCTTGGCCGCTAAGATTATCAACATCTTTAATTGGGACGATGCGAGAAACAATTTGATCGGTTAGACTAGGGTTGAGCAGGGGTAATTGAACAATTATTGCGGTTACGGTGGAGTCATCGTTTAATTTATCAATGGTCGTAGTGAGCCGAGCGGTATCGACCAGTCGGTCCTCAACTGCTATGCCGATATCAGAGCCATACTTGACTTTAAGTGAGGTGTATTTTGTAATCACGGGGTCGTCACTATCACGAAGGATTACCAGCTTAGCGGGACGGTCAAGCGCCTTGACTTGATGAGCTTGGCGCTCCTTGATAAACCCAGCCAGTTCACGGCCGCTCAAAACCTTGGTATGGAACGGTTTTTTGCTCATTTAATCGTCCTCAGAGTTCGGCGTTTCGGTGGGCGCCGCAAAAGGATTAACAGGGGTGGCATCAAAACGATTCAACATCACTAACTCCTCAGGTTCTTGCTCGAGATTAAAACCAAATTTTTCATAAACTTTGCTAGTGATGCCTTGACGAGCGAGCGAGAGTGCATGATAATCGGCGCCGTCTTCGTTGACTAAGACTAGTGGCGCGTCAGGCCAAACACGAAAACCGTGCAGTTTCTGCCCTTTAAGACCGCTGTGTTCAATCAGCCAACTAGTAGGCACCTTGTTAAGGCCGTGCGATTCGTAAACCGGAATCTTGCGCGCCTTGGCCGAACGCGCTAAATCTGGACTGAGATAGATATTTTTAAAAAAACTACCACTACTGGGGTGCTCTAGCGGGTCGGGTAATTTGGCCTTGCGGATGGTGGTGACAATATGATAGATGGTTAGTGGCGAAAAATCAGTCACTTGATAATGGTCGATATAATTTTGAAGTGAGCGATAAAACGGTGGTTTAAGTCGACCCTTTTCAAGACGAAAAGTGACTGAGGTGATAAAATAGCGGCCCTTCTCACTGTCGTTAAAAATCGAGTGGCGGTAGGCAAAATCGCATTGGTGGTTCATCAAAGTGACAAATTGATGGTGAGCAGAGTCAAAGGCTTCAATCTCAACGATGGTGTCAGCGACTTCTTGACCGTAAGCGCCGATATTCTGAACAGGGGCAGCACCGACGGTACTCGGAATATTAGCCAGCGCCTCGACTCCGGTAAAACCGAGCTCTGAGACCGAAAGCACAAAATCGTCCCACTCGGTGCCACTAGAAACTTTGAAAAAAGCGGTGGTGTCTTGATTAAAGAAATCAGATTCGCCCGGAGTGACAACATGCATTTCGTCATGGTGAGAGTCCTTGCTGTAACGAGCTTTTTTGTTGCCGTGAACATCTTTGCCGTGGCGAAGTTCGGGCGGAAGTTTGTCAATATGATGAGGAATGCGGTTGATAAGTACTACGCCATCAAAACCCTCGTCGCGACCGATAGTGTTAGCGCCTAGCCCGACGACAAAAGTCGGCAGTTTATGATTAGAGGCAAATTTGTAAGCTTCGGGAACATCTTCGGCAGATTCAATTTTAATAACATAGCGTGCCGGCCCACCGATTTTCATAGTGGTGAAGTCGGCGATGGGAACGTTTTCGTAGATTTTCATGAGCTTATTATATCACGGATGTTTTGGTTGGTGGGTTTGATTCCCTGTTTTTTGAGTTTGCGGGCGAGTTTGCGACCGTAGATGGCTTCTTCTTCAGAAAATACACAGCCACAATATTTTTGCATGTATAGGCCGGCTTGGCGAGCGGCAGCTTGGCCCTCTTGCCAACCCTCACGAAAGTCGCGGTAAAGGAAATTTAGACCGTATTCTCTAGCAAGTTGTTCGAGCAAGTCTTTTAAGATGTTGTGCTGTTGGTAAATGCTGTAAAGCAGGGTGGTAGAAACTGTGTCATAGCCGTGCTGCTTAGCGTATTCAAAAGTTTGGCGAAGGCGCTTAGGATAACAGTAATTTTGGCAACGGGTACGCATAGCTTCTTTGAAATCGGGTTGCTTGGCAATAGCACAGACAAATTCGTCGAGACCGTAGTTATCTTCTAGGATAAGTTTGACATTTTGCTCTTTGGCATAGTTTTTGAGACAATCACGGCGGGCTTGATATTCACTTAAAGGATGAATATTGGGGTTATACCAGTAGAGCGTAGGCTCGATACCCTCTTCTCTTAGAGTTTTTAGACAATAGACACTACAGGGGGCGCAACAGGTATGAAGTAAGAGTTTCATGGGCTAATTATATCATATATGATATATTATTTAGTGAATAAAGTACCATTTATGTATAATTTATGACCGTTCAGATTAATGTTGCTGTTAGTAGAATCGGCGTTTTCAAGAGATTTGAGATAAGTGTCGCCAGTGAGAGTAAGGGTGCTAGAACTGTCGAGAGTAAGCGAGACTTCGCCGGTGTTGTCGCTATTGATAGCGCCTTGAAATTTGGAGCTGTTTTTGAGGCTCATAGTTAGACTAGAAATGCTATCAACGACAATATTGCCGGTGGCGGTTTGATTAGTGAGGTTTAAAGTGACGGTGCCGCCATTGCTACCGGAATTACCCCAAGAATCTTTTTGAATTCTCAAGAAATTACCAGTGGTATCGTTATTGGTGATTTGGTTATTCTCGAGATTGATAGTTGCAGTAGTGTTGGTGACGTAAAAACTGTCGCCCTGATTAGTGGTAATAGTAGAGTTCTTAGCGGTAAAGACAGCCTCGCCGGTGTCGGCGTCACCGCTCATAGATTGATAAAGGAAAACGTTTTTATAAGTGGTAGATTGGCCGTTGAGAGTATTGTTAGTATCGGTGAGAGTGGAATTTTCGAGGGTAATGCTGTTTTTGCCCTCGATAACCGCGCCTTCGGAGGCGGTGGCGGTAAGAGTGGCGTTTTTGACAGTGATGTCGGCAGTGGAGTAGATGGTGGGCGAGCCCTTGCCGGTGGTTTTGTAGGTGCCATTATTAACCGTGACGGTGCCACCACCGCGATCGGAACGGATAGCAGCACTAGAAGTGCCGGCGGTGGTGATGGTGAGATTGTTAGCATTCATGATGCCACCGCCGGTGGTCATAATACCGCCAGAGTTGTCTTTGCTAGTGGTGATAGTGGAGTTGTTGATATTGACCGTGGTGTTGTCGGACGACGAATTGTCGGTAGTAGCCGAACCGCCGTAACTAAAAACACCGTTGGCGCCGGTAGCGTCAGTGGTGATATCGGCGTTATTGATAGTGAGATTAGCACCGTCCTTGGCGATGATACCGGAGTTGATACCATAAAAACTGGTGCTGTCGCCGCCGTCGGAGTCGCCGGTTTTGTCGATGGTAAGGTTATTAAGCGTAGAGGTGATATTGCCGGTAGCGAGGATGACATTTTGGTCGGCAGTGGTGGAGGTGAAAGTTTCGTTAGTAAGGTCTTCGCTGGTGGTGATTTCTTTGACCGCCGAGTATGATACTGAGGTGCCGTCAGTCATGGAGCTGTTGGTATTGGGGCTGTAAATTTGATTGAGATTCTGAATAGTGAAGAACCATAAAACTCCGGTGGCAACGGCAAGGCCGGTGACGGCGAGGATGAGTTTGGTTTTGTTGTTCATAAGATGCCTCCGTTAACTTTTGCTTTGCGAATTGCTACTTTGAGAGCTGCTGCTTTGGGAACTACTGCTGTCTTGTGAATTATCGCCGGGCTTGGCGGGTGGTTGACCGTTTTGACTGTTTGAACCGCTTGAGTTACCTTGATCGCCTTGACTACTTTGACCGCTTTGGCCGCTAGGCATCTCGGGTGGAGTGCCGCCTTGTGATTGACTGGTGTTATTAGTGCTGTTAGCGCTCATCATCGCGGTACAGGCACAAAAGGCGCCGGTAGAAATCATTGCGCCGACGAGAACGCCGATGGCAAAGATGATGATTTTGTTAGTTGTATTGTTAGTTGGGTTAGTTAGATTATTGTCCATAAAATCCTTTCTAGAATAGCTTAATGCTATCGCTAATTATATTATATACCGTTTTTAGCATAGTGAAAATATCTTCACTACTCTTATAATACAAGCGAAAGGTTAAATGAAGTTAAAAATTAGGTGGCGGGGCTATTTGGCGTGGTTTTTGATGTAGGTGCGGGAAATAAACCAAGCAGCAAATGCCAATATGCTGGTGGTGGCGATTAATTCAAAAGCGTTAGAATTAGCGTTGCCTTCACCGGTAAAGATGCCAGAGTTTGGCTTAGCGACGGTGCGGGCAGCGATAGCGTAGTTAGAGAAACTTGAAGTTTTGAAACTGATGGTGTGGGTAACGGGGTCGTAGGTGCTGGGGATAATCTCGTAAGTGCCGTCGTGTTTTTCGTGGACGATAACTACTTCGTTGCCGTTGATACCCTCTTCTAGTTGTAGGGTGATGGTGGCTTCGTTGTCAAGTTCGATGACTTCGGTATCCCAAGAATCGTTTTCTGAACCCTTGTAAACGGTGTTATAAAGTGAAATGTCGAGGTAGTTGGTGATGACGTAGCCGGCGGCGGCGTTGGTAAAGTTATTAACGCTATTGGCGTCGATGTTAGCATCGGAAACTTCTAGTTTGGCGGTGCCAGCTTCCATTGAACTTTCTTCGCCACCGAGAGTGATGGTACCGCTAGCGACAGCGTCAGACTGCGCATCTACTTCGTCATCTACTGGGGCAAAATTGGCTGCTAGGTGACCATTACCACCACGAATGGTAAAGGTATATTCGCCGACATTTTCCTGAGGAGTGAACTCACCACCGTTAATACCGAAGGAAACTAGTTGATAGCCGGCTTCGGGAATGAGTCTAACTGTTAGCTCGGTGTCAGTGGGGAAAGTGGCGCTACCAGTGGTAGGAGCGATTTGCAAGCTGTCGTCCCAAGAGAAGCCGTTCCCAGCGGCGTTGACCTCGGCAACGGAGTTATAGGTCGTGTTATTATAAACGGCTTTGACAAAACTGATAGTACCGTGACCAATGATATCATCTTGGGCAGCGGTAGGTGAATTTTCGTCATTTTCCCAGAGGAAGTTGCCCATAAAAATCTCGTCTGGCTGAATTTCGTGAGTATGGATGGTGAGGTTGTAATTGGCGGCGAGTGGAACTTCGGTGTTGAAGACGATTTCTTGACCTTCATTGTGGGCTAAGAGTTCAGCCTTACCAACTGGAAAAGTATCATAAGGAGTACCATTGATTTCAAGACTATCGACAATCTCGATCCAGAGCGTACCGATGGTGACGGTGGCAGAGTTAGCACCTTCGGTAATATCTACGCGACCATCTGTGCTGGCGCCGGTCCAAGTGACATTGACCTGGCCGAGAGCGTTAGCTTGCCAAACTGGTGCGATATTTAAAGTTGCTACTACTAGTGCGGCTACGAACATAGCGACACGTTTCCAAATTTTACCCATGTAATACTCCTTTTTTCTTTATGTTTATTATAGCGCGGGAGAGGTGGAGAATCAAGGGCTAAAAAAATGGTGAGGGGCAACCAGACATACTTACTCGGCTTTATGCGGTTGTGGACTGGTGTCTGGAGCACCCTGAATACACTGCTAAGATCAAGGTTATCCCTAAGAAAGACTACCCTGTCCTGATGCCTTGCACATTCTGAGGTATACATATACAGGCAAAGAGATTGGGATGTCGCTTCGCTCCATGGGGATGTCGTGCTTCGCACTCCATTCGAACTTTTAAGAAAATATAGCTTTATTGAAGCCGTAGAGGCTTAAAACAATGACAATGAAGAAAATAAAAGAAATACAATGTCTATGGTATAATAGCAATAAGTAAACAAAGGACTTGCTCATGACCAAAAACCAAACAATTCGAGAACAACTAGAAGCTTATATTGAGAAGAAATATAAGATTCATGAAGAGCAACTCCCTTTTAATCATGAAGACTATGTCAAGCTATGATTTTAATCAACAACTTAGTTCTTTCATTTTTTTAACTAGCGT
>CAYMXW010000016.1:0-16916 GCA_964394555.1 uncultured Candidatus Saccharibacteria bacterium | reverse complement strand
AATGCCTTTTTATATAACCTCAGTCTTAACAAAAACGGCACCGCGAGGGGTGCAATATCTAATTACTTACCACGAATGTAGTTCGCAACTAGGACCTCACGGTACCGTTGCTGCTGCGAACAATTGAAAATTCGTGGATTTAAATAATTAGATATTGCTCTTTTATTGTATCATGCTTATATTTTCTTGACAAGACTAATTTAATTTTGTACAATAGTTGAAAAGAGCATCTAGGAAACTCTTTTCAATGTTGGTTGTGTTTCTAGTTATTGGCTAGAAACACTTTTTATTTTGACTGGCGTCTTTTCGAACGGCGACGCCGACTACCAAAATTGAATATGATTAATTCAATATGTATGGTCATAAGTCGTCTCCTTTCTCAGGCTACACCAGATTACCCTAGAAAAACCTTCGTTTGTGAGCCTGCGCCCACCTACAAGCTTTAGCTTGTAATTATTGCCCGCAAACTCTGTCAAAATACCAACACGCGCGCATTATATGAAATAGGGTATTAAAAATCAAGCTCTAGCTTGATAAAAAGTCTAGAAAATGAAACCAAAACACTATTATTTATTAAGTTATGAATATAGTGGCAGCACCAGCACTAATACCTTTGGTGCCCTCTCCCTGGCTTATGGTGGTTCCGGTTGGACTCAGACTGATCTGGCTCTTAATCAACGTTTCCGTACTTATCCTAATAATTTCCTCTTTTCCGGCAACGTTGACGGTTCCTCGGTGGACTACCGTGGCTCGAACGGGCTCTGGTGGTCTCAGTCGGCGTACTCGGCTCCGGGCGCGTACTACTTGCGCCTCTACAATAATGGCTACGTCAACCCGTCGGACGGCGGCCATAAGTGGGGCGGGGTCTCTGTCCGCTGTTTCGCCGGCTCGTAGAGTTAGGGCTGGCTGGGGTGGGGCGGAGAAGTTATGTGATAGATGAGATACTGTCGCACCGCTGTTTCGTAATACCCCCCTAACAAACAGAGCAGGCAGTTAATAGCCATCAGTCGTAAAAAACACCCCCTGAAGTGGGGGTGTTGTGGTTACGAAGTGATTATTTCTTCTTGAGAGTCAAGAAACCGTTGCGGGGGTTTTCATTAACGGTGCGATCAGATGGAAGGTCGCAAGGGGTGCCTTTGCCACCTTCTTCGTTCTTGGTGAAGAAGTAGATGGTTTGTTGCTTACCGCCACGAAGTACGACATCCATCTTGCGAAGATAGTAGACAATTCCTTTACTGTTGGTATGTTGATAGGCCATAATTCCTCCTTTAATTAGTATATGTTTCTATCTTATGACCTCAAGCGGAAAATGTCAAGGGGTTTTTGAGAGGAAATTGATAATGCGGTTTTTTTGCCAGATAAAGAGGGCGAAAATAATAACCACGACAATTGTAACAATAACAACAGGAGCGAGATTGGCGTCGTCGAGGCCAGCGCCGATATAGTTGGTGACAATAATAGATGGTAGGTGGCCGAGCAATAATATAATAACGAGAGTTCTAATAGGAACTTTGGTAAGGCCGGCCATGAAGCAAATTAAATCATCGGGAAGCCCCGGAAGAAGAAAAATAATAAAGATAATAAAAGTGGCGTTTTTGTTAAAAATAAATTCGAATTTGCTGATGGAAGATTTTTTGAAAAATTTTTCAATAAGGGGGCGACCAAATTTGCGGGCGAGCCAAAAAACGATAAAACCACCGATAGCGGTGCCGATGAGGGTCCAGAGTATGCCCCACCAGCCGAACAAGTAGCCGCCGGTGGCGGTGATGACTTGACCCGGAATGGGGGCAATGACCATTTGTAAAATTTGGGCCAATATATATGCTAATGGCCCAAAAATACCAAAACTATTAACCCAATCAGCGAAGTCGCTACTTAGCATATTCGATGGCGCGGGTCTCGCGGATGACGTTGACCTTGATGATGCCGGGATAACTCATAGTAGCTTCGATCTTGTCGGCGATGTCGCGAGCGAGTTTGAGGGCCGAGAGGTCGTCAATTTGATGTGGTTCAACGATAACGCGAATCTCACGACCAGCGGAGATAGCAAAGGCTTTATCGATGCCGGGGAAACTGGTGGCGATGTTTTCGAGGTCGCGCATGCGCTCGGCGAAGTTTTCGGCAGAGATGTTGCGAGCACCGGGACGGGCAGCCGAGATAGCATCGACAATCTTGACGATGATGGCTTCGGGGGTAGTGGGCTCAATATCGTTGTGGTGGGCGGCCATAGCGTGGACGATTTCATCGCTCATGCCGTATTTTTTGGCGAGTTCGGCGCCGATTTCGGCGTGTTTGCCCTCAATCTTATGGGTGACGGCTTTACCAACGTCGTGGAGCAAGGTGGCAGTCTTAGCGATACGCTTGTCGGCACCGATTTCTTCGGCAATCATGCCGGCGATATGGGCCATTTCAATAGAGTGTAATAAGACGTTTTGACCATAACTGGTGCGGAATTTGAGCTCACCGAGCAAGTGTAAAATCTCGCGGGGGATACCGACTACACCGACTTCGCGAGCGGCATCTTCGCCGGCGCGGACGATTTCTTTTTCGATTTCTTTTTCGGCCTTCTGGACGGCAGATTCGATAGATGAAGGATTAATACGGCCGTCTTTCATTAAGCGCTCGAGAGCGTAGCGGGCGACTTGGCGGCGGACTGGATCGAAACTAGATAGCACGACCATACCCGGGGTGTCATCAACGAGGATGTCGACACCGGTGGCGCGTTGTAGAGCCTGAATATTGCGGCCTTCTTTGCCGATGATACGGCCTTTGATGTCGTCGTCAGGGAGTTTGAGAGCGGTGACGGTGCGGTCGGCAGTGACCTCAGACGACATACGCTCCATAGCGGTAAGTAAGATGGACTGAGCGGTTTCGTCGACGTCGTGCTGAATTTCTTTTTGCTCTTTGGCAACAAGTTCAACAAGGTCGCGCTTGATGTCACGTTCGGTCATTTGCATGAGTTTATCGCGAGCGTCTTGCTTAGAGAGGCCGGCGATTTTTTCTAATTTGTCTTGCTGTTTGGTGCGGATATCGCGAATCTCGTTTTTGAGTTCGTCGATTTCCTTTTCTTGTTTGACGAGTTTTTCGGACTTTTTTTCGATTTGGTCGAGTTTGTTGTCGAGGGCGGTTTCGCGCTCGGCGAGACGGTTTTCGGTTTTCTTCCACTCGCGGCGATGTTCGGACTCTTCGTGGCGAGATTTCTCGCTGATTTCGCCGGCTTCTTTTTTGGCTTTTAAAACGATCTCGGAAGCCTCGTGTTTGGCTTTGCGGATGAGGTCGTCGGCTTTGTTTTTGCCACCGTTTTCGTTTCGTTTGTTGTAGGCAAAAATTCCGCCCGCACCTACACCAAGACCCGCGACAGCGGCGATGATGATAGCAGCTATTTCCATATTCCTCTTTTCTTGTTGTTGATATTTTTCTCTATATCAACGGGTTAACAAATAATTATAAATTAATAAATTTCCGTATCTATTATATCACACTTTTACTTGTATGCGGAGACATTTTTGGTGAGCATCGTTTTGAGGATGTTAATGACGGAATTTTCGACGCCTTGGTCGGCAGGTTCGGTACTATAAACGCGCGGGAGAGTGTAGAAATAATTGTAGCCGTCACTAGTGAATACTTGCTCGCCAAAACTGTTGCCGTTGGTGTCAGCGGTGCCTTCGCTAACAGCGATGCGAGTAAGGCAGCCCATGCCGCCGGGGTTCTTGGCGATGTTAGCAAAGTCGGGTAAATACTGGAGGCCGGCGTCGTTGGCGTTAAAGCAGATAGAGGGGCGATAATTGGCGTTTAAAATATAGCTGACGGTGCTGATGCCTTCGGGAATTTGAATCTTGATGCCCCACTCGCTGATATAAATATAGCCAGTGGTGGGAGCAAGCGTGGGGAGATCGTCGATGGTATTAATCTCGGCGACGCCCATAGCTTCGGCGACGGTGCCGATGATTTCATCTTGGTTGGCGATGACTTCGCTCTGCTGGTTGATAGTGTTATTAGCGGCGAGTGCTAAAATCGCACCGCCAACACCCACACAGAGAAATACGCCTGCTAAAACGCCCATGACGATAGCGATAGTCTTAGAAGTTTTCATTTGCTTGTTGTAGTCGATGGGAGGAGGGGTAGGGACGGGTTGAGGCTGAGGTTCGGGGGCGTGGAGAGGCTCGACCGCTGGGGTAGCGACGACGTTCTCCATAGGAGCTACGGGAGCTTGTTCGTTGGGAATGGGGTCAAATTCGGAGAGTTTGTCCCATTTGGAATCAGTTTGTTTTGGATCCATAAAAATTTCCTTGCTTAATGTATTGATTATAGCATAAGAATAATATATAATAAAGACATAAATGGAAGGGCATCAAATGGATTTCTATGGAAGAGATTTCTTGAGAATTCTGGATTTTAGTGAGGAAGAACTTCGCTATATGCTAAAAATCGCCAAAGAATTCAAAAAAATGAAACACGAGGGTATAAATCATAAAGTGTTTCCAAACAAAAACATCGCGATTTTGTTTGAAAAAACTTCAACGAGAACGAGATGCTCGTTTGAAGTAGCGGGCTACGACCTAGGGATGGGCGTGACATTTCTCGACCCGAGTGGCTCGCAGATGGGCCACAAAGAGTCGATCGCCGATACAGCGCGAGTGTTATCGAGGATTTATGATGGAATCGAATACCGCGGGTTTGACCAAAAAATCGTCGACGATTTGGCTAAATATGCCGATGTGCCAGTATGGAACGGGTTGACCGATGAATGTCACCCGACCCAAGCGCTGGCAGATTTTATGACGATGGAAGAACGATTCGGTAAGCTAGAAGGGCTAACTTTGGCATTTGTAGGTGATACGCATAACAATGTGTGTAATTCCCTGATGGCGATGAGCGCTAAGATGGGTGTGAATTTTATCGCTTGCGGGCCGAAAAGTTTGAAGCCGGCAGACGAAATGGTAGCAAAGTGTCAAGCGGTAGCCGAACGAAATAATTGTACTATCACAATAACTGATGACGTGAACGTACTAAACGGCAAAGCAGATGCGATTTATACCGACGTGTGGCTGTCGCTGGGTGAAGACAAGGATAAGTGGGGCGAAAGAATTGAACTGTTGAAACCCTACCAAGTAAATATACAGATGATGAATAATGCCAAGCCCGAGACGGTGCTTTTACACTGTTTGCCGTCGTTTCACGATCTTAACACTTCGATTGCCCAAGATATTCACGAGAGGTTTGGTCTGACTGAGATGGAAGTGACTAATGAAGTGTTTGAATCGGACAGATCGATAGTGTTTGACCAAGCCGAAAATCGTATGCACACGATAAAAACCGTAATGTTCTTAACATTAAATAAAAAGGAGGAGAAATAATGCGGCATTCTATCACCAATTTTAGCGAGATCGCGCCTTTAAAAAAGGTGCTGATACACCGCCCCGGAGATGAGTTTTTGAATTTGACACCAAATACGTTAGAAAGACTACTGTTTGACGATATTCCCTATCTTAAAACTGCTCAGCAAGAGCATGATGCTTATGCGGATGCTTTGAGAGCTGAGGGAGTAGAGGTAGTGTACTTGACTGACTTAGCAGCCGAAGCAATTGAGGCGGGTGGCCGCACGGTAAGAAGGAAATTCCTAGAACAGTTTATCGCTGAGGCCGGCGTGACTTCGCCAAAAGTAGCGAAACATTGTTTTGAGTTCTTAAACGGGATTAAAGACACGCGCGATATGGTGAAAAAATGTATCGCCGGTGTAGATATTTCGGAACTAAGAAAATTGAAAGCAATTTCGGGATTTTATGCGGCGCGTGACACTGGTAGGATGATATTAGACCCGATACCAAATATTTATTTCCAACGCGACCCGATGGCGACCGTAGGTCACGGCGCGACAGTACATAAGATGTGGTCGGTGACAAGAACTAGAGAATCGATTTTCGCAGAATATATATATAAATACCACCCGTTTTATGAAGATACTAAACTTTATTATGATAGAGAGGAACCTTATTCGATTGAAGGTGGCGATATACAAGTGTTATCAAAAGAAGTGGTGGCAATTGGTATTTCGCAGCGCACCGAGCCTGATGCGATTGCGAATTTTGCTAAGGCGCTATTTAAAGACAAAAGTAATGAATTTAAATATGTGCTGGCAATTGATATTCCGGATGAAAGAAGTTTTATGCATCTTGATACGGTGATGACACAGGTAGATGTCGATAAGTTTGCGGTACAAGATGCAATTATGGATATTTCGACGATTTATGAAATCACGCCTGGACGCGGAGGCGAAGTAGAAATTGTAGAAATTCGCCAAAGCTTACAGAAAGTGTTAGAAAAATATTTACATCTACACAAAGTTGATTTGATTAAATGTGGTAATGGCCGCCGAATTGACGCGGAGCGCGAACAATGGAGCGATGGGGTAAATCTATTATGTATCAGACCGGGCGTAGTAATTGCCTATGATCGTAATTTTGTCACTAATCAGACATTAAGGAGGCATGGTATAAAAGTAATCGAAATACCCAGTTCCGAGCTATCGAGAGGTCGCGGTGGTTCGCATTGTATGTCAATGGCATTAGTAAGAGAGGAGATATAATTAAATGCTAAAAACCAAGAAAAGTCGCGGCAAAAAACGCGCACGAGCGATGCTTTCAGCATACTCGATTATTATGATACTAATTATTGCTTTGGGGCTACTGACGCATTTCTTGCCCGAAGCAAAATACCAAGCAATACCGGTTGATGACGAAAGTGCGAGCGTCGAGGTAGGGGCTGGTGAATGGGAAGGCGAATCGCCGACTGGTGGTCCGGCTGAAGAAGCCACTGAACCAACTGTGGGTGATGACAAGGTTGTCACCAATGAAACTACTGGCGAAGCCGAGGCTACAAAGGAAGCCGGGGCTACAAGTGAAACTAACGCTGAAAGTGAGAGTGCTACCGAGGTAAATACCGAAGCCGAAGCAATAGTTGAAAGCGATAACGAGACTACTACTGGAGCGGTGGTAACAACTACTGAAGAAGCGACCGAAGCCACCGAAGCGACGACTTATGACTCCCTAGAAGCCTGTGAGGAAGAAAACGGCGAAGAAGGCTGTGAAATAGTCAACGGTTCGGGCGTCGTAGGTGCGGAACTCTATCAAGTACTGATAGCGCCGATTCTCGGCTTTGGTGACGCGATAGATGTTTGTATCTTTGTGATGGTGCTAGGCGGTTTCTTGGCGGTGATGGCCAAGACCAAAGCGCTAGAAACTGGTATTAAAGTCTTAGTAAAGAAATTAAAAGGCAAGGAATACTTGTTGATTCTGCTTTTGATGTTCATCTTCTCGATCATGGGTACGACCTATGGATTCTTGGAAGAAAGCGTTGGGTTCTATGTGTTGATAGCGGCAACGATGTTTGCGGCGGGCATGGATCCGTTGGTAGGTGTAGCAACTATTTTACTCGGTGCTGGTTCTGGTGTGCTAGGTTCAACGATTAACCCGTTCGCGACCGGCGTAGCACTATCGGCGATGAAAGATGCCGGAATTGAATACAACCAGGGTACAATTATCTTTATCGCAACCGTGCTGTGGTTAACGACTTTGGCAATTTCAGCCTTCTTTGTGGTGACTTACGCCAAAAAAGTCCAGCGTGACAAGGGTTCAACCTTCTTGAGTCTACGCGAACAAGCGGCGGCCGAAAAGAGATATTCGAAATATCTCGAAGCCAACGAAGGCACTGAGAAATTAACTGGCAAGCAAAAAATATCTTTGATGGTGTTTGCGCTAACCTTTATTGTGATGATTGTCGGGTTTATACCTTGGGGTGATTTTGGTGTAACCTTCTTTGATGACTGGACGGGTTGGCTGACTGGCGAATCGCTAGGTAACTGGTGGTTCTATGAAGCGGCGCTATGGTTCTTGATTGCTTCGATTATCATTTCGCTAATTAACCGCCAAGGAGAGCACGGGTTTGTAGATACCTTTATCTCGGGCGCAAGTGATATGGTAGGGGTGGTGCTAGTAATCGCGGTGGCGCGTGGTGCTTCGGTGTTGATGGCACAAACTTCGATGGACAACTTTATCATCTACAACGCTTCCGAATGGCTAGCAACAATGCCAGAGATGGCGTTCGTACCTTTGAACTACTTACTGCATATAGTATTGTCAGTGTTGGTACCGTCTTCGTCTGGTCTAGCGACCTTGTCGACGCCAATTATTACACCGTTGGCGGCGAACTTGGGTTACAGTACTAACGTAGCAGCGATGACAATTGTCGCAGCAAACGGTCTAGTGAACCTAATCACACCAACCTGTGGTGCGATTATGGGTGGCTTGGCACTAGCTAAGGTTGATTACACCACTTGGTTTAAGTGGGGGATTCGCGTAGTGGCTTGTATCGCGGTGGCGAACATTATCGTGCTCTGTCTGTTCTCGCTGTAGAGCAAAATTAGTCTTTGCTCTACTTGACAGGGGCGGAGATGTTGGCGCCGCGACCGTAGTCGGGGATGATGACGGGGTGCTTGACGCCGTGATGGTCGTAGAGCGGGATTTTTAGTTCGTGCGCCAGAGTATTGACGACGGCGGCGCCGATACGAAGTCCGGTGAACGATCCGGGGCCGGAAAAGAAAGTAATCTCGGTAATATCTCGCCAAGTAGCATGATTCTCTGCTAATTTGTCATAAATGAATTTTTGTAGACCTTCGGCGAGTTGATAGCCAGAATGCCACTCGTAGGCGTGGTCGTCAAGTCGGAGTTTACAAACTGGCGTGCTGGTATCTAAATATAATTTCATATATATATTATATACGATTTTAGATAAAGTATTGAGGATAAGCTTGATTTTTGACAAAATTTTTGTTTAAAGTGCGGTATGTTCAGAAAAATTCATCCGTCTTGGTATGTAGTGGCGTTGGCCGTGGGGGTGATTGTTAGTACCATTATAATAGTGGCGAACGGTTGGGATGCGACCGGTGAATCGCTGAAACAGTCAGTGGGTCAAACGGTGGAGTTGATCGGTAAAGTGAGCGAGGACCCCGATACTGATGACAGTAAAACCGCTCTGAGGCTAAGTGAGATTAAACTCGGTGATATAGCGGTGAGTGGAACGGTGTATGTACAAATGACAAAAAATACGGAAGTGAAGCGTAGTGACTTGGTGACGCTGAGTGGAAGCCTTAGCGAAGGGTTTGGCACTTTTGCGGTGAGCATGTATAGACCGAAGTTGATGAAGATTATTAGGGAGCAAAATGCCGACCCGATGCTTAAGGTGCGTGATAATTTTGCGACGGTGATTAAAAAATACCTGCCTGAAGACGAGGCACGGCTGGGGTTGGCGTATCTTTTAGGCATGAAAAACGGACTAGATGATGGTTTGACCGAAACTTTGCGAGTGGTGGGGTTAGTACATATAGTGGTGGCTTCGGGGACACATATGTCGATATTGGTAGGGTTGGCAAGGAGATTATTTGGCAGAGTGTCGCGGTTTGCCGGACTGGTATTTGCGCTGATTTTAGTGCTGGCGTTTGGCGGGGTGGTAGGATGGACGGCGTCTATCACGCGGGCGGCGTTGGTATCGGGGTTGTCAATAGTAATGTGGTATGTAGGGAGACGGTTTGAGGCCTGGCGCTTGATATTAATCGTGATGGCAATTACGCTGATTATCAACCCGATGTATTTAACTAATCTAGGGTGGCTACTGTCGTTTAGTGCCTTTGGCGGGATATTGATATTTGAGCCGATGTTAGCAAAGTTATTATACGGGGAGCGCAAACCAAATTTTTTGGTTGAAACCTTGCTGGCAACTATTACGGCGACGATAGCTTGCTTGCCAGTTTCGCTGTATTATTTTGGTACGGTGTCGTTAATTTCGTTAGTGGCAAATCTACTGATTTTGCCGACTATGCCCTATGTGATGGGATTGATATTTATGACTGGGGTGATGGGGTGGTGGCCCTTTGCCGCCGAGTGGTTGGGACGGATTTCTACTTGGGCGCTAGATTATCATTTAGCGGTAATAAACTTTTTTGGCGAACAAAAGATGTTTCTAATTGAAATCGAGCCGTATAACCCAATGGTGTTTTTACTCTATATACCGATTGCGGGTTTGGTGATTTATGCTACAATTAAAAGATGGAAATCAGGTCCGAACAAGCGCTCATCGACTACGGCAAGAGATTGGCTGATGGTTTGAAACCACCAGCGGTGATTGAGTTGATAGGTGATGTGGGGGCTGGCAAAACTACTTTGACCCGAGGTATCGCTGAGGGTCTAGGGGTGAGTGAGCCGGTGACGAGCCCGAGTTTTACAATTTCTAAACGTTATAACTTTGATGGCGGGGTGCTGGTACACTATGATTTTTATCGTTTGGCGGACCCGGGGATTATGCGGGATGAGATTGCTGAGACGTTACAAGATAAGCAGGCGATAGTGGTAGTTGAGTGGGGAGGGAGTATCGCGGATTTACTGCCCGAAGAGCATGTGAAGATAGAGATTAAATTACAAGATGATGGAGCTAGACGGATTCTTCGGGGGTGACAGGGGTGGTGAAGCCTTGGCCGAGGATGGAGATGAGGCCGCTGAAGTCGGCGCCGTTGGCGATGTCGCTGATAGGATTAGCAGTGGAAATCTCGGCGGAAGCGAGGATTTCGGCAGCGGGGGCGAGAACTGGTTCGCCACTTTCGCCTCCGTCACTGACGATAATGCCGGCAAAAGTACAAGGATCAGCACCTTCGGCGGCTGGAGCGGAAGCATAAAAGATAGTGACCGGAGTATTATTATAATTAGTGGCAACATAATAAACGTCGAGGTCAGAAAGAACAACTTTGTCAGAAGTGGACTCAGAGTTAGTCTGAGCGTTTAAGAGCATAATTTGATTATCGAGAGCACCTTCGGCAGCAACTGACGAAAATAGAGTGGTACCGAGGTAGGTTAAGTCCATAGCCCAGCTATTGTCGCTTTTGGCAATTTGGAGGACAGGATTGCCATTAATATCGGTGAAGAGTTCCATAGTGTAATCACTAGGTACTTCAAAAGAGAAACCACTGAGCAAAGCTTTGTTGGTGGTGGCAGGAGCGGGCGTCTCGACTGCGGGAGCGACTGGGGTGTTATTGCTGGCGGTGTTGTTACCAGAAGGTAGAACGAACATAAAGACAGCAATAGCGGCGCCAATTAGCAAAACTAAGACAATAGCGATCAGAATAAGAGTGCGCTTGCCCGGCATCTTAAGACCTTTGCTGGAGACGCTCTTGTCTTTTAGAGGAGCAGGTGGAACGTCGGGGGTGATAGGCTCGCTATCGGGGATGCTAGTGGTGGTCTTAGAAGCGACTAATGGATCGACCGAATCAATGGGGGCAGCTGGAGCGGGTGGTGGGGTGGGGGTAGGGGCAGGAGTAGGAGCGGGCGGCGGAGTGGGAGTGCTAGCAATAGCGCCAAAACCATTGATAGCTGAAGATGGGTTGGTGAGTGGCGTGGGGGTCGGAGTAGCAGGAACAGCCGGAGTGGCTGGGGCGACCGGAGCAGTAGGAGCGGCGGGAGTGGCTGGAGTGGCGGGAGTGGCGGCTGAAGGTGTGCCGCATTTGGGGCAAAAAGTCGCAGTGTCCGCCATAATAGTTTTACAATTTGTACATTGTTTCATATTTCTCCTTTCAATGACCCTATACGAGCGCCAACCCACCCAAGAGTTCGCACTAATTACGAATAGATGTATATATTATAGCATAAGTGTAATAAAAATATTGTTGTAAAAATTACAACAATATAAGGGGGTTAGTTCCAAAAGCCTCGTTTCTTGCTGTCGGCGAACTCGCGGAGAAGGTCTTTTTGTTTTTTGGAAAGATTTTTGGGAGTGTCAACGATGATAGTGACGATGTGGGGACCGCGATCGCCATCGATGCGTATCGGTACGCCGTGGCCAGAAAGCTTGAAAGGAGTACCAGACTGGGTGCCGGCGGGGATTTTCATAGTGAGGTGACCATCGACAGTTTCGACGTCGATCTCGGTGCCGAGGGCGGCGTCGACCATACTGATATGTTCTTCGGAAAGAATAATGGGGCCTTCGCGGGTGAGGTGTTTGTGAGGTTTGACACGCACTTGGACGTATAAATCACCCTTGACGCCGCCCTCGGGGGCGGGGCCACCCTTGCCAGCGAGGCGGATGGACATGCCGTCGTCGATGCCGGCGGGGATTTTGACTTTGAGTGATTTGCCATCAACGGTGACTTGCTTGGTGGTGCCGAAAACGGCATCTTCGAAGCTGATAGTAGTACTAACACGGTAGTCGTGACCGCGACGCTGGCGGGTGGCCCCGCCAAAACCGAAGATAGAACCAAGAATATCGTCGAGTGGACTACCAGTGCCGCCACCAAAATCGAAATTGAACGACTGACCGTTGAAGTTGAAATTGCCGCCCTCGAAGGGATTACCGCCGGCACCGTTGAAACCACCGAAGGGGTTACCGCTAGCACCACCGACACCGGCGTGGCCAAACTGGTCGTAGCGGGCGCGTTTTTGCTTGTCGGAGAGGACTTCGTGGGCTTCGGAAACTTCTTTGAATTTAGCCTCGGCTGATTTATCGCCGGGGTTTTTGTCGGGATGGTATTTAACGGCTAGCTTGCGATAGGCCTTTTTAATTTCATCATCAGAGGCGTTTTTACTAACACCTAAAATCTCGTAATAATCTCTCTTTGCCATATTGTATATTATACACTAATTAGCTAATAGTAGTTTGGCGCGGCGGATCATTTCTTCGAATTCGTCGGTGCGGATGACCCAGATGGGTTTGGAGTCCTTAACGGCGATGTTAGTATGGCGCTCGGGCATTTTGCCTAAGTTCTTATCTTGGTCGAGTTCAAAGCCGAGGTAGTGAAGTTTGCGGGAAACCCACTCGCGCATGTCGTCGCTGCGCTCGCCAATGGTGGCGGTAAAGACGATGGCATCGGCGCCGTCCATAGAGGCGGCCATACGACCGATAGCAGACTGAATACGACTGACATACATCTCGTAGGCGAGCAGAGCCTTCTCGTCACCGGCATCGCGGAGTTTTAAGATTTCGCGCATGTCGTCGGTCTTGCCGGAAACGCCGCGCAGACCACCCTTGTGACTGAGGTATTCGATGAAGCCGTTTTCGGTTTCGATACCGAGTTGACGTTTCAAAGCAAAGGCGGCGGCGACATCCATGTTACCACAGCGGGTGGACATCATAACGCCTTCAAGCGGGGTGTAGCCCATAGTGGTATCATAAGATTTACCATTTAAAACACCGGTGACAGAACTACCAGAACCGATATGGCAGACGATAAGTTTTTCGGGCAAGATATCTTGTTTTTTCATATATTCAACGATAGAGCCGACGGAGAGGCCGTGGAACCCGTAACGTTTAATCTCGGTTTTATCGGCAAGGCGGGTGTCAATGGCATAATAAACCGTAGAAGCCGGTCGGTCGGCGTGGAAAGCAGAGTCGGAGACGGCGAGAACGGGTGTGCCTTCAAAAGCAGAAACAAGTTGCTCAATCTCGCGGGCGATGACGGGAACGTGAAGTGGAGCGCGGTTTTTAGCGAGTTCGAGTTGCCAAAGACATTCATCATCGACAATGTGGTCCTCGGCAAAGTAATCCCCTGGCGCGGCGGCACGAGCGATGATGGCTTTTAATTTAGTATCGCCACCGAGATAGCCTTCGGCTTCGAGAATTTTGCCGAGATGCGAAACGGTGCCAGAAAGGTCGGGGAAAGTTCGGTTGAGTTTTTTCTTGGTGCCGTCAGCGGTCTGGACTGTACAAATGACTGATTCCCCTTCGTACTCAAAATGTAGAGTACAGACCGGTTGATCATCGTCATAGAGAGCGTATTTGCGCGAACTGCTACCGGGATTAGTGATTAAAAATAGATTTTTAGCCATGTTACTCCTTTAAATTTTTGTAAGTTATCTATATGATTATTATACCACAAAATCAAGCGACGGGAACTGGGAGGGGCAAGCGTGGGACGAAAGGGAAGTCGGGGGAAAGGCAAACTACCGACCCTAGGAGCCAGGCACCATACAGCGGACGGAGAAGCCGTTACCGCGATTGTTGTTATTCCTGGGGTTCACGTTGCCGGACGTGTTCACGTTCAGATTGAACGCGTTAGATGAGCCATTAGACGTAGATGACCACCAGTTCCCGTTGGAGCCCTGGTTGTTCAGGGTACCGCTACCATCCATGTTGCCCGAGAACACGAGCGATACAGGCAAACCTGCAAGCAGAAAGACTTAAATACTGGGCAGCCCTCTCGAGAGTAGCCAGCTTCATAGCCACGCGGGGCGCGAGGGTCTTTCTGAGTCTTCCCTTGGTTTTGTTAACGTCAAAGAAACGCGGTTTCAGTACGTCACTCGACCCACGGAGTTACATAACCCCTCGTTGCTTATTTTACCAATTCTTAAGATAATAAACAACAGAATATCAATTAAACGGAGGTGTGAAATATGCCAATAAACTCATACAGCCGCAAGGAATTGCGTGCGGCGGTCAAAAATATCAAACTTGAACTAGTAAAGGAGGAGAAACGTAACGTCGACAAATTGTATTTTTATATGTCGCCAAGTGGTGGAGATTGGTTTGTGGCGGGCGACCGTTCGGCGCTGATGTTTATGAACTTGTATGCCAAACGGCTAAACTATAACGGCGAACTACGCAAGGATAACGATACGTTTGCGAAGTTCAGTACCGGGACGGTGAAGCTACCGAATTTTGATAAGCACTATGCGCCAAGACTCAAAGAACTGGGACTCAAAGAAATCAAGCCGAACGAAATTAAAAATGCGGAGTTGATGCGGGTATTTAAACTGCCACAAAAACTATCCTATCTAGACATAGAGCGGTGGCGCAACAAACTCGAAACCGAGCGGGCGCAAACCAATGAATACCTAGAAGGGCGATTTAAACAGCCCAAGGTGTTTACGCAAGTGCGAGTGGAGATGCTTTATATCATGAATTTCGTTTACAAACTGCCGGCGCCGCAACGCGAGATTCATGGTAACCAAGCGGGTGAAATAGCCCGCGATTTGTACCTAAATTGGCTGGCGATGGCGAGCGGTGATTTGGAACTCAAAACCTACCTAGAAAAGTTGGTGGAGGGTACCAAGTGGTTGCTGAATTGGCTACATTTGCTATTAGACTCACACGATGCCCAGCAAAAATTTATCGCCAACCGTGCTGAGGCGCTGCTAAAAATCCGCGCGGCGGCCCAAGAAGAATTAGATAAGATGAAAAAGGATTGAAATGGAAGATTTTATCAATAATCAATTATTTCATGACCTAGTCGCCGCCTACCGGCAGGCGGCCAAGCATAAACGGAGCACGGTAGACGAATATAAGTTTGAGATGTTTTTGTTTGAAAACTTAAAACGATTAGAAAAAGCGATCCGGACGCGCGAGTATAGACCGGGGTCGAGCATCGTGTTTGTGTGCTTTGAACCGGTGATAAGGGAGATATTTGCGGCAACTTTTGCCGACCGGGTGGCGCACCACTTGCTGGCGCTCTATGTGGAGAAGTTTATCGATAGCCAACTGCTGTATAGTTCGTGTAGCTGTCGCCGTGGCAAGGGGACGGACGAAGCGATTGAGATGGCCTATGATATGGCGCGCAAACTCAGTAATAACTTTCAGGAGGAAATACTGGTGTTTAAGGGCGATTTTTCAAACTATTTCTATTCGTTAGAGCGGGTGGAGCTGGTAAAAAGTGCGATGCGGATGTTGGATCGCCAAGATAAACGAGGATTGATCACTAAGGACCAATACGGTATCGCTGAGTTTTTGTGGCGGGAAATCTTGATGGACGACCCGTGTAAAAAAGCGGTGCGGCGGGGGCCAATTAGCGACTGGGCGGAACTGCCCTATCATAAGAGTTTATTTAACCGGCCACCCGGAGTGGGGCTACCAATTGGCAACCTGTCGAGTCAGATGATTAGTAATATCTATACTAACGATTTTGACCGGTTTGTGGCCATAGAACTCGGCTATTCGCGCTTGGTGCGCTATGTGGACGATTTTCTGATTTTTATCAAACCGGAGCAAAGGCGGCAGTTTTTGCGCGATTTGGAGGTGATGATAGACTACCTCACTAGCATGAAAATCCGAATGAACCCGAAAAAATGCTCTTTACAGTCGTTTAATCACGGTGTGGATTTTCTAGGCGTGAAACTAGCGCCGTACCATATAGTGCCAAATGAGCGCTTGGTGAAGAACTTTCGCAAAAAGGCGCGCGAAGTGGCCGAAAACGGCTCAGAGGCGGATATTGCGGGACTGATGTCGTATCTTGGCCGGTTGAAGGGGTTTAACGCGCGAGGGATAGAGAGAGCGGTGTTTGAGGAGCTGGGGTGGGATTATCAGATGTCCAAATACCCTCTCAAGGTACACAACAAGAAATTGCGACGACCAAACCGCAAGAAACGCTAGGGTGAAATGTGGGCGCCGCAAGCGGCGCCCAATTTTGCCAGATTTAGTTTAGTTTGGGGTGAGATTTCAATTTTCGGTCACAGGACAGGGGGTACGAAACCCAGAATTTGCCAAGGGAATGACGGGGGAAAGGCAAACTACCGACCCTAGGAGCCAGGCACCATACAGCGGACG
Source organism: uncultured Candidatus Saccharibacteria bacterium (assembly GCA_964394555.1). Taxonomy (GTDB): domain Bacteria; phylum Patescibacteriota; class Saccharimonadia; order Saccharimonadales; family Saccharimonadaceae; genus Nanosyncoccus. Next base: position 344 of record CAYMXW010000016.1, on the reverse strand, counting down.
GAGAAGCCGTTACCGCGATTGTTGTTATTCCTGGGGTTCACGTTGCCGGACGTGTTCACGTTCAGATTGAACGCGTTAGATGAGCCATTAGACGTAGATGACCACCAGTTCCCGTTGGAGCCCTGGTTGTTCAGGGTACCGCTACCATCCATGTTGCCCGAGAACACGAGCGATACAGGGGCGTTGGTAAATTGCGAAGTAGTGACGCCTTCCCAGTGGGCGGAAGAACTTTCGGTGGCTTCCTTCCAAGTACCGGTAGTGATGTAGTTTTGGTTAAGAAGGGTGTAGCATTCACTATTTTCGGCTACGGTAGTGGTGCGAGGTAAGCGCCAGTTCTTGGGACA
>CAYMXW010000015.1:0-17166 GCA_964394555.1 uncultured Candidatus Saccharibacteria bacterium | reverse complement strand
CCTTGGTGTAATCTCCAAAAGAACAATCGGTGGCCTAGCCCACCGATCTTACCCTTATTATATCATAAAAATACACTATAAAAATCAAGAAAAATCCGAGGTTTTACCCTCGGATTACAGTAAAATTAGTAAGCGTAGTGATCGTACTCTGGATAATGCGGATCTTTATCATAATTACCGTCTATGATATCAATCGATGATGTTCGAATCAGGTACTGAGCCACATACACCAGAGCGTCTTGACGGGCATCCTTATCTTCTTCGAGAAGTTTTATAAACTTCTCTCCTCGATCCTTAGCAGTAGTTGGAGGCTCGTACAATTGGTCGAACGTTGCAGGCGGTTCAGGATTCTTATCTTCAGCTTCGGGTCCGTTATCTGATCTTTCGACACCGCCAGATTTTTTGTCAATCGCCTTCGCGGCTTCCTTGTCCTCGGACTTTTTGTCCTTGTCTTCAGCCTTTTTCAAAGCCTCAGACATGAAAGAATAACCGCGAGTACAGTCGTCTACATACTCGACTGCCTCGGCTAATGCCGCTGGATCATCCTTGATAATTTCAAGGTATTGCGCTCGGATCGTTTCGTCCCTATCGGCCAACCTATCCTCGTAATCATCTTTCAGACCACTGTCCCACCAAGAATGAAGGATGATCGCCAGCACTATTGTGATAACTATTCCCATAACGACGTAGATTGTTGCGTCGACTTCTCGATTATTTATCATGTTTCCCCTCCTCATGAAATGTACCTTTATAATCTTACTATCAAGGTACGAAGTATCAACTTATACCCTAATTATAGCACATATGCTTTAAAAAGTCAAGGCTAAAAGGTGTTGTAACCATTGACCAATCAGCGCAAATATGATAAAATGAAACAAGTCTTAGGCACCTTAAAATCGTCTATAGAAAGGAGGGAGAGCATGGAATATACTGGAAAAGTGGTTAAAAACTACGCTAAACCAATAATCATAATTGTGCTTCTCGCATCTGGTGTCGCATCATTAGTTGCCTGCATTCATTTTTACGGCACTATTTTCTGCTTCTTTTGCTGTGTTGCTTCGATTTTGTTGCTTTCCATTTCATTCGCTGTCGCCGTACTCTATGATGACTGTCCTAGGATTAGTCGTAAAATATATTTTCTCCATGATGTCAAACCATATATAGCTAATACCCGTATTAAAAAAGTTGAAAGGAAAGTCATTGATAAAAACCGCAAAAAGCCTCTCATTGGTAGCATACATTATTTTGTTACAATTCAACTTGAACGTGAAAGCGAAGGCGAAGAATATACCCTTAAAACTTCGCCTATGAGTTACGGCAAGTCAAAGATAGGAAAAACAGTCACCTGCCTGAGCTATGAATATTACGATGTATTCAATGAGTTAATTTACAGTGAAATTAAGGAGATAGCCTAAAACTTTGGGCTCGGCCACCAGCCGGGCCTTTTTAATACACAAAAATAAAAATATCCCCCAACCTAACGGAAGGGGTGCGGGTATTCCCGAATATACTTTCATTATACAGGAAGAAAACAATCTTGTCAACCAAACTCAGCCGTGCTATAATAGAAAAAGTCTATTTTTAATGCTTAATTAATCAATAAAGGAGCCAAATGGCAGCTGAAATCAAAGACCTATCAAAACTTCGTAATATCGGCATTATTGCGCACATTGATGCTGGTAAGACCACCACTTCTGAGGCTATCCTCTATCGTACTGGTCTCAAACACAAAATCGACCTCGTCAAAGGCGACACCGGCGGTGCCGAAACTGACTGGATGGAGCAGGAAAAAGAGCGCGGTATTACCATCACCTCAGCCGCGGTGACCGTTTACTGGAAAAATCACAAGATCAACATCATCGATACCCCAGGACACATCGATTTCACCGCCGAGGTCGAGCGTTCGCTCCGCGTGCTTGACGGTGCCGTCGTGGTCTTTGACGGCAAAATGGGCGTTGAGGCTCAGTCCGAGACCGTTTGGCGCCAGGCTACCAAATACGGCGTGCCTCGTATCTGTTTTGTCAATAAAATTAATCAAATCGGTGGTGATTTTTACAAATCTCTCGACAGTATTCATAAGCGCCTATCTAAAAACGCTGTGGCGATTCATCTGCCTATTGGTTTTGAAAAAGACATCTGCGGTGTGGTTGACCTGATCGATATGAAGGCCTACACCTACAAAGAATACACCGACCACGAATTGACCGTCGGTGAAATCCCAGAAGACATGAAAGAAAAAGCCAAAAACGCCCGCGCCATGCTCATCGAAGAAGCCGTCCAAGCCGACGAAGCTTTGATGGAAAAATTCTTTGATCAAGGCGAAGACGCGATCACCGTAGACGAACTTAAATCTGCCCTCCGCAAGCGCGTGCTTGATGGCGATTTCTTCCTCGTTACCGGTGGCGATGGCCGTGGCGTGATTGTCGAGAAGGTACTCGACCTCATGGCTGATTACTTACCTTCACCTTTGGATCGCGACCAAGGTCAAACCGTCGGTACCAACCCTAAGACTGGCGACGAAATTATCCGCAAGGCCGACGACAAAGAGCCACTTACCGCACTCGCCTTTAAGATTGCTACTGACCCCTTTGTTGGTAAACTCATCTTTATTCGCGTTTACGCTGGCAAACTCCAATCAGGTTCATTTATTTTGAACGCTTCTACCGGCAATAAAGAACGCGTGGGCCGTATCGTCCGTATGTTTGCCGACAAGCGCGAAGAAATCAACGAAATCACCGCTGGCGATATCGCTGCAGTAGTCGGTTTGAAAGATTGTACCACTGGTACCACGCTCTGTGACCCGGCTCATCCGATTTTGCTTGAATCCATCGAATTCCCAGACCCACCAGTGTCTATCGCCGTTGAACCCAAGACCAAGTCCGACCAAGAAAAAATGGCGCTCGGCCTCCAAAAACTTGCCGAAGAAGATCCTACCTTCCGTGTTCACACCGATGAAGAAACCGGCCAAACTATCATTAGTGGTATGGGTGAGCTTCACCTAGAAATTATTATCGATCGTTTACATCGTGAGTACAAAGTCGATGCTAACACCGGTGCACCGCAAGTTGCTTATCGTGAAACTATTCGTGGCACTGCCGAAGCCCAGGGTAAGCATGTCAAACAGTCTGGTGGCCGCGGTCAATATGGTGACGTTTGGATTAAATTTGAGCCAAACGAAGCTGGCAAAGGTTTTGAATTTATTGATCAGATTAAGGGTGGCGTGGTGCCACAAGAATACCGCAAGCCTGTCCAGCAGGGCGTTGAGGAGACTCTTAGCGGTGGCGTTATCGCTGGCTACCCAGTAGTTGATATCAAAGCTACTCTCTACGATGGCTCTTATCACGATGTCGACTCCTCTGAGCTCGCCTTCAAGCTCGCTGGTTCACTTGCTACCCGCGAAGGCATCAAGAAGGCCAGCCCAGTGCTTCTCGAGCCAGTCATGAAAATGGAAATCACCACCCCTGAAGAGTTTATGGGTGACGTCATCGGCGATATTAACTCCCGCCGTGGCCGCATTGATGAGATGGAAGATTTGAACGGTGGTGCCAAGCTCATTCGTGCCTTCTGTCCATTAGCCAATCTCTTTGGCTACACCTCAGATCTTCGCTCAATGTCGCAAGGTCGTGCCGCTTCTAGTATGGAACTCCACGCCTACGAAGAGGTTCCACCCAACGTCGCTCAGGGCATTATCGAAGAGCGCAACAGCAAATAGTTGACTTTTCAGAGAAAGTGTGCTATAATAAAGGTGTATCCGTTATATCTTGACGGGTAAGACCTTTAATTTGAAGGTTTTACTCTTGGGCTTTGCCTTCTTTCTTGTGTTTAAATAATCCGTTATCACTCTAGTTTAACCGCTATCACTCTATTTTGAAAGTTATTGTTGATTATCGTTATATCTGATTATATTAGAGGAGGTCAGTTTATGGAACATGGAAATTGGGGCCCAGTTGTGGGTCGCAGGGGTTGCGCTAAACGAGGTTTGCGCGAGGAGATTAACGAAGAAGAGTTAAAAGAAATGGCTAAGTTAGTCAAGACTAACTTTGGACCTGACGGTTCATACGAATTAAAAAGTCTTGACACAGCCTACAACCCACAATATAACGTAATTCGCTCTCGCGAGTGGAACCGCGTTATAGGTGTTATGACGGCCGCTACCAAAAGAGGTGCCGAGCCCGATATCAACGGCTACACATGGGAAGCGTTGGCCAGTGATCTATTGGCGTTCTTAAAACGCGTCCAGCGCGTCTTGCCAGACGCCGTCCCTGACTTTGCGACAAAAGATTACCAGAGTGTATGCTATTTCACGCTGGCAATCACTAATATGCGCAAAAAATAGGACTCACAGCCCATCCGTACCAGAGGTGCCGCTCTTGACGGCATCATCTACATCTAAAACCTTCGAATTAAACCCCCTCTCATTTGAGGGGGTTTATCTATTGCCAAATTTAAATTAAAGTGCTAAAATAAGATAAATTATCATATCAAATAAAGGAGCATAAAATGCCTGAACCTAAAAAACAAAGCAGTCCGCGCAAGACTGGCTTACGTCGTAGCCACTTGCGTTTGAAACTGGCGCGTTCGGTGAATAAGACTTCTCCGGTCAAGGCTTTTGAAACCAAAAAGCAGACCCCGCACCTCAAAGTCAAAACCACCGCTTGTAAAAAATGTGGCGAGAGCCCATGTAAATGTAAAAAGAGCAAAAAATAATGGCAAGTAATCGGCACCTCGGTAGAATTATCGTCTTACAAAGTTTGTACGAATACGAATTTCGTAAAGGGGCGGGCGACCCAGATACCGACCTCGACCTCATTATCGCTAAAAATATCGAACCTTACGAGAAGGCACTCGGCGACACCGAATTCGTCTACACTTTGGCCCACAGCGTAGCCGAAGTTACTAAGGAGCTAGATAAAGTTCTCCAACCTATCGCTCCCGAGTGGCCCATCGAGACTATTTCGGCTATCGACCGCAATGTTTTGCGTATCGGGCTTTATGAATTACAATATTGTGGCGACACCGTGCCACCCAAAGTTGTTATCAACGAAGCCGTCGAACTAGCCAAAGCCTTTGGTTCAGATAACTCTTCTAAATTCGTCAATGGCGTGCTTGGCACCGCTTTCCGCCAACTCTATCCCGAAGACGCCGACAAAGGAACTCATGTATCAAAATCGACCAAATCATCACCGAAACCCCAAACCTCAGACGACTCCCCGCAGTCGTAAAGTCCCCGAGGCTTTACCTACCAAGCGGTACAAAGAGTCTTTCTCTGAGAAAATCAAGACTACGGTTTTTCGCAAGAAACCGAGTATCAAGGAAATTGTCCGCGAACCAACTGCTGGTGGTATTATTTTTCGTATGAGCGCCGACCAGAAAGACATCGAGATCTTACTGATTCAAGACAGCAAAAACCGTTGGACTATTCCTAAAGGCCATATTGAGCCGGGTGAAACTGCTAAACAGACTGCCATCCGCGAAATCGGCGAAGAGGCTGGGCTTTACCATATCAAAGTGCTAGGTTGGCTTGGCAAAATCAATTTCAAATATCGCCGGCTCGACCAGTTAGTTTTAATGACTACCCAGATTTATCTGGTTCACTCACTTGATAACACCGAGACTCCCACCAAAGAAAAATGGATGAAAGGTATCAAATGGTTCAAATTTACTGATGCCCTCGACGCCATCGAATACGAGGACATTGAAAAATTAATGTTAATTGCTAAAAAGAAAATACGCGCAGGAGAAGTATAATGGATGTTACCCCTTATCAAGAATTTGCGAAGAGCAAATTAGGTTTTGAATTTAAAAACCCCGAGTTTTTAGTTGAGGCTTTAACTCATCGCAGTTATGTTAACGAGCACAAAAACCAAAAAGCCAGACACAACGAACGTCTCGAATTTCTCGGCGACGCCGTATTGGAATTAGTGGTTTCTGATTTTTTGTATCGCAATTACGACAAACCAGAGGGCATTATGACCGCTTGGCGCGCCGCGCTTGTTCGCACCGAATCTATCGGTGCTGCCGGCTATGAACTGGGATACGAGCCGCTCGTCCGCCTCTCAAAAGGCGAACGCAACAAGGGCAATGACCGCTCGCACGCCTCGATTCTCGCCGACTGTTTCGAGGCGGTAATCGGCGCTATCTATATCGATCAAGGCTACGCCACCGCCAAGCGTATTATCAACGAACACATTTTAAATAAAATTGATGAGATTATCACTGGTGGCACTTGGCGCGACCCTAAGTCCTATTTCCAAGAACTCACTCAGCGAATCGACGGCCAAGTTCCGACTTATAAACTCCTTACCGAAGAAGGTCCCGACCACGACAAACACTTCACCGTTGGCCTAATCGTCGATGGTAAAATGGTCAGTCAAGGCGAAGGTCACAGCAAACAAGAGGCTCAGACCAACGCCGCTCGCGCCGCTATCGAAATCTACAAACAGAGAGAAGATTGACTTTTTAGTAAAAGTGTGATATAATAAAAGCATAGTTTTTTCCAACCAATAAGATAGGGGGTGATCATGTGGGAAATAACTATGATGGAGATCAACTCCAATTTGACATCAATGTCAAGGAAAGCGCAAGAACTTACGATTCTGGTGCTATCGCAAAATACTGGGATTTGGCCTTAGTTATTATTAACTTATGGTCGTCCTACCAAGGTCGCTGCCGGTTGTACAATACAGCCAGCAATCCCAACACGCGATTCAGGGTAGTGAACGTTATCCGTAAGTATTATAAAGGTAGTATGAGCGAATTGATGAAGTTCATCAACCAGGACGCTGAAGAACTCAAACAGTTGATCGAAGAATTTGAAGATCTCTGTATAAAGTTCAATGTCGAAAAAATTGGCCGCGGTTGGTTAGATACCCATATAACTGACGGCAAAATTGCTGCCAGTTATCGCGGCAAAATTCAGACTAAGCTCAAAAATAGAGCCGTTCCGATTTCGCTTAAAGATTTACCGCCTTACCAGCCACGTCCTAAAAAACACTAAACAAAAGCTCCCACTGGGGGCTTTTCTTTTTCAGTAAACTATGTTATTATAAAACCAGTTAACATTTAAAGGAGACTTTTATGCTTGCGATTCGTATGCAACGTAATGGCCGAGCACACTACCCTGTGTATCGGATAGTCGTCCAAGAATCCCAGCGCCACCCTCTTTCGGGTCGTGTTGTGGCTGAGGTCGGCAACTACAACCCACATACCAAACAGACTGTTCTTGACAAAGAAAAGGTCGAATTTTACCTCAAAAATGGCGCCCAGCCTTCAAGTCGCGTTGCCTTTATTTTAAAGAAAAATAAGATTAAATTACCAGACTGGTATAAAGAGGCGCCCCAGAAACAAGCCAAGGCCAAGCACGCTGATAAACTTCGCAAAAATCAGCCCAAAGAGGTCCCAGCCGAAGAAGCTCCTGCTGCCGAAGCTCCTGTCGAAGAGGCACCCGCTGAAGCCACTGAAACTCCAGCTGAACCAGCCGAAAAACCCGCCGAAGCTTAATCATTTTGTGATATAATAAACTATATAAACTTAATCGGAGAATCAGATATGTCAACTATTGACCAACAATTTGTAGAGTTTATCGTCAAGACTCTCGTAAGTAAACCAGAAAAAGTCACCGTCGAACGCGCCATTGACGAGCGCGGTGTATTACTCAGCCTTACCGTCGACCCCGAAGATGTCGGTCGCGTAATCGGTAAGCGCGGTGCTACCGCTCAATCCATCCGTACTTTGCTTCGCGTACTCGGTACTAAAAACGGTGCTCGCTACAATCTCAAGATTGTCAACACCGACGATTACGATGGCTCCACCAGCCACGAAACTAAGACCGAAGAACAGGCAGACGAACAAGCTGAAGAAACTCTCGCCGAACAAGAAGCTACCGAGCAAGCTGAAGAAGATAAGACCGACTCCGAGCTCGCCGAAAAAACCCGCGCCGAGCTTGCCGACCTTGACGACTTAGATATTTAGTGCTAGACTAGAGTACAAGAAGCAGTGTGCTGTGTTTTTATGCGCGCCCTAAATTAGCGGCTCTAGGGCCAAACTCAGCAGTAATCTTCAGCGCTAAAGATTATATCAACACTAATAGTAGAGGTATTTTGTGGAAGCAAAGACTAAGAACAAGCAAACTGGTCGTATCTTCTTCACCGAAGGTGACCAGTCACTTCCCGTCCCCGATTTGATTGCCCATCAAAAGGACAGTTGGGAAGATTTTGTCAAAAACGGTCTGCGAGAGATTTTCAACGAAATCAATCCGATCGATGACTACACCGGGCAAAAGTTTTCCTTACGTTTTAAGGATTATCACTTTAAAACGCCAGCCGAAAACGAACACGAGGCCAAATACAACCTCAGTACTTACGAGGCGGCTCTTCATGTTAATGTTGAACTGACTAATAAGACTACGGGCGAAGTTAAAGAACAAGAGATTTACTTCGGCAATTATCCTTGGATGACCGACCGCGCTACTTTTATTATTAACGGCACCGAGCGCGTCATCGTTTCGCAACTAATTCGCTCGGCGGGTGTGTTTTTCAACAGCACTACCATCGGCACACGTAATTATTACGGCGCCAAAGTTATCCCCGGTCGTGGGGCGTGGCTCGAATTTGAAACTGCTGCCAATGGTTGTATCAGCGTCAAAATTGACCGTCGTCGCAAGATTCCAGTCACCACTTTTCTCCGTGCTCTCGGAGTTAGTAAAGATTCTGACATCAAGAAACATTTTAAAGATGTCGACACCGGCGAGACTAGCTATATCGACGCTACTCTTGAAAAAGACACTAGTAGCACTCAGTCCGAAGCCCTAATTGAAGTTTATCGTCGTCTTCGTCCCGGTGACCTTGCCACCGTCGAAAACGCCAAGCAAATGATTGAGCGCGCGTTCTTTGACCCCAAGCGTTACGATAGTTCAGATGTTGGTCGCTACAAATTAAACACTAGACTTGGGTTTAACACTCCTAACGACAGCAAGCACCGCACTTTACAGATGGACGATGTTTTTGCGATTATTGGCGAGATTATTCGTCTTAATAATACGCAGGAACCAGCCGATGACATCGACTCACTCAGTAATCGTCGCGTCAAACTAGTTGGCGAACTCGTTCAGCGCCAATTCCGTCTTGGTATGCTTCGCTTACAGCGCAACATTTTAGACCGTATGTCAATGGTTAACCCCGAAGATGCCACACCATCACAATTGCTCAACTCACGCCCAGTAGTCGCTGCGGTTAAAGAATTCTTTACCAGTTCACAGCTTTCACAGTTGATGGACGAGGCTAACCCCTTTGCTGAACTTTCGCACAAGCGTCGTCTCAGTTCTATGGGTCCCGGTGGTCTCACCCGTGAGCGCGCCGGTTTTGATGTGCGCGATGCTCATCCCACTCACTACGGTCGTATTTGTACTGTTGAGACCCCCGAAGGCGCCAACGTCGGTTTGGTGCTTAACCTCGCCACTTACGCCCGCGTCAATAATTACGGTTTCATCGAAGCCCCTTATCGCGTTGTCAAAAACGGCAAGGTCACCGATGAAGTCATCTATGTCGATGCCGCCGCCGAAGACCAGATGGTTATCGCCGACGCCTCAGTCAAACTCGACAAAAACGGCAAGTTTGTTGAAGAATGGGTCTCGGCTCGTGTCCATGGCAAACCTAGCCAGGTTGAAGCCAAGTACGTCACTCACATCGACGCCGTCCACAAGGAAATTCTTGGGGTTTCCGCTAGCCTGATTCCATTTGTGGAGAAAAACCGCGTCGACCGTTCTTTGATGGCCTGCGCGATGCAGAAACAAGCCGTGCCTTTGCTTAAGAATAGTAGTCCTATCGTCGGTACCGGCATCGAACACGAAGTTGCCCTAAATACCTCTCAACTCGTGCTTGCTGATGGCCCCGGTACAGTGAAAAAATCCGACGCTACCTCTATTGTTGTCAAATACGACAAGGGTGGCGAAAAAGAATACAAACTCAAGCATTTTGAAAAAACCAACGAAGGTCGTTGTTATAACCAACGCACCAAAGTCGTGCGTGGTCAAAAAGTCAAAAAAGGCGACATTTTAATCGAAGGTGCCTCTATTCAAGATGGCGAACTTGCTCTCGGTAAAAACCTTGTCGTGGCCTTTATGCCTTGGCGTGGTTACAACATGGACGACGCTATCGTGATTTCGTCGCGCCTCGTTGAAAACGACGACCTCACCTCTATCAACATTAAAGATTATGATGTCGAAGTTCGCGATACTAAGCTCGGCCCCGAGCAAGTGACACGCGATATTCCAAATGTCCCTGAACGCTCTTTGCGCCACCTCGGCGAAGACGGTATTGTGGCACTTGGCTCTGAGGTTTACCCCGGTGATATCCTCGTTGTTAAAATTACCCCTAAGGGCGAACAAGAATTAAGCAGCGAGGAACGCTTACTTCGCGCCATCTTCGGCGAAAAAGCCAAAGATGTTCGCGACACTTCCGTGCGTATGAACGGTGCTACCTCTGGTAAGGTGGTCGATGTTCGTATCTACACTCGCGAGCAAGGTCACGAACTTAAATCTGGCGTTTTGATGCAAATTAAAATCTTCGTTGCCGAAATCCGCAAGATCGACGTTGGCGATAAGCTCGCTGGTCGTCACGGTAACAAGGGTGTAGTTTCACGCATTTTGCCAGTCGAAGACATGCCTTTCATGGCCGATGGTACACCAGTCGATGTCTTACTCTCACCAATGGGCGTGCCGAGCCGTATGAATCTCGGTCAGCTCTTTGAAACTCATCTCGGTATGGCAGCTAAGGCCTTAGGTTATAAAGTTGCTACTCCCGCCTTTAACGGCGTACCTGATGAGATTATCAACGAAGAACTGAAAAAAGCCGGTTTTGATGAAGACGGTCGTGTCCAACTTTACGATGGTCTTACCGGCGAACCGTTCAACAGCCGCACCTCGGTCGGTATTATGCACATCATCAAACTCCATCACATGGTTGAAGATAAAATTCACGCTCGTTCTACCGGTCCTTACACCATGGTTACTCAACAGCCACTCGGTGGTAAGGCCCAAAACGGTGGTCAGCGCTTTGGTGAAATGGAGGTTTGGGCACTTGAGGCTTACGGTGCTGCTACCACTCTTCAAGAGATGCTTACCATCAAGTCCGATGACGTTTATGGCCGTGCCAAGGCCTACGAAGCCATCATCAAAAACGAGCCCATCGAAGGCCCTAAACTCCCTGAAGGCTTTAACGTCTTGGTTAAAGAGTTCCAAGGTCTCGGTCTCAAAGTTGACCTACTTGACCACGGTAGTTCTAACGACGCTAGTGATGTGATTGAACAAACTTCCCGCGAGATTGAACGTTCGCAAGATGACGAACTCATCTATGCTGCTGCTAGAGATGAAGCCCGTCAAACTAACGAAGGTGACTTAGTCGACCTAGACGAAGATCTCGACGCCGAAGGCGCAGAAATAATTGAGGCAGACTTTACTAAGGAAGATGAAAAGGAGGCCGCCGAAATCGACAAAGAACTCGACGACGATCCCATCGACGAAGGTATAGTTGACCTCGGAGAGGAGATGTAATTATGGCTTGGATGGATAACTTTATTAGTGCCAGTGACTTTGATGCGATTCGCCTATCAGTAGCCAGCAAAGAAGATATTCTAAATTGGAGCTACGGCGAAGTCTTAAAGCCCGAAACTATTAACTATCGCACACAAAAACCCGAACGCGACGGTCTGTTTTGCGAACGTATTTTTGGCCCCGTCAAGGACATCAACCCCCACGATGCCAAAATTAAAGGCGTTCGCTCTCGTGAGGCCGCCGTTGATAAGGAAGGTAACCTCGTTACTAAATCAATTGCTCGCCGCGAACGTATGGGCCATATTGCCCTCGCCGCCCCAGTAGTTCACATTTGGTTTATGCGTGGTACTCCGAGTGCTCTCAGTACTCTACTCGACCTCACTGTTAAGAATATCGAAAAAGTCGTTTATTTTGCCTCTTATCTGATTATTGACGCCAAAACTGACGAAATCAACCAAGTTTTAGCCGATTTAGAGGCTCAAACGACCGCTGCACGCGACGCTATCGGCCTACGTTACGAAAAAGCCGCTAAAGAGGAGGGTGCGGACCAAAAAGCCCTAGAAACGGCTAAAAACAAGGAATTAGAGGAATTAGAGGAAGAATACACCGGCAAAAAACGCATTTTGACTAGCCTGGTCAAGGGTGGCGTGATTTCCGAGTTAGATTACCGTAATCTCCCCGAGGAATACGAAGACCTCATCACCGTTGAAATGGGCGCTACCGCTATTGAGGCCATGTTAAACGAAATCGACCTCAAAGAGTTGATTTCTCAGCTTCACGAAGAGGCTGACAATAGCAAGGGTCAAAAACAGAAGAAAATCATCAAGCGTCTCAAAACGCTCGAAGGTATGGAATCTGCCGGTATCAAACCAACCGATTTGATTCTCTCGGTCATCCCAGTGATTCCACCGGATCTACGCCCGATGATTTCGCTCCCTGGTGGTCGTTTTGCCGCCTCTGACTTAAATGACCTCTATCGTCGCGTCATTAACCGTAATAACCGCCTCAAGAAATTAATTAGTCTTAACGCCCCAGCGGTGATTTGTCGCAACGAAATGCGTATTCTTCAAGAGGCCGTTGACGCCCTGATTGACAACTCGGCTACCCATGGTTCGCGCGCCGCTAGTTCGCAAAACGGTCGTCGCAAACTCAAGTCGATTTCCGACCTTCTCAAAGGTAAACAAGGTCGTTTCCGCCAGAATTTACTCGGTAAGCGTGTTGATTACTCTGGTCGCTCGGTAATCGTCGTTGGTCCTGAGCTCAAGCTCAACGAATGTGGCTTGCCTAAACAAATGGCACTTGAACTATTCAAACCCTTCGTCATTAGCTGGTTAGTTCGCAACGAGAAGGCTTCCAATATCCGTGCCGCTTCGCGTATGATTGACGCTGGTGAGCCAGTTATCTGGGATGCGCTCGATGAGTGTATTAAGGGCAAATATGTGCTCTTAAATCGCGCTCCGTCACTCCACCGTTTATCAGTTCAGGCTTTTCAGCCCAAATTGATTGAGGGTAAGGCCATCCAGCTTCACCCACTAGTCGCGAGCGGTTTTAACGCCGACTACGATGGTGACCAAATGGCGGTTCATCTACCTCTGTCAAACGCCGCTCAAGCCGAAGCTCGCGAATTAATGGCTGCCGACAAAAACCTCTTGAAGCCAGCCGATGGCGCGCCGGTACTCGCGATTTATCAGGACGTGGTGCTCGGTATTTACTACCTCACCTATGATAAACCAGGTACTGATACTAAGGATGTCAAGGCCTTTAGTTCGGTCTACGAAGCTGAAATGGCCTACGAACAGGGTATTATCGCTCTACAAACCCCGATTCGCGTCTTCGCCAAGAAGGAAATTCGTGATACCACTCTGGGGCGTATCTTCTTTAACGAGATTTTGCCCAAAGATTATCCTTACGACAACAGCGTTCAAACTAGCAAACAGCTCAAAAAAGTAATGGCCGATATCTTCGACGATTACGGTGCCGAAGTCACCGTTAAAACCGCCGACGCTATCAAAGACCTCGCTTTTGAGTACGAAACCATTGCTTCGGTTTCTACTGCTAAGGACGATTATCCAACTTATCCCGAGATTGACGACTTCATCGCCGAAGGTGATGCTAAGACCGCTTTGATTCAGGAACAATTTGATCAAGGTATGGTTACCGAAGAAGAGCGTTACAATCTCACCGTTGCCAACTGGCGTGAGATTGACAACAAGATTTCGGATTTTCTCAAGAGCAAGCTCTCTGAGATGGACACCGATATCGCCGTCATGGTAAACTCTGGTGCGCGTGGTTCGGTTTCTAACATTAAGCTGGCCGCCGCCGAAATCGGTATTCAGGTTGATATCAACAACAACGAAATCGAGCTACCGGTAAAATCCAGCTTCAAAAAGGGTCTTAACACCCTCGAATCCTTTATCGTCACTCGTGGTGCTCGCCAGGGTCAGGTATCTACGGCGCTTCGTACTGCCGACTCCGGTTATCTCACCCGTCGTTTGGTTGACGTCGCCCAAGATGTCTTTACTACCGACGAAACTGCCGCCGATCCCGGATTTGCACTCTATCGTGCCGAATCCGACTATACCGGTATTAGCTTCGCCGCTCGGCTCAACGGTCGTTATACCGCCGAGCCGATTCCAGGTTATCTCGAAGCTGATGAGCTCATCACTAAAGAAATCGCCGAACAGATTGAAAACGACGACAAAATTGATGCCGTTAAGATTCAGTCGGTGCTTACCACTACCGCCGTCAAAGGTATCCCACGCAAGGCTTACGGTGTCGATATGGCCACTCGTGAATTAGTCGCCTCGGCTGAACCGGTCGGCGTAATTGCTGCTCAGTCGCTCGGTGAGCCGGGCACTCAGCTAACGCTTGATACCAAGCACAGTTCCGGTTCTGCCGGTTCCGGTGCTATCGCTCGTGGTCTCCCGCGTGTCGAGGAGTTGCTCGAAGCCCGTACCCCTAAAGGTCAGGCTTGGGTTAGCCCAGTTACCGGTATTGTTGAAGCTTGGGAAGACAACAATCACTATGTTGTTCAAGTCACCCCAGAGGCCGGCGAAACTACTCGCTTGCCACTCGAAGGTCGCAAGCCTAAAGTTAAAGATGGCGCTAGTGTCAAAGCTGGTGAAACTCTCACCAACAAACCGCGCGGTGGCGAGGCCCTCAAATCACCCTATACCGGTATTGCCGAGCTCACCGACGACGCAATTATCGTCGTTGCCAACGCCAGCGCCCCTGTCCGCCTAGAAATTCCTGGTGATGCCGAACTAGTTGTCAAGTCTGGTAGCACCGTCGAAGCTGGTGATCGTATCACCGCTGGTTCCTTAAATCTCCAAGACCTCTTGAAATACAAAGGTGCCGAAGCCACGGCTCGCTACATCATGAACGATGTCACCGCTGTTTACGCCGCTCAAGGTCACGAGATTTCCGCCAAACACCTTGAAGTAATTGTCCGCCAAATGTTCAGTCGTGTGTCAATTGACGAACCGGGCGATTCTACCTTTGTTTCTGGCGATATCGTCTCTAAGGCCGCTGTCGTCACCGAAAACGAGGCATTGGAAAAAGATGGCAAAGAACCAGCCACCTTTACCCCACTGCTACTTGGTATTACCAAAGTTTCGATTTGGTCCGACTCGTTCTTGTCAGCCGCGTCCTTCCAAGATACCACTCGTGTATTGATTAACGCCGCTATCAACGGTCGCGTTGACCATCTCACTGGCTTGAAGGAAAACGTCATCATCGGCCGCAAAATCCCCGTCGGCACCGGCGTCCACCCAATTGACCAACCCACCCCAGAGGAAATAGCGGAAGTTTAGGGTTGCGCTCACGCAAAAAGTGTGCTACAATAATTACATTAACTAGACGCAAAGGTAAGTCTACCTCAGATACTGCCTAAAAGTCTAGTTTCTGTAATGTTAATCTAAAGGGAAAGGAAACAGATGCAAGTCATCATCGGCACCAAAGTTGGTATGACCCAGATCATCGGTGAAGATGGCATGGTGACCCCCATCACCGTCATCCAAGCCGGCCCAGCTACAGTGACTCAGATTAAAACTGTCGACACCGACGGTTATAACGCTGTGCAAGTTGGTTACGGTCCGGGTAAGAATCTGAGCAAGTCGGTTTCTGGCCACGTTAAAAAGGCCGGAGAAAATATCAAACCTAAAGTTCTACGCGAATTTCGTGTTACGGAACTTCCCGAGCTCAAGCTCGGCGATCAAATCACCGTTGAAGCTTTTAAGCTCGGCGACAAGGTGGCCGTCACTGGTACTAGCAAAGGTAAAGGTTTCGCTGGCACCGTCAAGCGCCACAACTTTATCGAATCGCGCAATACGCACGGTTTTAAGGGTAACATTCGTCGCGTTGGCTCTATCGGTTCCATGTATCCTCAAAAAGTCTGGAAAGGCAAGAAAATGCCGGGTCGCATGGGGCACGAACAAGTCACCGTCAAGAATCTCGTAGTGGCTTACATCGACAAAGATAATAATTTAATCGGTCTGAAAGGCGCTGTTCCTGGTCCCAAGAAAAGCGTCGTGACCATCGAGGGAAAGAAGTAATATGGCTACATTAGATAAAACCGTTTTCGGCCTTTCCGTCGATAACCATGAACTTATTAAGCTCGCCTATGATGCTTATCTTGCCAATTCACGCAGTTCGCACGCCAAAACTTTGAAGCGTGGCGAAGTTCGCGGTGGTGGCAAAAAACCTTGGCGTCAAAAAGGCACCGGCCGCGCCCGTTTCGGTTCTACCCGCAACCCCATCTGGCGTCACGGTGGTGTCGCCTTTGGTCGCACCGGCGAGGAAAATTTCACTAAGAAAATTAGCAAATCTAGCAAGCAACTTGCTATCAAACAAGCCTTGTCGCTCAAAAACCAAGCCAAAGCGATCACTGTATTAGATAGCGCGGTTAATTTCAAAGGCAAGACCAAAGACGCCGCCAAGCTCATCAAAGATTTGAAGCTCGACGACAAAAACGTCGTGCTCGTAGTCAACGAAAAGACTCCCGAGATTCTCAAATCTACTAACAATCTTAATCATGTTAAACTGACTCGCGCTACTTACCTTAATGTTTTTGACATTATGAACGCCGATGCTATCGTCTTTGAGCCAGATGCTCTGAAAGCTACTATTAACTGGCTGACCGGAAAGGAGAACGCATAATGGCTGATAAAAAACCCGAAATCATTACCGAACCCAAATTTGCGCCTCGTGCTACTGAGAAAACTTATATCGAGCAAACCAAGCGCACTTACGCCTTCTTCGTCGACAAAGGTATGAGCAAGCCAGCCATCGCTAAGCAAATCGCCGAAGATTACAACGTCAAAGTGACCAATGTTCGCACTCTCGTTCGCAAGGGCAAACCTACACGCTTTAGTCGCGGTAAGCACGCTTACCCAGGCACTACTCACCGTCAAGACCACAAACTTGCCTATGTTACCTTGGCTGAAGGCAATTCTATCAAAGTCTTTGATGAAGAAGAACCTCAAGAAGTGACTAAAGATAAGACCAAAAAGGCGCCTAAAACCAAAGAGGAGAAGAAATAATGGCTATCAAGACTTATAATCCTACCACTCCGGCCCAGCGCCAAAAAACCACCCAAGATTTTGACCAAATCACCACTA
>CAYMXW010000014.1:0-17912 GCA_964394555.1 uncultured Candidatus Saccharibacteria bacterium | reverse complement strand
TGATGGAGAAGACGTCTTCGATTGGCATGAGGAACGGCTTGTCGAGATCGTGCTCTGGGACATCGAAGTATTCGTCCATAGCTTCGACGAGCTTCATGATGGCTTCTTCGTTTTCGGCGTCGCCTTCGAGAGCCTTAGTAGCAGAACCCTTGATGATAGGCGCGTTGTCGCCATCGAAACCGTACTTGTTCAAAAGTTCGCGGACATCCATCTCGACGAGTTCGACGAGCTCGGGGTCAGCGAGATCCATTTTGTTCAAGAAAACGATAATCTTAGGCACGTTCACCTGGTGAGCCAAAAGGACGTGCTCGCGAGTCTGCGGCAATGGGCCATCGTTCGCAGCAACTACGAGGATAGCACCATCAATCTGGGCAGCACCGGTAATCATGTTCTTAATATAGTCAGCGTGGCCTGGCATATCAACGTGAGCATAGTGACGTTTGCCAGATTCATACTCTTGGTGAGAAGTGGCGATGGTGATACCACGAGCCTTTTCTTCGGGAGCGTTATCGATCTGGTCGTAAGCGACAGATTTGTTAACTTCGGAAGGAAGCTTTTTTGCTAGGACGCTGGTGATAGCAGCGGTAAGAGTAGTTTTGCCGTGATCAACGTGACCCATAGTACCAACGTTGATGTGTGGCTTGGAACGGTCGAAATTTGCCATTCTAATTATTCTCCTTATTTTATTATTATGTCAGGAGCACTAATAAAAACCAGCTCCAGACTTCTACTCTTTTATTTTAGCGTATGTTTTAAAGTTTGTAAAGAGGGTTTTTGGCGAAATTTGAGGGGACAAAAAGAAGCTCTTGCGGTAAGAGCATACTGCCCTGTGCAAGAACTTCGTTAATTGCAGTATATCAAATTAGAGATTTTATGTCAATAACCTGACCGCGCTTGGTTATAAGAATCAGCCCGTCAATCTGTTTTTGTCGCTTGGCTTTATTAATAAGAAATTGACGCAAATTATTATCACGCATATTTTTTATTCTCGAGGCATCAAAGATAATATTTTTAGACTGCCTAAGACCGCGTTTTATATTTCTTTCTAGTTTGTCTGCTTTATTAGTGATTGGTGATTTAATTTCATACGGAATCCCATCAAGCAAGATGTCTGGCGTTTTTTCATTGTTCTCTGGTAAAAATTCCACTTTATGACTATTCAGAGCTAAAATGTTTGCGACACGAAGCTCGTGTACCCACGGTTTGCGTCCAGCCGGAATGATGATTTGACCTTTTTTGCGATTTTTCATGCGCGGGAGTGTAGCATAAAAAGTTGGGGAATTCAAGCGCTAGCCTGATAAAATGTTGTTTTTGAGCTGACTTTACTTTTTCGGGGATTTGTGTCATAATTGAGGGAGAAAGGGGTGGTGTACGTTAAAACTTAGTGTTTTTGTTCGTTATTGCTGGTTAAAGTTAATTCTGACAAAACTATTGAAAGCGAGGAGAATTTATGACGGAAAAAACTAGGCAAGAACAGAGAAGGCGCATCGCTGAAGTGTTTGCTAAAATCGATGATAATTTTAGCTTGGCTAAGGCGTGCGAACAGTTGCTAGACGAGGGGGTCGAGATGGCGCTGTTATTTAGGAAAGCAAAGGCAATATTTGGTCCTTGGATAGAAGATTATTACTTTGAACCGGAAGGAGCACGCGAGTTCTTGAATACGATGCGGCCGTTTTGGGCGCGGGGGCTTGAACTGGAAACTATGCTCGATAAAATCGAAGAGTTTGTCCGTGACGAGGCGTTCTATTTCTTTCTTTACAAACGCGGGCCGCGCTATGGCATGAAGTTTAACAAGTTGGAAATCGGCAAGCGGTTTCTGGCGAAGTTTACTGAATATGCACATACGCATTTCAAACTACTAGCGCGCGGGTTTGACTTGGACAGCGATGATTTAGTTGAGATTATTACTGATCCAGCGGTTGTAGGAACAGTGGGTATAATACCGGACACTTACGAGACTATCTTGGAAGATTGTCTGGACTTAGACCTGTTTGAGTACAATATCAACGATATCGCGTCACGTTATCTTGACCGGATAGGCTACTCGACGGCGCCGATTTGGTTAGTGGAAGTTATGGGTAGATTGATTGATAACGGAGCGGATGTGATTGATATCGACGAGTTTGGTAATAATGTGCTTGAATTGAAAGAAAAAGAAGGAGTGAATTGGAGTTCTGTTGACCAAGATTTTTACGAAAATCTGCTGGAAAAATACGGTGCAGACCAACGGATAATCGAAGCGCTGATGTCTGAGGACGACCGCGATTATTATTAGTTATTACTATAAAACACTAAGTTTGAAAAGAAAAAGGGAGCTTGAAAGCTCTCTTTTCCATACCCTACCAATTAACTTCATAGGTCTAATCTCGCAGTTGACCTTGACTAATTCTATATCAGTGGCTGGGATGGAGGGATTCGAACCCCCGAATGGTGGGACCAGAACCCACTGCCTTACCACTTGGCGACATCCCATGACCCATAGATGCATCTATAGTAAGTAGTCTTGAAGTATTATAGCACTAATCGTGAGCGAAATCAAGTACTTTTTGCTCGATTTTTGCCCCGAGAGCGGCGATTTTATTTGGATTAATGTGGCTAGTCATCACCACAATAGCATAATGATGCGGGGTGTCTTGGAGGTCGCTAGCGATTTCGACGATGGCGGCATCATTATAGAGATTCCAATAGCCTTCGGGATTGTAATCCCAGCCAACTTTGTTATAAACCTTAGTACTATTATCAGTGAAACCTTTGGGGAGACCTTGCCGCCAATCGCAGTAACCATCACAGAGGTCACTGGTGGTCGCAGGTTGGTTAAGCATCGAGTCGAGAATTTTATTATATGTTTCGTTTGATAATTCGGGGTGGGTGTAGTATTTTTGGAGGACTTTGACAATGTCTGCTGGTGTGGATTGGAGGCTATGGATATTGGTGTTTTTAGTTCCCCATTCTTCAGCAGCCTGCTGGACCGCTTGCGGGCCGAGAATTTGTATTAAGCCTTCGGCGCAGGTAGAATTGGACTCACGGATGGCGAGGTCGAGGCACCCGGAAACTGTATAACCGCTAGCGAGTTTGGTGTTAGGGTCGAGACCTCCCTTCTCAACTTCGGTGTAGCCGAGATAAACCGGGAAAAGTTTGTAAAGTGAAGCGGTAGAGAAAGTTTGGTCGGGCTGATACTCGGCGGCGACGCGATCGTTATCGAGGTCGTAAATGATAACGGATTTGGTACCAGAGGTAGTTGAGAGCCACTCGTCGAGAGTGGGCTGAAGGTCGATAAAGTTAGGTTTTTTGGTTTCGGGAGGTTCTTCGTTAGGAGTTAGTTCGGTGTTTTCGGGCGCGCTTTCGTTGTTGTCAGAGGTGATAGCTGCCGAAATAGCAAAACAGACAGCGAAACTTAGCACGGCAACGCCGAGAAAAATTAGCGGTGTTGTGAACCGAGGCGCGCGAGAAACCACTGCGAAGTCTCCTCATCCATTAGAGCGGGTTGGAAATTACTGTCATAAACGGTAGGCGAAATGCGAGTTTGGACGTATTTACCATCGATGAAATAGTGGGTGAGAATGAGGCTACGAGTAGTACCAGGCCACCAACTTTGGTCGAAGAAGAGATTGCCAAGACCATAATAGATCGGTTTGTCGTTATAAAGTTCAAAAACTTGGGGCTGGTGGGCCGAAGTGCCAACGACGATGTCGGCACCGAGGTCGCTGATTTCGTGAAACAGTGCTTCTTGGCCGGTGACTGGGGCGTCGCAAGCAGTGTTTTCGCTGGCGGTGTCGTATTCACTACATTCGTAAAATTGGACGTCGACGATGACAAAATCACCGTTTTCCTTAGCGGTTTTTATGTCTCGTTTGGCTTTTTCGGTAGTGTAAAAATTGGCGCCGGGAGTGTTGTCGGTGGTGTAGCCACCAGTGGAAAGATTATAGCCAAACAGAGTGATTTTAGTGTTTTTAGCATCGACAGTAGCGGGATTAACGGCATCGGCGGCAGTTTTGCCACCACCGTAAGTTTGGATGTTGTTTTCGTGGTAGATGTCGATAGTTTTAATGGCGTCGTCGTTGCCACAATCTTGGTTGTGATTGCCGGTAAGTTCGACGATATCAAGGCCGATGGCGGTGAGAGCGCTGAGCATACCCGGCTTGGAACAGATGTTGTCAGAAGTAGCGGAGTCAGAAAAAGACGATTCGTTAGACGTGTGGGTGAAATCTTTGCTGACGAGAAAATCTTTGATTTTTTCAGCAAAATAACTGGCATCGCCAACTTGGGCGAGCTTGGCGTTCATCGCGCGCGAAAGTGCGGTGACGCCGGTCTGAGCAAAAGATAAAGTGTTATCCTTGGTAGGGCGAGATCTGAGGTGAGGAGTGATAAGCTCCCCAGCCTCGGTAGGATCGGGGCTATTAAGATAGAAAACGCGGTAAAAAGCGCCGGTATCGAGAGTGTCGAGGAAGTAATTGCCGTCGAGAGACAAGAGTTTTTGGGTCGGCTGAAGGTCGCTGATAGAGGTAAGAGTGACGGAGCTTTCGGTGGTTGTGGTGATTTCGGCGTTTAGCGAGGCGCTGTCGATGTTGCTACTGGGGTAGTAAAAATCAGCAACTGGGACGAGAATATCGTAAATAAAACCATCGTCATCGTCTCCGGGAGGTGAATTTTTAGTAGCGGCCGAGATAGTGACGTCATTTTTGAGTTTGGCATCTTCGGTGAAGATGCTCTCTAAGAAAGACTTTTCGCTATCAGTAAGCGAGGCGTCATAGGTAACTTCGCCCGGTTTAGCGAAAATTTGCGAAGCACCCCAGACGACGAGAAAAGAAATTCCCGCGATGAGGATAAAAATAACAGGTATGAGAATAACGGATTTTTTGGCCACTAGAAAGCCTCCGCGGTGATAATTAGGCGTTCGGGATAGTCGCCGTCGGTGGGAGTGCCGGCGCAAGTCATAATGATGATAGTGGGATGGTCGGCGGGAGCGAGGATGTGACTCATATTAATCTGCTCAACTGGTTGATAGACGAGGTTAGTGATTTGATAAGTCTGGTCGGCGTAGGTAAGTTGGTCGCCTAGGTTGACGCCGTTTAGGGTGGCAAAAATCGTGGACGAGTGGCCAATAATGAGGGTTTTATTAGTACTGTTAGAATAAGCGCCGGCGATGGTATCAGGGGCGACGAGGCGATGCTCACTGTTCAAAGTAATAGGCTTAACCGGAGCGGAGAGGCCGATGTTAGCGATATAGAGCGTATCGTAGTTGAATTCGGCGGGGTCGGCAGCGGTAGCCGGTTGAAGACCGATGATGAAATAAACAGGTGCAAAAATACCGCAAAACACCGCAAAAGCAATTTTAACGGTGCGCGTAGACCAGTTAAAAGGGTTTAACTTCTTTAACACACTCCTCCTTAGCCTCATTATAACATAAGGCCAATGAGTTTGTGAATACTTTTTGGACGAATTTTGTTATGGAAGCGGGTCCTGTCGCCGATTATCCCCCACCGTGCTCACTGCGTTGCGCGCGGTGGGGTCCCCCTATCGGCGCCACCCGCTTCAATATCTGCGCTAAACACGATTTGCGTAAACAATATACCGTTGAGAATCGTTAGAACCATAACAAGTCATGAGAGAAATGCTATAAATATTTTTAGCGTTTACAACTTCATCCATATTGATTGAAGTTTTTGAATAGGGGTAGGCTTCCATGACCTTGTAGGTCTGGCCGCCTATCACGATGTAATCGTTAACTTCAGCGCCAGGGAGTTGAGCGAAAGCACCGGCGCGGTGGGCATAGTAGAATTTACCACCGTAATCAGCACAGCGCATGATACGACTACCAGCATCATATTCGGTACAGGACTTACCGGAGGCGGCCCTAGTAGGGGTATCAACAATCGGTTGACTAAAATAAAGGGTTTTATTGCCGGAGGCAGAAACGGTATTAACAGGGGTAGAATAGTTGATGTTAGAGACGGTTTTGAAAGATTTGGCAATTTCAGGGGTGTCGGAAGAAGCGACAGCGTCTTTAACAGAGGTAATAACGGTTTTGTTGATGCCACCGGTATCGCGGATTTCAGAGGTGGGGTAGCCAAAAATATGGCTACCAAGTGCCACGGCGCCGATAAAACCGAAACAGACTGTTTGATAGAGGGCACGGAGCCCAGTTAAACCAAAATATTTCATACACACTCCCTATTAAGGTTATGCTCTTATTATATCACAGATTGCTAAATTAGTCAACCCCGGGAGAAAAGTGTTTTAACTTGCGACGATGGTCTTTGTAATTGGGGTCGTGACGAGCGACTTCGGCCCAAAAAGCGGGAGAGTGATCCATGTGGTTGAGGTGGGCGAGTTCGTGTAAAATCACATAGTCGCGCAACTTCGGCGGAACCTTCATTAGGCCGATGTTAAGTGAAATCGTGCGGTTGGACGAGCAACTACCCCAGCGGGTGTTGGCGTGCGAAAGACGACATTTGTCGTAGGTGTAGCCATATTTGGTGGCGAGATATTCGAGGCGATATGGAAGTTCGGTGCGAGCCTGTTTAGCAAGCAATTTCTTCTTGGTGTCACGGGCGCGCTGAGTGGTAGGGTTTTTGACTGGCAACTGAGTGCGGATAGCCGAACGACTGTATTCGAGAAATTTGCGCACCGCACGGTCAGAAGTGTATTTGGGCACCGACATCTGGAGGCGCCCGGAGGTAGAAATCGAAAAACGCGCAGACCGCGCCAAAGCATTGCGACGAACGATGACTTCGCCAAACTCGGGGTCTTTAATAATCATTACTCGGCGAGTTGGGTTAGCACGTGCTTGGCTTGGGTAGGATAGGTGTGCTTGCCAGAGAGGATGATGGCGGACTCAGTATCAGAAGGAGCTTCGAGGCGTTTGACTTTAGTATCGTACTCGGCCTTGGCCTTGCTGACGGACTTGAGGCGAGTTTTGAGGCGAGATTTGATGGTGGAAACATCGGTCTGAATCCAAACGAGTGAAGGCTCGTAGCCAGCTTTGCGTAAGAGGTTGCGAATTTCTTTGCGGTCAGCCTCAGTGTCGATGCCACCTTCAATTACAAAAGTAATACCGGTCTTGGCAACTTGCTCGACCAGCATTAAAATTTGTTTTCTGGATAAATTGTAATCGGTTTTGAGCTGGCTCAAATCGTAGTATGGAGCCTTAAATTGGTTTGAGAATTTTTTACAAAACGTGGATTTGCCGCTGCACGGGGCGCCAAATACCAAGATTGCGCGTGAGATTGATTTTTTACCTTCCATAATACCTCTATTTTAGCACAGGTTTCGGGCTTATGGCAAGTATAATTTGAGCGGGGAGATAAAATAGCCAACAAATCCAGTCGGCGGCGGCCCCGGGAATGATATTGATGAAGCCAAGAGCGATGGTAAGATCGCAAGCGATAAAGAGGGCGAAGCCGAGCGCGGTGCGACGGTCTTGTTTGAGGGTAAAGATGAGGTTGAAAATTTCGGTGAGGGCGTAAATGAAGGCAAAGATGATGAGAGCGGCTTCGGGGGCGAGAATAAAGGTGGCGGTGATGACTATGATAGTTAATGGTAGGTAGATTTTGAGTAAAGTTTTATAAGGACAATGGCGGCAAAAATAGGCAAGCTGAGCAAAACAAAAAATCATGGTGCCGAGTAGCAAAAGATTTATGCCGCCTATTTCGGGGTTGGAAATATTACTTTCGGCGCCAGTGGCAATAGCGAGAATAACATCAGAAGCAAAGGTGAACAAAAAAGCGACTTTTAAAAGATAATCCTTATCCTTGCGCGTAAGAACATAGATAAAGAGGACAAGGATGAGTAAAACTTTGATAAGGTTAATAACAAGCATAGTACTATTTTCTGGTGGAGCGTGCGAGATAAATAATCTCGGGACGCTCGTAGAAAATATCAAATTGAAAGCAAGCTTTCGATTTACTATTTTCTGGTGGAGCGTGCGAGATTCAAACTCGCGACCTCAGCAATGCGAATGCTGCGCTCTATCAACTGAGCTAACGCCCCATGAGTTAATTATAGCATAAAATACAAATTTTAGATAACTTTGCGGCGGGATGTGGGGCGAGTGGTGGAGGAGGTGGCGGCGCGAGTGCGGGAGAGTGGACGGGCAGTAGAACGCGGAGTGGTCGATGAGCGGGAGCGGGTGGAGCGGAGTTTTTTCTGCTTGGCAAGGGCGGAATCGGTAATGTGGCGCTCGATACGAGCGGTGGTAGCGGCGATGTTTTCGGTGTCACCGGCGGCTTCGTAGAGAGCGAGAATTTGGCGGAGGGTGGAGGCGGAGCGATCGAGTTCATAAGCGCTTTCGAGGGCGTCGATGGCTTCTTTGCGTTTGCCGAGTTTTTCCTTGGCCTTGGCAAGAGCGATGAAGCGGGCGGGCAGATCACCTTCAATCTCAAGGGCTTGCTCAAACGCCATCGCGGCCTTCTCGTAAGCGCCGGTTTCAAGGTAAATTAAACCGACATTATGTAAAGATGAAGGGTTGTTATCAAGCGACTGAGCGATTTCAAAACATTCGATGGCTTCGTCGAATTTTTGCGATTTGGCATAGAGGATGCCGAGGCGGTTATAGGCGGCGGCATTTTTTTCGTCAAATTTCAAGATGGTGAGCAAAGCTTTCTCCGCGCGGAGAGGCTTGCGTTCTTTCATGGAATCTTGGGCGATTTGCCAAAGTTTGCGCATTTGGGCGGTGTATTTGGCGCTGTGAGCGGGCTTTTCTTCGGTTTTGGGATTATCAGGAAACAGAAAAACTAGATAGACACAAAATAGCAAGATAATGGTTATACCAATCATAGTCCTATTTTAGCACAAATCGGCGACGAGGTGAAGTTTAATATGGCCGTTCATGGCGAGATTGTCATAAAGCGTGGTAAATTTGGAAATTTTCTTAAGAAAACTGGGGTTTTTAGTCTTAAAATAGGATTTGTAGAGAAGCTCAATGGCGGTAGCGGTAATTTCGAGGGCTTGCTCGCGAGCGTTTTTGGTCTTGGCGATCTGCGTGGCGAGGGCGGGGAGGTCGTGAGGTTTGGCGGTGATTAACTGCTTAGCCAGAGCCTGAATCTCGGGGCTGGCAGAAGGTGGCGCGGTAGTAGAATCGGTAGTTTTGAGATAAAAAACCTGAGCGCGACTAAGGATAGTGGGGAGGAGTTTGGTGGGTTTGGCAGTTAAGAGGATGTAATGGACGTGAGGCTGAGGCTCTTCGAGGTTTTTTAAAAAGGCGTTTTGGGCGGCGGTGCTGAGAGCGTCGGCTGGGGTGATGACAGCGAGGACGTCCTTAGTCTGCTTGGTATTAAACTTCGCGGTGAAATCGCGGACTTGCTCGACGGTGATGGAGGGCTTGTCGGTGGGTGACAAAATATAGGAAAGTTCAAAGGAGTGTTTTTTTGCGGACACGCTGTCCGCGTCCCAAGGGGCGAACGAGGGCGCTCGCCCAAGCTTACGGTCCGCAAAAAAAACTCCTTCTGAACTTTCCTTTGTTATGCTATCGCCAACCACAAACACTGCGCAACCGGTGCTAAGAGCGATTGCGGGGATGTCGTTAATATCATCGAAGAACATCGTCAAACTCCGGTGGCAAAGGAGCGGTAAAAGTGCGGCGCTGGCCTTCGGGGATGGTGATTTCGAGGCTGTGAGCGTGGAGAAAAAGCCGAGAAGCCTCGTCGCCATAAACGCGGTCGCCCAGAATTGGCGTGCCAAGATATTTAAGATGGACGCGCAGTTGATGCGTGCGGCCGGTGGTGGGCTTTAACTCTAACAGCGAATAACGGTCATTTTGTTTGATAACTTTGTAATAAGTTTGCGAAGCCTTACCATTGGGCGTGACGAGAAAAGTGTTTGGCTGTTTGAAATTGCGCTCAATGGGCAGGTCGATTAGAGCCTCAGACTGTTTGGGGTGACCTTCGACGATGGCATAATAAGTCTTGTGGGCTTTGCGGTCTTGAAACTGACGACGCAACAGTTTTTGAGTTTCGGGATTTTTTGCCAAAATCACCACGCCAGAGGTATCGCGATCGAGGCGGTGGACTAGCAAACCGTAATCTTCAAGAGTGGGCTCGGGGCAATACTCACCTTTGACCATGCTAAGCAAGCCGGCGGGTTTATTTAAGACAAGTACGTTATCATCTTCGTAAATCACTGGTATCTGAGGTAATTCCCTTTTTGATGCGGGTAAATTAAGGGCGATTTTGGTGGCAGGTAGGACGGCTTGGTTGGGTTTGGTCGCGACCATACCGTCAACGGTAACGAACCCTTGTTTGATAAACTTTTGTAAGGTAGAACGGTTGTATTCGGGGTGTTGTGCGGATAATAAATGGTCGAGACGGGATTTATCAGGCGCATCGGGCGTGATGGAGAGTTCAGTATCGCCATTGACGACGCGACTAAGAGCCGGCTTGCTGAACTTTTTGCCGGTGCGCAGGGCGCCCGCGGGCTTAATCATTGGCGCAAACCTACTAGCCGCTGGACGGCGTAAAGTTTGTCGTTGGCAACTTTATTAGCATATTTTTCGCCCTTTTCAAGGACGGCTTCGGCGTCGGCGTCGGTAATTTTGGCGACTTTGGCCTGGAAATCTTCGAGAAATTCATTGACTGAGGAGGCTACCTTTTGCTTGAGGTCACCATAATGAGTTTCGCCGGCCCAAGTGCCGATGACATCTTGAAGCGGCACATCGTTTATCAATGCTTCAATCTGTAAGAGGTTCGAAATGCCCGGCTGATTAAACATATCAAAACTAATCTTGCCGACGCTATCGGTGGTGGCAGACATAATCTTGCTGGCGGCAACCTGAGGGTCGTCACAGAGGCAGATTTTGGACTTTTCGGCCTTAGAGCTTTTGCTCATCTTCTTGTGTGGATCGGTGAGAGAACGAATACGTAGGCCCTCGCCTAACCCCATAAACTCAACTTGTTTAGTCTCATTAACTGGGATAGTAAAGATGTCTTGTTTAAATTTGCGGTTAAACCGGCTAGCGATGTCGCGACAGAGTTCAAGATGTTGGAACTGATCCTCGCCGAGTGGCACGTATTTAGCGTCGTAGAGTAAAATGTCGGCCGCCATCAGTACAGGGTAATTAAATAGGCCAACGGTGACAGCGGTTTCTTTGAGTTCGGCGGATTTTTCTTTGAACTGGGTCATGCGCGAGGCTTCGCCGAAGTAAGTAAAACAGTCCAAAATCCAACAGAGCTCGGCATGTGCCGGCACGTGCGAGTTGCGGTAAAAATGGATGTGCGGGTTGTTCGTATCAAGCCCGGCGGCGATGTAATATTTGATGCCTTTTAAAGTCTGTTTGTAAAAATCAGAGTGATTAATAGGGGTGGTAAAAGAGTGAAGATCGGGAATAAACATATTGATCTCGTATTCGCCGGCGTGACGGTGAGCTGACTTAATCATCGGGACATAGGACCCGAGATAGTTGCCGATGGTAGGCTCTTCGTTGGTGCGAATACCAGTGAGAATAGTTTTCATAAAAATCCCCTGTTTAACTTGGCAGGGGCGGCAAGAATTGAACTCACATCTACGGTTTTGGAGACCGCTATACTAGCCATTGTACTACGCCCCTATGAAATCAATTATAACACAACCGGACGGGTCCTGCCACATTTTATTTTACCCCAATAACGGAAATGGGTCCTGTCGCCACATTTTCCCCCACTGCGCTAACGCTTGTGGGGGTCCCCCAAGCGGCGCCACCCGCGACCTTAACGCTTTTTCTCTTTGACTTCGTTGCGGCCGAGGCTTTTCTTGGTTTCGGTAAAGACGACATGTTTGCGGAGAACTGGGTCGTATTTGCGCAGAGAAAGCTTGTCGGGAGTGTTCATGGTGTTCTTCTTGGTGTAATACTGACGAATACCAGACTCTTCAGACACGAGCCCAACTAATTTACGCTTGGTATTATTCTTTTTAGCCATAATTATCCTTATTGTAGCATAAAATGATAAGATAATCAACCCCCTAAAAATGGAGCCGACTGTCGGACTTGAACCGACGACCTGCCGCTTACAAGGCGGCTGCTCTACCAGCTGAGCTAAGTCGGCGCAAGTTAATTGTAGCATGACTTGATTTTTTTGGCAAAGTGTGATATAATAAGGAGTGAAGAGGTTAGGAAACGGGGTTTTTGACCCCTTAGTCTCTTAGAAGCTTAAAAGGCTTCACCTATTCGTTATTGCTTTTTAAAAACCGTTATTTCCGCACTCAATTTGCTGTAGTTCTTGAAGAGAGGAGGAAGAAGATGAAATTTGAGAATATTTGCTGGCTAGAGGACTGGCAGATAAGATACCCACATCCTCAGGTGGAATACGGCACTAAGCGGCCGGAGGTGGTAGGAGTGTTCCTGGCGATTACAGAGCGTAAGAATTGTACGCTGCGCCTGGACCACAGAGAAAACGTTTCCCTGGTGGGAAATGTATTCAACTACCCTGATGGGGAATTCGACGATGGTTTTCCTGTGATGAGCGGGAACGTGGTGAAAATTGAGCATAAGCTCTTAACCGAAGGAGTTGAGCGCCGCATGAAGGCGATCAGAAACAGCTTCGGCAAGCGGCTCAATTTGGACCGCAAGGAGAAGGAATTCGCAACGCTGGTCACGACCGCGGATGGCCTGACGTATATGTTAGGTTATATCGGTCAAAGACTGAGTGCTTCGGCGAATCCCTTAAACTGGGACATGCTCCAGGGATCACGGGGTTACAGCCCCGACGCTTATGAGAGGAAAGGTAACATGAGACACTTCGAAGAGTTTGCGGGCTATTTTGAGGATATCAATATAGACTACAAACCTTTGGACCTCGAGGGGTAACATCAGTAATTATGCTGTGTTATACTTCAATATGATCAAACACCTTGGGATAACGAAGGGAGGTGAGAAAATGAAGATATTCGTTATCGACTATGGCTAGGTAAGGGGGTGATCCAAATCTACTAATTGCATTTGCGATTAGTTTCTGTTTTGTGCACAATAAGTTATTAGTGTTTGTAGAAAAAGTTTTTCATGTCATTGTATGCCTCTGGCGACCGCGTTTGGCGCCAGGGGCAACCTTGAAAGGAAGGTGTACGAAATGAGGATGATAGCCTCAGTGAAGTCCCGAAATCAGTTGATTGAGGAATTAGAAAAAATTGAGCTGGGGCTTAGACCGAAGACTAGGAAACAGATGGAAAACATGTCCGTAACGTCAATGGTTATGGCGGTACGGGCAGTGAATGACCCAGCAAATAGGATATATGATGCTATCTATAACTATGATATAGATTATCGGGTAGCGTCAGAAATCACCGAAGCTATAGAGGATGCCGGCTTTATGTTTATCGAGAGCCGCGACTCATATTTAGTGCGAGTGTTCTTAGCCAAAACGCTAGGCGATACCATTGACCCAATGGCATCAGCCCAGTATGGGACGGTTGAGGAATACGAGGCAAGGCGACAGTTCCCAGAGGCGAAAATCGCAAAATTTTCACAAATCTTAAATGGGTTACTGGAACCGCAAGAATATCAAGCAGTCTGCCTAAAATCGGGGGTTCTAGTAAAGAAATGGCATCCGTTTGATGAGTGCGCCAAGATAATGGGCTACTCGGAAAAAGAGTTTAAAAACGTCTACGATTTGGCGATGGCCAAATTGTACGGTGATAAAAACAAGCTGAAAGAATACGGAGGCTATTCCTGGCTTGAGTGCCGAAAATATGCCAGACGGGCGCGCGTAGCGCAGAAAAGATTAGCCCGTCTGTATTACAATGGCGGATATTTTCTAAGACCCGAAAACGCGAGTGCTGTCGGGTAAAAGCCTAATATGGCCCTCTTGAAATAGAGGGTCTTTTTCTTGGGGTGATAGTTGACTTTTAAACATAAGTGTGGTATAATTAGAGGATAAGTTACTGCTTGGTTAGAAGAGGAGTCGCACATTAACAAGATGAGGAAGGAGTTGATTTTAGTGTTAACAGATAGGTTATTTGAATACGATGAGGAGTTTGATGTAAATTTACCAAAAAAGCTAACGAATATTTGGATGAAGATTGATATTGAGAAGTTATTAAAACCAGTGAATTATGATGAATTAAAAGAATGTTTTGTGAATTCAAAAGGGTTTTTTAATCCGGAGTTCAAATATGACGAAGCGAAAATCGCGGCAACAATTAGCGATTTACAAGTATTAACTCAGGGGCTGTCGGATATTTTGGTAAATATCAGGCTTTTGGAAGAAAATGAGCACCAGACGCGGGCGAAGTTTGTACATCTCTTGATTGCGTCGCGCCTCGACGAGGCGCTAAGCATGAAGCGGTTCCTGGAAATGGTGCTGAAGGGCTGCCCGGAAAGAGCCATGGAAGAGCTGGGGGTGCTTTACGGTATTCCTGAGCGGAAGACGATTAGGTTCGCCGAAAAAGTAGCGTCAAAAGGATGGTACGAAATGTACGGGGGCGCCGAGGCGCATAGCACGCTAGAGGCGCTGCGGATGCGTAAAAGCATCCAGGCGAGAATTTATAACGCCGAAACCGTGCGACAGAGCCTGCTGACGGCAATGCTATACCTACTGAGAGAACCGATTATGTGTCGGTATTTTAATAATCACAACGGTGACTTTGAAGTGAAAGTTGGTGATTATGACAAAGTCGGCACTGTTTTTGAAGATGGTAGGCTGATTATAGGCGTGCCGGAGGACTGTGTTGCCAACGGTGAGGAACTGCTGGCATTAGTCGGCCGTGAGGTCGATGGGCACTTCCGTACCCTGGCGACGACCGAAGCATTTATCTCTATCATGCTTGGCAAAGGGTCGCCACTGGCGCCACTGGCCTTGGTATTGGCGAAGAGTTCTGATAACTCTATTTATGAGGGCTATGCGCGTAGTGGATGCGTCTACGTCAAGGGGCTGGCAGGAGCACCGGAACCGTTTCTGCTGCTGGCAGTTGATTATGCTAAGCACAACCATAACTTTGCCGAGACGGCGGAGAGAATTTTCGGATATTGCTTAAAATACGGGCTGGAGGAAACGGCAGCACGTGAAAAAACCTGGGACACAGTAACCAAAACGTTCTTAGGTCAGAGTAATACCAGGAAACTGGTAAAATACGCTTTCACGAAAGACCAGAAAGAACTAGAAGGTTATCTGCGGCTAGGAAATACCACAGAGGACGAGTACTTCTATCTGAAAAATCTGGCGTCGCTCGAATACGGAGAGCTACAGTGCGTCTGTATTGGCGACTGGTTAGACGACGACGATTTCGTAGACGAAATCAAGGATCACAATGACGTGATTCTACACATGGCAACTTTCTTCTAATCTGAAAGGGGGTTAAGGGGTCGCTGAGAGGCGGCCCTTATTTTTTGTTTTATGTTATAATAATAGATATGGTTAAACAAGGTTTGAGATGGAACTGTGGGTAATACTGGCAATTGTAGCGGCAGTGCTGATGGCGCTGGGCGTGTTTTTTGATAACTATATTACTGACGTGTTTTTTAAGGGTAAGTTGCCGCAATCGCGCAAGGTGTTTTCGGGGCCGGGGTACTTAATCGCGGCGGGGGTAGTGGCGGCGATTTTTGGTCTTCAAGCAATTACGGTAGGTGGAGCACTATGGTTGGTGGCGACTGGGATAATCTTTGGTTTGAGTTTAATTCCCTATTATATTGCGCTGGCCAAGGATGAGTCGACCAATATAGCACTGGTTGAGCAGTTGTCGCCGATATTTTACCTAGCGTGGGGGTGGTGGCTATTACATAGCGAAGTGTCGTTCTTACATTTAGTGGCAATTGCGGTGCTAATGGCGGCGCCGGTGCTGATTATTTTATCGTCACATAAGCGCAGTCAAAAGGCGCGGTTAAAGATGGTGGGATTGATGCTGATAAAGGTAGCAGCGGGGACCTTAGCAAATACAATGATAGTGGAGCTGGCACCGGAGATTGATTTTATCACGATGATGTTTTATGTGATGATTGGGCGCGGGGTGGCGGACTTGGCGCTGACGGTGAAATTTAAAACCTGGCGTCATAGATTTAAGGTGGTGATGAGGCGAGGTGGCTTGAAGGCCTGGATAGCGATAGCGACGGATTTTATGATTTGGTTAGGGCAAGAGTTTGTGAATTATACAGCTCTAATCATCGCGCCGGCGATGGCGATGGCCTCGGCGATTACTAAGACTTTGATGCCGATATCGGTATTCTTGCTAGGAGTGGTGTTTACAATCTTATGGCCGAGTTTTGGGCGCGAGAAATTGGACCGCAAGACGGTGATGGTACATTTAATCGCAACAGTACTGGCGGTGATTGGCATAATTTTGATGCAGACAGCTTAAAATGTGATAAAATGAAGGTATGGTACCTTGGCGGAGTGGTTACGCAGCGGTCTGCAAAACCGCGTACGCCGGTTCAATTCCGGCAGGTACCTCCATTAATATCGTGAGCCCGGATGGCGGAATTGGTATACGCGTTCGACTTAAAATCGAATGAGGAAACTCGTGTGGGTTCAAGTCCCACTCCGGGCACCAAAAATATCTTGAACGATGAGTGTCAGTGAGATTCTCAAAAGCCCCTATTTATAGGGGTCGTTCTTGTTTTTGGGGAGTGACGAAGATATGAACAGCCTTAGCTACCCGTATCTTTTGTGAGTTTTTTCTCCTCATATTGCTCAAGTGGTCACAATGGGACAGTGATGAGACACATTTTTTGTTGTTTTCAAAAAGCCGTTGCAGAAATAATCAGCAATTAGATTAGAATGTCTCATCGGTGTCACTTTGTGACCACCTTGTGACCACCCCCTATTCTGGGCATAAAAAACAGGGGGGAAATCCCTGTTTTGTGGTTTTGTTTTAGAATACGCTATTTAAGCTCAGATACGATTAACAATAACTTCTGCATCTCATGAATGGCTTCACGGAGTTTCTGGCGTTTTCCAGGATCATCAGTAGCGAAGGCTTGATCCATATAATCATTGGTCTTGGCCATGAGGATCTCCTTGAAATCCATATTCTTTGTGTTTTTCGGCGCCATATTACCACCTCCTTCGTGTCTAATGGCATGATAGTTTGAGCTGCTCTATATTTACCTTGATACATTCATCCCCATAAAAGTGATAAGCAAGAATGTATTGGTTTACAGCTATATGGTCTATTGTGCTTACAAAGGGTTTTTCGGAGAATTTGGTGAGTTGATCTGGAAGTGATTCTAGGGTGGCGATAAAGGTCTTAAGAGTCCGCTTTCTGGCATTGAGTGAGTTACGTTCATTTTCAAGAGCATTAATACTATCTACAGTTTCCTGCATTTGATTCTTTAGCTTAGATTGGAGTCGTGTAAACTCATCCTGTTTACCGAAGCTAAATTCCCACTCATTTTCAAGTTCCTTCAACCGCTTGTGAATATCAACCAGTTGTTGATCTAGAACTTTTAACTCAGCTTCGATCTCTCCAGACTCAAGACGGCGGTTTATCCTCGCAAGCTTCCGGCCGTATTTCGCCAAATATTCGCTTCTGGCGGCCAAAATCTTATTCATGGTATATAGATACCCCTGCTCGATCCATTCCTGCCGAAGATTCGCAGCTTTGCACTTTTTGCCGCCATAAGTGGTTTCCTCGCTATACTTATGGTTGCATACCCACATTGAGTATTTGATGCTGCCACGAGAAGTCCATGTCTTATGCCCGAAGTATTCGCCGCAGTCCATGCAGATGATTTTTCTGGTAAACGGGTTGTTATTCAAACCGCTATCCTTTCTTCCAGAACGTTGTTTTACACGTTCTTGCGCTTTAGCAAAGGTGGCTTTATCAATAATAGCCGGATGGTTGTTTTCTACCAACACCTGTGCCCTCTCGCCTTGGTTTTTATGAGCCTGTTTGTCTAGGAAGCTCCTCTTGAAAGTCTTCTGAAGAAGTGCATCGCCGGTGTATTTTTCATTAGTGAGAATTGTCAAGCTATGATTTTAATCAACAACTTAGTTCTTTCATTTTTTTAACTAGCG
>CAYMXW010000013.1:0-18315 GCA_964394555.1 uncultured Candidatus Saccharibacteria bacterium | reverse complement strand
TATTTGAAGAAGTTGAGAGTTTGCTAATGTAGTGAAGGGCTCCTTTAGAGGGGCCTTTTTGATATGGTATAATTTTAGTAGTATGAAAATATTGGCGATTGAAACATCATGTGATGAGACGGCAGTGGCGGTGGTGGAAGGCGTTGATGAAGATTTGAAAATTTTGAGTAATGTGGTGGTGTCACAGGTGGATATTTTTGCGGCGTATGGAGGAGTGATTCCAGAAGTGGCGGCGCGATCGCACTTAGAGGCGATGATGCCAGTATTAGATGAGGCGATGAAGGGAATTTCGTGGGATGAGATTGATGCAATTGCAGTGACGCACACACCAGGGTTGCTGGGGTCGCTACTAATTGGGACTTTGACAGCGAGGCAGCTTGCCATACTGCACAATAAGCCATTGTATGCGGTGCATCATTTGAAATCACATATTTATGCTAATTGGGTTGGTATGGGGGTGAAGGAAGGCGAAAAATCAGTTGCGGCGCGTCCTTCGGACAGCAGCTCCCAAGCCGCTCTGGCCAAGTCTTTACGTTCCGAAAAACGCATCGCAACTAATTTTTCGCCCTTATTCCCGCTACTAGCACTAGTGATTTCGGGTGGGCATACGCAGATTTTGTATATGCGGGAGCATAACCAGTTTGAAATTGTGGGGACGACACGAGATGATGCGGTAGGGGAGTGTTTTGATAAGGTGGCGAAAATATTGGGATTGCCGTATCCGGGTGGGCCGAGTATTGCAAAGGTGGCAGAAAACGGCGATGCGCTTAAATATAAGTTGCCGCATCCGCAGGTTGAGGGGTTGGACTTTTCGTTTTCGGGGTTGAAAACTGCGGTACTGAGAGCGGTGCAGAAGGAACTGGGGTTGCCGATTTCGCACCCGAGCCACGATTTGAAAAATCATTTGAATAAACAACAGGTGGCGGATTTTGCGGCGAGTTTCCAGAGAACAGCGGTGGAGATTTTGGCAGAGAAAATGGAGATGGCGCTGAAAGAATTTCCGGAGGTGAAGTCGTTGGTAGTGTCTGGGGGAGTGTCGGCAAACGAAGAACTGAGGAGAGTGTTTAGAGAAAAATTTGGCGACATGGTGTATTTTCCGGAACCGAAGTTTGCGGGTGATAATGCGGTGATGGTGGGGGTGGCAGCGTATTACGAGATTTTATTAGGGGTGAAACCGGTAAATCCGTATCATTTAGATATTATGCCGAGGAGTGAGATAAAATAAACATAACCGTGATATAATGAGAGAAAAGGAGGTAAAATGAATAGCAGTGAGGAGCGTGGTCAAGATAAGATGAAGGGGAAGTTGTTGGCATCGGGTGAGGTGTCGGCGATTTATGGAACCGAAAAAGATGGTGAAATAGAAGATGTATATGTAAAAAGTGAATATTTGAAAAGGGCGCAGGAGTTTTTGCGGGCACATCATAGAGTAAACAACGATTCTGGTTTGATGATGACGATGGAAAGTTTGGCGATGGGGTTAGCGTTGATAGATTGTACGGGTAAAAAGGGGCTGGTTGATAATAGTAGGGCGAAGAGCGTAGAAGATTATGATGATTTGCAAAATCGTTTAAATGATGAGAGAGTTAGCGATGAAGATAAACAAGCGATTAGAGAGTTTTTGAAAGTGATGGAAGGTAAGGCGATACAAGTGTTGCGAGAATATTGTCAGGAAAATGATATTAGTAGTACAAAGAAAGAAGAAACCACAAAAACACAGGAAGTAAAAAATGAATTGGAGGAAATTGGGGCGGAAATAGATAAGTGGCAAGATTTTATAAATGGAAGTGTGATTAAATTTGACGAAACGTTGAACGAATTAAGTATAAAAATGGGTGATTATTCTCTAGATGCGGATAGATTACAGGAGCAGATGGATAGTTTGTCGAGAATAACTGAAGGAATTAAACATTCAGCGGAAATGGCAGAAAAAGTGAACGATGATTACTTACGGAAACTTATTGAAAATAGGGGATTATTGAGCGAGCGAGAATATAATGATAGGTATTTGTGGGTGTTGAGAAGTGAAGAAAAGGTAGCGATAGCAAGGCAAAAAGTTATATTAATGGATGAATATGGGGAAGAGATACAGGGTTATATCACGAGAGCTAAAGAAGCATTAAATAAAATTAGATGATTTGTGGTATAATGGGGGTATGCGGAAGGGTGGCCGAGTGGTTGAAGGCGCACGCTTGGAAAGCGTGTAAGGGGGTAACCTCTTCGCAGGTTCGAATCCTGTCCCTTCCGCCAATTAGGATTTTTTCAGATCTTCTTCAAGGTCTTTTTTGATGTCTTTACTAATATCCTCTTCGATTTCGTGTTCGATGGCGGCCATTTCTTGTTTGAAATCGTCAGAATGCTCGGCGCGGTTGAGCTTGTTAATATATTCGGCGGTGATGATACTGGTGGGGAGAGCAACGATGGCGAGGCCGAAAATAACCGAGCAAATGGCGATGATGTGGCCGGTGACAGAGGCGGGGTCGAGATTCCAAACGATGACTACCCAATACATGGCGTCGAAGTAAGAGTCGAAATGCTCTGCGGGCTCGACATTGAAAGCGATGAGGCCGGCGATGGCGACATAGGCGAGACCGGCGAGTGCGACGATGATAAGAGAGTGATAAGATTTTTTGAGGATGGATTTGATGAGTTTGAGATTTTTGGAATAACGTAAGAGTTTCGCAAGACGGACGAGCTTGGCGAGGCGGATGAGACGGAAAAGTTTGAAACTGTTGTTAATAATAGTGAGAGAGGGGAGAATAGAAATAAGGTCGATAATTGCCATAGCGGAAAACGGATAGTGGAGGAAGGCGCGCCTATTGTGTTTTTTGAAACGGAAGTCGGCGGTGATCCAGCGTAAAATGTAGTCCATAATGAAGATGGCGACACAGATTTTATCAAGAACGAAGAAAAAACCGTCATCGTGATTAAACATCAAGGGGATGATGCTACAGATGATAACTACAATCATCGCGTGGTCGTAAAAACGACTGATACGGTCGGAACCTTTATATGGCTCAATGATAGTGAAGATGCGCTTGCGGATGTTGGTAGTTGAACTAGCTTCGGGTTTTTGGGGCTTGGCATCTTTGGCGGTTTTGTCGCCTTGAGTGTTTTTGATGCCTTTGATTTCGACTTTGGTCTTTGAGTCGTTGTTTTTGCTCATGGTTATATTATAACATAAATGACGGTGAAATATGATATAATATAGGATATGAGAGAGTTGTCAAATGAGTTAAAAGTAGGTAAAAAACTAGTGACCGTGGCGGGGTGGGTGAATTCGCGACGCGATCATGGGGGGTTGATATTTATTGATTTGCGTGACCACACAGGTATAATTCAGCTGGTGGTGACGCCAGATACGAAGGAAGCGTTTAAGCTAGCCGAGACGGTGCGCGATGAATATGTACTACAAGTGACGGGGGTGGTGCGCGAGCGTGGGGAAGATTTGAAGAACCCGAATATTGAAACTGGTGATATTGAGTTAGTGGTGAGTGAGCTAGTGGTGCTGAATAAGTCAGAAACACCGCCGGTGAATACGCATGATGACGGAGATGAGTCGGGGGAAAAATTGCGCTTGAAATATCGTTTCTTAGATTTACGTCGACCGAAGATGCAGAAGATTTTGAAGCGCCGGTCTGAATATATTAAGTATCTGCGCGACTATATGTATGAGCAAGGATTTACTGAGGTGGCGACGCCGATTTTGGCGAATTCGTCGCCAGAGGGGGCTAGAGATTTCTTGGTGCCGTCGAGACTACATAAGGGCAAGTTTTATGCGTTGCCACAGGCGCCGCAACAGTTTAAACAGTTATTGATGGTAGGGGGACTGGACAAATATTTCCAGATAGCGCCGTGTTTTCGTGACGAGGACCCAAGGGCCGATAGACTGTATGGGGATTTTTATCAGTTGGATATGGAGATGGCGTTTGTCGATGATGGTGAAACGGTGCGTCAAGTGATAGAGCCATTATATAAGAAGTTGGTGACGGATTTTGCGAAGAAAGAATTGATTTTTAAAGAGATTCCGCGCATCACCTATCGCGAGGCGATGGAAAAATATGGTACCGATAAGCCGGATTTGCGCTACGAGATGGAGATGGTAGAGCTGACTGAGGTATTTAGTAAAACTGATTTTAAAGTGTTCAAGCAACCGTGTGTGAAGGCGCTATGCGTGAAAGGTGGAGCGACTTTGAGTCGTTCGCAAATTGACGGATTTACCGAGCAAGCGCGCAAACTGGGTGCGGGAGGATTAGCCTATATATTATATGAGAACGGGGAGGCAAAATCGCCAATATTGAAGTTCATGAGTGAAGAAGAGATTGCGGCAGTGAAGAAATTGACGGGGGCGAAAGATGGCGATGCGGTGTTCTTTGGCGCAGATGAGCGCGCAAAGGTGAATAAGGTGCTCGGGCAACTAAGAATTGCGTTTGCGGACCATTTTGGTTTGAAAGACCCGAATAAGTTTGCGATTTGTTGGGTGATTGATTTTCCGTTTTATGAGTGGGATGAAAATAATAACAAACTGGACTTTGGGCATAATCCGTTTTCGATGCCAAAGGGTGGCTTGAAAGCATTAGAAGAAACCGAAGACAAGCTAGAAATTGTCGCTGACCAATATGATTTGGTGGTAAATGGCTACGAAATCGGCTCGGGGGCGGTGAGAAATTATAGCCCGGAGATAATGTACAAAGCGTTTAATATATTGGGGTACAACAATGAGTATGTGGAGGCGCGATTTGGTGGGATGCTGAACGCGTTTAAATACGGAGCGCCGCCGCACGCGGGCTGTGCGCCGGGGGTGGATAGGATGTTTATGGTGTTAGAAGGTTTGGAAAATATCCGTGATATTGTGCCGTTTCCGAAGAATGGGGCAGGGGAAGACTTAATGATGGGCTCGCCGAGCGAAGTAGATGCCGAGCAATTAGAAGAGTTAGGGCTGGCGATAGTACCAGAGGAGGAATAGATGGAAGAGCTGGAGACCCCAAATAATACTTTTGATACATTGGGAGAGGCTTGGTTGTTTGGTTTGAAAAAAGTAATGCTGAATGGAGTTGTAGTAGAGGATAAAGCTGTAAGGCTGAAAGATGTTTCGCTAGATGAAAATATTGATTTGTTGGAAAGATATAAATCAGCAACTGATGAAGCAAAATTACATTTAAAATTAAAGGAAGTGTGCGGACATTTTGTTGTAATTAAAGAAATAAGTCTTGATGATGAGATTGTTGAAAGATTTGGTGATAAAACGAGAATTGATTATACGAAGAAGAGGTATAGCAATGATTGCGGAGTTGGTGGGTATGGGGAGTTTATTTATGGAAAAAACGGAGAAAATGTTAGGATGGTTGTCGACAAATTGCGTGTTTTTAAAGATAGCAAGTCGGCCGTCATAAATGCGCCTAATATATGGTTAGGGAACGAAGGTAAAGCGCCATGTTTGACAGCAGTTGTTTTTTTGATCCGAAATGGAAGGTTAATAATGCACACAATGTATCGCAGTCAGAATGTTTATACAAAACAACTTGGTAATATGATAGCATTAAGAGATTTACAAAAGAGGGTGGCACAAGAATTGGGAGTTGAGTTGGGCGAAGTTTTTTTGTATGTATGTTCGGCGCACATATATGAATCAGATTGGCCTAGAGTAAATGAAATTATAGAAGAGAGTGTGAAGGAGAAATAATATGCACGATCGAAGATATGAGAAAATTTTTGAATGTGATTTGAGTGAAGAAAAATTTAAAGAGCTATCGTTGGCGGATGTCCAACATGATGAAACGCAAATTACCACGATATATTTTGGGGCAAGGAGTAAAAAGTGGGAAGAGATTCAATCGCTGTCTGCCCTGAAATCTGGAATTAGAGTGCGTTATTATGGACAGAAACCCAAAGGTGAGGTTTTTATAGTTGATGAGAGTAGTTGTATTTTAGAATTTAAGACGCACAAAGATAAAACTAGGGCTAATACTAAAATACGCATAGGAAGAGAAGAGAAAGTTAATTTTGGTGAGATTTTGGAATATTTAACTTGTTTACAAAAAGACCAAGCGAAGAAAGATAAATTTAAGAAATTTAGTAAAATTACCGAAATATTGGAAAGGTTGATTGAGGATTTTGAAATAACTGAGATAATGCCGATAGGCGCAGCTAATTTCAAGAGGCTACATTTTGTTTTTGATGATTACAGAGCAACAATTGATTTTGATATTAAATATTATGCGGCTTGCGAAAAAGATTTAGATGTTATTATGCTACAACGAGGAAGCGGGAAGAAAACAATAGTTGAACTAAAAAGCAATGAAGATACTGACGAGGTGAAGAGAAAAGAACAAGAGTTTTTGGAAGAGTTGAAATGCGAAGCAAAGCAGGTTACGCGAACT
The DNA here is from genome assembly GCA_964394555.1 of uncultured Candidatus Saccharibacteria bacterium. Lineage (GTDB taxonomy): Bacteria > Patescibacteriota > Saccharimonadia > Saccharimonadales > Saccharimonadaceae > Nanosyncoccus. Next base: position 11,935 of record CAYMXW010000013.1, on the reverse strand, counting down.
AAAGCGAAATCGTTGAAAGAAATTTTGAGCGAAAATCAAGTTGAATTTATAGAGCCGGAGTTGATAGAAAAATCTAAGTACGACTGGGAGATTACGGAAAGAGAAATAAAATTAGACGCTGAAAAAAATCCAAAAGAATTCATAAATAGTTGTTTGAAAGAATTACGAAAAGACGGAATAGTTGCGGGTGAACCAGAAACCAATGTTAATTATCAGTATGCTTATAATGTTGGCGAGTCGGGAATAATCTATATGGCTAAAAATCTGGAAGGCAAGAATGCAGTGATAAAATATAAAACGTATATTTCGCATGACGAGAAAAACGGTACTTTGGTGAGATACGAATACGTAGAGCCATTTTCTGAAGAAAATTTCAAAAAAGCCATGAAGTTTGTAGGCGGAAATGTTGACAAAGATATAAAGAAATCACCGTTTTTCTGTAGAGATAGATTACGGTGCAACATGATTATGCCGAAAACTAAGAATGTTTTTGAGTTGTATGCTGATCATTCATATTTTGTAAACGGGGATGGAGCGGATTTTTATCAAGTGGAAATTGAATATGCGGGAATTGTGGCTAATGAAGAAGATTTGAAAACTGAAAATGCAAAATTAGTACAAACCATAGATGATGATTTTGCGGTATTAACTGATTTGGTACCGAAATATTTTGTGAAAGCTGGTTGTGGATTGAGATATTCTACGCGTACGAAATATGATTGGGTTAAAAAAGAATGTTTTTAAAAAGGAGAAAAAATGGAAATTATTGAAGCTAAAATTAAGGATATTGTAAACGAAACATTTGATGTTGATACAGATTTGGCGTTGAAACCGACAAATAAAAAGTTTGGAGACTATTCTACTAATGTTGCGTTGAGATTGGCCAAGCAACTTGGAATTTCGCCACAAGATTTTTGTGAAAAAATTCAAGGTAAAATTTTGGAAATCGAGGAAGTAAAATCTGTAAGTCAGAAGAATGGACACATCAATATAGTTATTGATCCGGTTTTTGTAGCAAAAGAAGTAGAGCTGATGCTGAAAAATAAAACTTACAAAAAAGAGGTGGATGCCGATTCCAAATTGGCAATAGTTGAATTTCCTTCACCTAATATGGCGAAACCCTTTAGTGTGGGTCATTTGCGTAGTGCAAATCAAGGTTGGGCAGCAAAGCAAATATTGGAAGTGACAGGGTGGAGGGTGATTACTGACAACCATATCGGTGACTATGGGACACCTTTTGGAATTTGGGTTGTTGGCTATAAAAGGTTTTCCAATGAGACTAAGTTGAAGGAAGGCGGTATCTATGAATTGGGGCGTATTTATATAGAAACGCGTAAATTGATGAAAGAGGAAGCTTTGGAAGGGAAGAATGATGTAAGCAACGAGGTACAGGCGTGGTTTCAGAAGCTGAATAGTAACGACCCAGAGGCGGTAAAATATCATAAGATGTTTTATGATATTTCGCTTAATCATATGCACACCGTAATGAAAAGATTGGGAATCTATACAGACTATGAGTACGGAGAAGCTTCATATGTAAAGTTGGCTAATGAACTTGTAGATAAATACATAAAAGAGGGTATTTTTACTGTGAATAAGGATAGTTCGGTGATAGTTGAGCTGAAGGAGTTTGGCATAGATACACCGATGTTGATGAGAAAGTCAAATGGACTGCCGCTTTATGCGACTACGGATTTGGGAACGCTGGTGTTTAGAAAAGAAAAATTTAACCCTGATTTGGCGGTTTATGTAGTGGGAAATGAGCAACAGTTTTATTTTCGTCAATTGTTTGCTTTGGCTAAAAAGGTGGGGATTGATTATGATTTATACCATCTTTCATATGGATTGATTGAACAGATAGATGAAGAAACAGGGAAGAGACAAAAAATGTCCTCGAGAAAAGGGACAGTTCTACTGGAGGAACTTTTGGACCAAGCTGAAAGTAGGGTGAAGAAAATTGTAAAGACAAAAGACATTGATGAAGATGATGTTAGAAAAATTGCAGTGGGAGCGATAAAGTTTAGAGATTTTGCTCAAGATCGAACGGGAAATTATTTATTTGAATGGGATACCATTTTTAATCTTACGGGATTTTCTGGACCATATATTCAATATGCTACGGTTAGAATAAATAAGATATTGAGAGATAATGAAGAGAAGGCAGGCAGTTGCTTTTGTGAAGGTTACGATTATGAATCAGAAAAAGATATTTTGTTGAAACTGAATGATTTTCCGAAATTAATTCAAAAAACTGCTGAAAACTTTGCGTTTCATTCCTTGGCATTGTATTTGTATGATTTGGCGAAATTGGTAAATGTGTATTATGACAAAGTGCCGATTTTGAAAGGCGAGGTTAGTGATGAAGACAAAAAAGCACGAATTGGTTTTTTGAACCAAGTTTCGCAAGTTTTGACGGAAGGGTTAGATATTTTGGGTATAGAGGTGCCTGTTAATATGTAAATATGAATCGAAAAGAGTTCTATAAGAGAGTTGATGAGTTGTCGTGGGTACTACAAAAGAAGCAATTGCAGGTGAAAGCTTTTTTGAGTCTTTATGAGACTAAGGCGACCGCTGAAGATGAAATTGCGCGGTCAATAACGACTTTAGCGGGAGCAAGAAATGAGCTAAAAAACTGTAAAACTATAGAAGAACAAACGATAGCAGTGTTTTTCCCGTTGAATCTGCCATTGTATTCTTTAATACTGTTTGCAGTTATGCCAAGTTTTTTTGCTAAGAAGATTTTTGTAAGATGTCCAGAGGTGATGAGAAATGTTTTGGGGCTGTTAGTTGAAATATTAAATTTGCCAAAATTGTTTCCGGATATTGATTTTGTAAGTTGTAACAGAACGAGATTTTTGTATAAATATGTTAAAAAGTCTGATGTGGTTATTTTTACGGGTAAGTATGAAAATGCAATGAAGGTGTTGGAAAATTGTAAAAATAGACTATTTATCTTTAATGGAAGTGGCATAAACCCAGTAGTGATTTTTAATGATGCAGATATTGATTTATCTGTGGATAAATCGTATAAGATGCGCTTATATAATAGTGGACAAGATTGTGCTGGTCCGGATGTGTTTTTTGTGCAAAATGGTATAAAAGAATTGTTCTTGGAAAAATTATTGGATAAAGTTGGGAGTACGGTTTGTGGCAATTATAGCAACGAGCAAAGGATTGATGTAGGGCCTATCCAAAAAGAGGGTTATGTAAAAGAGGTAGAGGATTTTTTGAAACGGGAAGAAAATAATATTGTGTTGAAAGGGGAAATTTTAGATGATGTGGTAAGTCCTTATATTTTGGGTAAAAATATAAAGGAACACAGAGGGAGCTTTAAAGAGTTTTTTGCGCCAATTTTTTATTTGTTGTATTTTGAGGATGAGGCGGAGGTTTTGGATATGTTAAATAAAAATAGAGATAAAACTATGTATGTATCGTATTTTAGTGAAGGTAAAGCGGAGATGTTGACATCGATAGATTTTGCGACGAAGATAAAAAATAAAATAATTGATGATGTGGAACAAGGAAATTTGTCGTATGGTGGATATGGCGCGATGACTAATTTTGTTTTTTATGACGGAGAGTTTTATAAGAGACCTATTTTAATAAGTAGGGAAATAGAGAATTATATAATGAATAAAAGAAAGGAGATGTAATGAGCAAACGGGCTAAGCTACTATGGGTGGATCTAGAAATGACGGGGCTAGACCCGGAGAAAGACCGGATACTAGAAGTGGCGGCGATTGCAACCGGTTGGGATTTGAAACCGGTGGCGGAGATGACGGGAGTGGTGAAAGTGTCTCCTAAATTGATGGAAGAGAGGATGGTGGGGGAGTTTTGGGAGAAGAATAGGGCGTCTAAAGAAGCGCTAATGAAACAAAATAGCGAGGGGGTGTCGGCGGGAGAGATGGAAAAGCTGGTTTTAGAGTTTATAGATAAGAATTTTGGTAAAGAAGTGATATTAGCGGGCAATTCGATTCATCAAGATAGGAAGTTTATCGATAGAGAATGGCCAAAGGTGGCTGAGAGACTACATTATCGGATGTTAGATGTGAGTGCGTGGAAGGTGTATTTTGAGGGGGCACTGGGTAAGAAATTTACGAAACGTGAGGCGCACCGGGCGCTTGATGATATTAGAGGGTCGATGGAGGAGTTGAAATGGTATTTGACGTTTATGAAGTAGAGGGCGTGGGGGAGTTTGAAGAGAAAAAACAGGGGGAAACTGTATTATATATGGTGGGGGAGAAGGCGTTTTTAGTAGTACATAAGAATACGATAGAGGTGCGGACGGATGTGCGGTTGAAAGACAAGTTGTGCGAGGAATATGAGTCGATAATGGAGTCGCGATATTTTGGTAAAGGGGGGATAGAAATTGTGATGAGTGGACAATTGAGTACCGATGAAGTGCGAGATTTGGTGCGGCTGAGTTATGATTTGACAAAAGATTTAACGAAAGATTAAGGGTATGCTTGACTTTGGGGGGTTGAGTATGCTAGGGTGGTGGTGCCTTGAGATTTTGTAGGAAAAATCTGGTAAATGAGGTATAATATAATTAATAATAAGGAAGGTAATATATGGCAAAAAAAGAAGGAAAAAAGACTGAAGCGGTGGCAGAAAACGGTAAAAATCAAGCTTTGGAGCTGGCGGTAGCGCAGATTACGAAGCAGTTTGGCGATGGGTCGATTATGCGACTGGGGGAAGCAAAGAAAATTGATGTGGAACTACTACCGAGTGGTTCGTTGTCGCTAGATTTGGCACTGGGTGGTGGTTATCCGAAAGGAAGAATTATTGAGATTTATGGGCCGGAATCTTCGGGTAAGACAACGTTGGCTCTACACGCGATAGCGGAGATGCAAAAACAAGGTGGGCAGACAGCGTTTATTGATGCTGAGCATGCCCTAGACCCAGCTTATGCGGCGAAGATTGGGGTAAAGACGGAAGATTTGTTGATTTCGCAGCCGGATAATGGTGAGCAAGCGTTGGAAATTTGTGAGACTTTGGTACGTTCGGGTGCGGTGGACCTAATCGTAGTAGATTCGGTGGCGGCGTTAGTACCGCAGGCTGAAATTGATGGTGACATGGGGGATGCGCAGATGGGTTTACAAGCGCGACTAATGTCGCAAGCGATGCGTAAATTGACTGGTATTATTGCTAAGTCTAAGGCGACGGTGATATTTATTAACCAAATTCGGATGAAGATTGGCGTGATGTTTGGTAATCCCGAAACGACCACTGGTGGTAATGCGTTGAAGTTTTATTCGTCGGTGAGAATTGATATTCGTCGTATCGGACAGATTAAAGACGGTGACCAAGTAGCAGGGAACCGCACGAAGATTAAGGTGGTGAAGAACAAAATCGCGGCGCCATTTAGGACGGCGGAATTTGATATTATGTATAACGAAGGGATTTCAAAGACCGGCGATATACTGGATTTGGCAGTACAATATGGAGTGATAGACAAGGCGGGTGCGTTCTTGAAATACAAGGGAGAAACGCTGGGTCAGGGGCGCGAAGCGGTGAAGAAACTATTTCGTGAGAATTCGGAGCTAATGGCGGAGATTGAAGCGCAGGTGCGCGAGAAGGCTAATGGGTAAGCATACCGACGAAAAGTGGCAATTATATGCGCCAAACGGAGAGCCGATTAAGGGGGCGTGGTGGGATTCGGCTTTGGATAATCCGGAGGGAGAGCCAGGGAAGATAATAGGGGTGGCGGTAGTGTTTTTGTATCGGTTTTCGGAAACGGGAGAACTGGAATTTTTATGGCAGAAACGCTCGAAAAAGGTGAGTAGGTTTCCGGGATATTATGATATTTCGGCGGGGGGACATATAAATTTGGGCGAGTCGTTAATAAAAGGGGCGGCGAGAGAGTGCCGAGAAGAAATAGGGGTAAAGGTATCGGTAGAAGATTTGCGTTTTGTGACGATGCGACCATTTACGAAAAATCGGTTTGCGTGGGTGTATGCGGTAGATTGGACAGGGAAGCCGGATGAGTTTAGTTTTGATGATGAGGAAGTGACTGAAGTAAAATGGGTGTCATATGATGAAATGGATAAATTTAGGAAAAAATATGCCAAGCCGATTTTGCAAAAAGATGATTTGACATTCGCGTTTCTTAGAGAGTGGTTAGAGATGCAAGGACTAAAAAATGCGGGTTCGCCTTAGGTATCTCTCCGTTCGGTACGTCCCCGCGTTGGGGTCTGTTATTATTATGGCAAAATGTAATGAAAAGTCAATATGGAAATATATAAATTAGGTGATGAGGTGGGGGAGGGGGGTGAGGTTGGTGGTGCTAAGTTTGAGGTGACGGAATTGAAGCAGGGGGTGAAAAATACAGAACGAGTTAATGTGTTTATCGATGGGAAGTATGAGTTTTCGTTGTTTGTGTCACAAGTGGTGGAATTTGGGCTGAAAAAGGGGATGAAATTATCGGCAGAGCAGGTGACAGAGTATAAGAAAGCGAGCGAATATGGGAAGTTGTATCAGAGGGCGTTAGAGTGGGTGCTTTTAAGGCCGCGGTCGGAGAGGGAGACGAGAGACTATTTGCGAAGGAAAGTTTATGATAAAAAATTAAGTAATGAATATATAGATAACATAATTGAAAAATTAAAAAGTAAAAAATATTTGGATGATGAGAGGTTTGCGGAGTGGTATGTAGAGAATCGGTTTGTGAAGAAGGGAGTGGCGAGGAAACGGCTGATGATGGAACTCGCAAAAAAGGGCATAAAACGAGAGATGGCGGAGGTGGCGCTTGAGAAGGTAGGACGCGATGACGAAGAGGAAATCAAAAAAATAGTCGCTAAGAAGCGAATGAAATATGACGACGAGAAATTGATTAGTTATTTGGTGCGTCAGGGGTTTGACTATCAGTTGGCGCAAACTGTGGTTCGTGAGAGTCAGAGCGAAATGGATTGACAAAGTTAGGCGTGAAGTTGTCGGCGGAGGCTTTTTTAATGAGGGTCTTTTCTTCGTCTTTGATGATGATTTTGTAGTCGTTGACTTCGATAATTTCGTTGCGATGGATGGTAAGTTCGGGGTCCATAAAAGATTTGAGAGTGGGGCGTTTGACGATGATTTGGTGGATGGTGAAGGTGTCGCTATCGATGATGTAGCTGATGACTTTGCCGAGATGAGAGCCGCGCTTGGTTTCGACTTTGAGATTAATGGGGTCAAAATGGAGGGACATGACCTTGTCGATATTGACGACGTCGGGGCGGTTTACGAGTTCGTCTTCGGAGTCGATGATAAAGCCGAGGTCGCTAAATTCGCGGATGGAGCGGGTGTCGAGGATGTCGCCAACTTCGCCATTGCCGGTATTGGGGCCGTCGACGGTGAAGGCGATGATTTGAAGTTTTTCGGGGTCGACGATGGGGGTGATAGTGCGAGCGATGGGGGCGCCGAGATGGAGGCTGAGGATGGGACAGTTGATAACGCGGGAGACATCGATTAACATAAGTTAATTATACCATACTATAACGGTCTTAGGTGGTCTAGGAGTAATTTTTCGAACGGTTCGTAGTTGAGTTTGAAAGAGGCTTCAGAGGCGGCGATCATTTCTACTTGAGTGATGTTGTTGTAGGAAAGGAAATAGCCGTTTTGGTAAGCGAGTTGGCGGATGAATTCGCGTTGGGTGCGACCGTTGCCTTCGCGGAAGGGGTGGAGGGCGTTGATTTCGGCGAGGTAGTAAGCAAGACGTTTGCTAAAACTGCCGGCATTGAGGTCTTTGAGATATTTTTCGGATTTTAATTCGCTAAAAATGCGGTGAGCTTCGGATTCGATAGCGAAACAGAGGCAAAATAGGTTACCCTTGGCGATATCAACGGTGCGAATTTTGCCGGCCCAATCGTAGAGGTCTTGAAAGAGATAGCGGTGAATGTTTTGGAGGTGCTGAAAATCAAAGGAGCCTTTGATAGGGGAATTGAAGAGCTCTTCGGCGCGTAGGTTAGAGAGGTTGCGTTCTTCGTCGTGGAGTTCATCAGGGTCTTTGATGCCGAGTTTGTTTTTTAAAACGCGAGAATTGGGATAACAATATGGATCCGACATTATGACTGGTGCCTCCTTTTAATTTCTGATAGAATACGTTGACGGACTTCTTCGGTAGTAGTGCGGGCGAGTTCGATATCTTGTAAATCTTTGATGTTTTGTTCGCTGAGCGGCATGCCTTCAAGCGCAAAAGTGGCTTTAATCTCTTCGATACGCTCGTTGGCAGAAATGGGGTAAGCATCGGTGCGGATGGGGAAGGGAATGCTCTTAGTTTCGTCGGCGCGCATCAACATGAGACGGATGACGTCAGAGGTGTTGGTGCCAAGACTGGCGAAAAGTTCGGCGCAACGCTCTTTGAGGTCGGCGGGGACGCGAACTTGAATTAAATTGTTAGTTTTGGGTTTAGTAATAGTAGTAGTGCTCATAAATCTATTGTATGACATTGTCATACAGTTGTCAAGTGGTATAATAGAGATATGAAGAAAATTGTGACGGTGTCGGGAGGGGTGGACTCGATGACGCTGTTAGATATGTGCGTGAAGAAATATGGGCGCGATGAGATAGTGGTGGCGCATTTTGATCATGCTACGAGATCGTCGTCTGAAACGGATAGAGTTTTTGTACAAAATTTTTGTCAGACGCAGAACATTAAATTTGTGTATGAACGAGTAAAGCGGGACATGAGTGAACACTTGTCAGAGGAAAAAGCGCGTGAACTAAGGTATAATTTTTTTACTCAGGTGCGGGAAAAATATGGGTGTGACGAAATTATGGTGGCGCAACATTTGGACGATTTGGTGGAGTCGGTGGCGATTAATTTGCTACGCGGAACGGGTTGGCGGGGTTTAAGTGTAATGAATAGCGAGGGGGTGGAGCGACCGTTTTTGACGGGTGAGTTTGGTAGGGTATATGATAGGCGCGAGATTTTAAGATATGCGGGAAAAAATGGAGTTTGTTATCGGCAAGACCCGACGAATAATGAGGACACGTATTTAAGAAATCGGGTGAGGCAGTTGACATTCGATTTGCCACGTGAGGTGAAAGAGCGGTTACTAACGTTAAGAAATGAGCAATGCGAGATTGGGGTTGAGGTGGAGAAGTTGGCAGAGGTAGTGATAGGTGAGTTGGTAGGGAACGAGATGTGGCGAGGGATACCCGGAGTGCTAGCGGTGCCGAGAGGAGTTTTTGAAGAAATGAGTGATGAGGTAGCGACGGAAGTACTGGACAGATTAGTACGTGAGCGATTGGGGTTGAAATGTACGAGATTACAGATGAGAGATTTCTTAAAGGCGGTGCGAGAGTATGCGCCAGGTAAGGTATTTAACTTACCAAAAGATAAGTTGGTGAAGATGGGAAGAGGGTATTTTATCGTTTAAACCCTTGCTTTATGGGGAGATTTATGTTAATATAAGGATAGAAGAAATCGACCCGAAAAGTATCCGTTCTGGATGCCTGCTCGCAAGAGATAGGGTCGGTTTTGCTTGATGCTAATGCGTTCTTCATCGAATAGTTATTTTCTCATATTTTGTCTACTGGAACGGCCATCGATTGTGATTTTTGCCGTTTCGAATGGTATATCGTATAACAATTCTTTAATCATCCAGTTGTATAACTTCTCTTTGTTTATAAAATGTGACACTATAGGAGTAATTTCACGAAAATCGCTTTTTTCAATGAAAACAGCGTAAACTTTAAATTCGTAATTATTGGCTCTGTGTAACATTTCTGCTACAATTTTTTTGGGATTTTTTGTAAACTTGAATTCGTGGTTGTATTTCCAACCTAATGATTCGCGATATTTTTCGATTTCTCGCATTATAAACTCGGCTGTATCGGTATTTGTAAATACTGCTGCCGCCATCGCAAAATTGCTGCTCGACCCTTTTTTGAAGCCGGGATCGCCAGAATCGTCAATAAAAATAAGTTGTTTATTCATTGAACCTCCGTATCGATATAAAGCGAAATCAGCCCTATCTCTTGCGAGCAGGCATCCAGAACGGATACTTTTCGGGCTGACTCCTTCTATATTTAGAGTATCATAATTGAAATTGATACGCAATACAAAAATGATGAGGATATTTCGTGGTTTAAAATATGGTAAAAAAAGTGGTTGTGCTAATACGGAAAGTGAGTTATAATGAGGTTATAAAAAGTTAAGGCCATAACTAACTAAAAGGAATAATATGTATATACACAAAAATGAACGAGTGATCGGTGCGGCGGGGGTGTTGGCGTTGGTAGCGCTGACAGGAGCATTTTTGGTGAGCGGTACGTTGAAGATAGGAGGTGAGCGAGTGTCGGCGGTAGCGAGTGATACCGCGACAACCTATACGCAGCTAGAAGTGCGAAGTGTGATTAACATTTCGGCGCCGAGCCAAGCATTATTAAACTGCGATCCGGGTGCGACGGCGAGTGCGGCGACGCTGTGTACGACAGGGGCAAACATTAGCGTGTCGACAAATAATATTACAGGCTATTCATTACAAATGAATACTACTAATGGTTATTCTACTAATCTTACGAACGCTGGTGTGTCACCTAGTGCGACAATTCCAACATTAGATAACGCTTATGCGACAGCGAGTTTCCCGTCAAATTCGTGGGGGTACACTGGTGGCTCAGACCAGTCGGAAGTGTCGGGTGGATATGACTGTGCGACTAAGTATTGTCCGGTAGAGGCATATCAGAGTGATCCGAGCAGTTATGGTCCGAACCGCACATTGAAGGTGACAGATGGTCCAGATACGGCTTCGTTGACGCCGTTGACTTTTGGGGCGAAAGTAGATATTAGTAAACCTTCGGGTACCTACTCGACTTCGGTGACGTTTACGGCGGTGGCAAATTCGGCGCCACTGAACTGTGGAACCAATTTGTGTAATATAGTATATAACGGGAACACGGGTACTGGTGCGATGACGGCTTCGCACACTAATGTACAACTGGGTGACAGCATTACTTTGATGCCGAGCAACTTCTACAAGACCGGCTATGGGTTTGCCGGTTGGAGTATTGACCCAGATGCCGGTGCGAAATTGGTAGACGGTGATAGCACTAACGATCCGATGGTGTATGGCCCCATGCAAACTACTGACGTGAATTACGACTTAACAGACCATAACGTAGATGGTACAGTGACACTGTATGCGGTATGGATTCCTTCGGCTGGTAGCATGCAAAGCTTTACCACCTGTTCTAATCTCACTCAGACGACTTACAGCGGTGGCGTAATCACTCCGGGTAGTGTAACGGCCCTCACCGATAGCCGTGATAGTAACACCTATGCGGTGGCTCGCTTGGCGGATGGTAAGTGCTGGATGATTGAGAACCTTCGCCTGAACTCTGGCGTGACGTTGGATGCGACGAACACTCACAACCCGGCCGATGGCTTTACCCAGCTCCCGGCTTCGAGTAATAGCTGGTGTAATGCTAGTACCGAAGAATGCTACAACACCGCCCAATTCCGCAACAGCAACACCGCCTCGCCGGCCAACCCGATGACTGGCGCTAACCAAAACGTCTATGGCTATGGTAACTATTACAGCTGGAAGAGTGCGACTGCGGGCTGGGGTACCTATTCTGTCACCGGTGGCAGTGTGAGTGGTGATATCTGCCCGTACAACTGGACTTTGCCAACGAGTGGTAGCACTACGGCGACGTTTGGCACACTTTCGCGCGCCTACGGCGGCTCTGGCAGCTACCAGACCAATATGGACGTTAATAAGAGGTTCCGCACTTATCCGAATAACTTCCTCTTCTCCGGCTACGTCAATGGCTCCTCGGTGAACAGCCGCGGCTCGAGCGGGAACTGGTGGTCTAAGTCGGCGAACTCGGCTCCGTACGCTTACTACTTGTACTTGAACAGCGATGGCAACGTCAACCCGTCCGGCAACTACGGTAAGTGGTACGGATTCACAGTGCGCTGCGTCGCCGGCTCTTAAGATTAGGGGTTTGTGCCTTT
>CAYMXW010000012.1:0-18682 GCA_964394555.1 uncultured Candidatus Saccharibacteria bacterium | reverse complement strand
TCGCTTGCAAATCTTCTCTATATAGTGTTAATACCTGCCCAATTCGCCCCCACCAGATTAAAATGCTTCGCGTTCAAAAAACGGACAACCGTCGCTTCGCGAACGGAGCCACCAGATTTTATACAAGTCGGCATTTTGGCCGATTTTTTAGCGGTATTTTTCTGTCATGGACCTTGCGTTAGTTAGTTAATCTTCATTCTAAATTCTAAATGTATTTTTTGGGAGTCCATTTTTGTCAAATAGCTCAATGTCATGGTTCCTATCAACTACCAAGACTGCTTCGGGCGCGTTTTTTAAGCTATCCGGCCACTCCTCAAAAGGCCGTACTGGGCCGCTACCATCTTTTTCTATGAGTTTCCCATTTTCTTCTTTGACAAAATGATGCAAAAAGCCCCCTTCTTGATGGCGATATAGTACTCGGTATTCGTCTGGGCTAAGAGTGCTCTTGTCTTGCAATCGCACAAAGGGAAACGTCTCGTCGTGATACTTTTTCTATATTATTGAACGTCAAATTTTTAAACCCCGACTCTTTAAGAATCGGGGTTAGTAGATTAGTTGTTTACGCATTTAAAAAAACGCCAAAAACTTATTGAACTTTATTTTTCTAGAAGCGACTCTGATAAAATGATATACTGAAGTTGAATCGTCCACAAAGAAGAATCGGTTGACGCAACGTACTCTGTCAAATTCTGAATCTCTGGTAATTGCAATAACATACGCGCCACAAGCGATGTCTGTCTCCTTCATGCCTTCATAAAATTCAATGCTATCGATATTAAAATTTCTCGAAAATTGCTTTTTGATGTCATTAACGCTAAAATCACAACCCAAGTCTAAGAGACCGTCGACTAACTTGTCCTGGGATAGCGCGGGATTCTCCGCGATAAATTTCAAACCAGCAATTACGGTCTCCAGGGTGATTTTTTTGTCCTCTGATTTTGCTTCATTCTTTATCTCTGACATAAGCTTCTCCTTCCATACTCTTAAAACTAACCTTTTAAGATACTTAATTAGGATTCTGACTCCTGATTATGTTTCAATAACACCATATATGCTTATCTTTGTCAATACTTCCGTAATAACTCAACACCTTCGCAACAAATTATTGCAGACAGAAAGGTAGTCCTCTAAACTGTAGAATTAGCACCCTTAAGACAAAGTGTAGTGGTTAATACTAAAATGAAACAATGTTTGATACTTTATTGAAGAAATTTTAGCGATATTTTGAAGTTTGTGATATAATGGCCGTAGGGGTATATTAATAATTTGCTGGAGTCGTCTAGTGGCAATGACAAGAGACTGTAAATCTCTCGCGCTTCGCGCTTCGTAGGTTCGAGTCCTACCTCCAGCACCACTGAGTAAAAATCGGGAGCTTGCTCACGATTTTTTTTGAGCGGTGTGCAGAGAAAAGCCGTAAGTCTGCTTCCAGTGTCACGATTTGATAATCATAACATTATATTATTTGATACGGAGTTAATTCTTCGTATTTTTGTTTTGAAAATACTCTCCATGATATATATGTACATTTCCCTGTTTATGCTATAATATTTTATATAATAAAAGGAGGAATATGGGCAAAATTTATGATTTTAAGGTTAAAACACGCGACGGTAAAGATTTAGGTTTGAGCAAATTCAAAGGCAAGGTGTTGTTAATAGTAAATACTGCAACGGGATGTGGATTTACGCCGCAATACGAGGGTCTGGAAAAATTATACGAAAAATACCACGATAAGGGCTTGGAAATTTTAGATTTTCCTTGTGACCAATTTGGACATCAAGCCCCTGGCACTAATGAAGAAATTCATAATTTTTGCGTATTAAAATACGACACTAAATTTGACCAGTTGGCAAAAATTGAAGTGGACGGCGACGAAGCAGAGCCACTCTACAATTTTCTTAAAGAGGCGCAGCCAGAAGATAAAATTCCTGACGGCATGAAAGAAAAACTTACCATGAAGGCGCTCGGTAAATTGGGCAAATTTGCAAAAGAAAAGGGCTTTATCAAGTGGAACTTTACCAAATTCTTGGTAGACAGAGACGGCAACGTGGTGGAGCGTTATGCACCAACCTATACGCCAGAGCTAATCGAGGAGGACTTGAAGAAATATGTATGATACGATAGTTATTGGTGCAGGGCCGGCAGGGTTGACAGCGGCGATTTATATGCGGCGCGCCAACAAGAAAACTTTGGTTTTGGAAGCAAAAGTATGTGGTGGACAAATTGTCAACACTATGGATATTGAAAATTATCCAGCTGAGATGCATATTTCGGGGATGGAATTATCCGATAAATTACAAAATCAAGCGAAAGAGCTAGGGGCAGAGATTAAATACGAAAAAGCGATCGAAATTAAAAAAGTCGGCGAAATTTATGAAGTGACGACCGATGAAGGTAAGCATAAGGCTAAGACGCTGATCGTGGCAACTGGCGCTGACAACCGTAAACTCGGTCTAGAAAACGAGGATGAATTGCTCGGCAAAGGCGTATCGTACTGTGCGACTTGTGATGGAGCGTTTTATAAAGACAAAGATGTCGCGGTGGTGGGTGGAGGCAATACCGCACTTGAGGAAGCGTTATATTTAGCCAAAATTGCGCGAAAAGTGTATTCAATACATCGAGGCTTGGCATTTAGTGGCGATGATATGACACTGGAGCTGTTGAAAAAGCAGAAAAATGTCAAGATGATAATGGAAAGTAACGTAACGGAATTAATCACTGGTGAAGATGGTAAGTTAGTAGAAATCAAAGTTGTTAATAATGATGGGCAAGAAAAGTTAGTGAAAGTAGCAGGGGTGTTTATCGCGATTGGCTACATACCGGAAACGCAAAATTTTGCTAAATTAATAAAATTAGACCGTGCTGGCTATGTGAAAGCGGGCGAAGATTGTAAAACCAATGAGCCTGGAATTTTTGTAGCGGGAGATGCGCGGACTAAAGAAGTGCGACAATTAGTGACCGCGACTAGCGATGGCGCGATTGCCGCGACTAAGGCGGTGAAATATCTTAATAGTTAGTGAAATATTGTGACCAGTAGGTTTGGTACTGAGCGGTGGGGTCAAAGGTGAAGCCGACCGAAAGTTTAGTAAAATTACCGTTCAAAATATTGGCGCGGTGCTCGGGAGAGTTCATCCAGAGAGCAACGACAGTGGCGGGCGAAACGGCGGCGTTGCCGATGGCGAGGTTTTCACCGCTGACACCACCTTCACTTGGAATCGGGCAGGCAGTAGACCACTCGGTGCCGCTAGGACGAGTGTGGGAATAATTGTTGACGATTTCTTCGGCGCGGAGGCTGGCGGCGGCTTCGCAAGTTTCGCCCCAGCTGAGAACGGAGAGATTATTATTAACGCGCTCTTTATTAACAACGTCAAGAACTTCGTGGCGCCATTCGTCAATTGGTGGCGAAACAACATTGAGACTAATAGAATCGTGGCGCGTGCCGTCATAGGTACCAGCGGTAATAGTAGTAGTGCCGGTGCCGGTGATAATCGGGTATTTACAAGTTTTGGAGTTATAACCGAGCCAAGTACGGGCAGTAGAATAAAAGCCCGAGATGACATCAGGATTACTAGTCTGCCAGTACATGTCACCAATATCGGTGAGTCCGCCACCGACGCAGAGGTCGTAGTTGGCGGTTTGATACATGGAAATCTCATTTTCGTTCCAGAGCTGGTCGCTCGGAACCGGGTCGTCGCTAATACCTTCGGCGATTTTGCCGCCGGCGAGCGTATAGGCAGTTTCGCCTTCAAACAAAGCAGCTTCTGGCGCAACTTGATCGGTAACGTCGGAATATTCTGATACTACACGGAATTCAATACCTTCGTTGAGACCGATGGCGCTCGCAATCAAAATGCCCGCAATCACAATGGCTACTGCGTTTAGAGAAAGCAGAATCGTTAGCCGAGTTTGTTTGAGCATTACGCTAGCCATCGACTACTTCCCTGTGCGTTTACTAGAATAAACGACGTTAGCAACGATATTGATAATCATTTCAAGTTGGACGAGGTCGTGACGTTCAAAATGTTTTTTGCCGGTAGGATTACCGACGAGAATCTGGCCAAACACTTGACCTTTGGCATTACGCAGTTCAGCTACGGCGTTGATGTTTTCGTTGACAAAAATCTTGGTGACAGTAGCGTTAGGCGTCTGCCAAACACCGTGTTCGTTGGTTTTGAGGTCGCTGATGGCGTGAATTTCTTCGTTAGAAAGCGAGGCGCCGTTAGAACTATACAAGCGACCATTAATAATGAAGCCGATGTAATTAAAGTGGAGGTGCTCGGCGAGAAAGCCGGCGAGTTCTTTGAGGTTAGCATTGCGCGGGGCGATGCGGTTTAATTTTTTAATCACGTAGGCAAGATCGACCTTATTAACGGAAAGTAGCGAGCGAATAGAGGCGTTGAACTCACTAATCACCGGCATCAAGAGTAGAACGATGAAAATCATGATGAAATTGAGCAAAATCACGGTGGCAGAAGGACTCTGGGCGTGGAAGAGCGCGGCAAAAATTACGAAGAAAATAATCATGTAAAGAATCGTGGCGCTAGCGATAACGTTGACATAGGAGAGGGCTTTGAGCCAAAACGACGAAACGTGAAGAATGCGATAACGCAAAATAGCGTAATAGAATGATAAAATAACAATACTCATAACGAGTGGGCCAAGCCAAGTGAGCGAGGGGACGATCTGAATCATGTCAAATAGCAACGAAAAGACACCACTAACTGAAAGGCCAACCAAGAACACGGTATGACCAATACGCTCGCCACGGTCGTGACTGTGACGAATCCGATAGAGCAAGAAACCGGTAAAAGCGGTAGTAATCAAACCAAAGAAAGTAAGGACTACCATAAAGAACCAACCGTAGTTAAGGTCGAGACGGTTACCGTCACGCGATAAAATAATGCCGTTATACATCAATTCTGGGCTATGCAGGATGATGTCGGCAATCACGATACCGGCGGCTAAAAATAAGAGAGTGCAAATTTTGCCAAAGCGATAATGCCAGCAGATATAACCAAGCATGGCGACATCGGCAAAAATCACACTAGCATAAATTGTAAAAGCAGTCAAAGATGCGGTGACGTCGGGAGTGGTGACAGGAAGGTTGAGAAAGATAGCCATAGAAATTGACCAAATAGCGCCACAAATAGTGGCGATAAAAAACCAGATACCGTTGACGCGTTGTTTTTTGCTGACACCCGCCATCACCGAAATACCTGATAATAAAGTTAAGATTGCGACTGCGACAAGCAGAATTGTGACTAATTGCACTAGAACCTCCTAAACATTAGTGTTATATATATTATAACACAGTTTATGGAAAATAAGCATGAGAAAACCGCCCCTAATTCTAGGAACGGTTTAAGTTTACAATCAAGTTTTCCGAGTTTATTCTGTGTTTGCAATAGTTTCTAACTGTTTGCGGTCGACTTTGCCTGAACCCATAAATGGCATCTGGTCAATAATGATGATTTTCGCAGGCATCTGAAAATCCTCTAACCTAGATTTGGCATAGCGATAAATCTTGCCCTCGGCGGAATCGCGGTTTTCGTCGGCGCTACTTAACTCAACGAAAGCAATACCGCATTCGAAATTGCCTTGATGACCGACTACCACGCAACAATGTTTCACCAGACCACAGCCTTCGATGATGTGGGCGATAGTGTCGCAGTTAACTTTGTCGTGGGCACCTTCGGGGATAAAGAAATTCTTTTCCCGGCCGATGATAGTTAAGCAACCGTCACGGTCAAGAATGCCGTAGTCGCCGGTATCAAACCAACGTGTAGTGCCATCATCGAAGAAGGCTCTGCGCGTAGCGAGCGGGTCGTCGTGATATTCTTCGCAAAGCGATTTGGAAGAAATCAAGATTTTGCCCTTTTCGCCGTATTTGACCTCATCGCCGTTTTCATCGATGAGCACCCACTTGGTACCACGATAGGCTCTGGCGCGAGGCCGGATATTGCCCTTTTCGTCAAATTGCGACAAATGCTTGCCGTCCGAACCGACGCAAAGCGCCTCGCCAATGCCATAATCATCACAGACCTGAATCTGCGATGAGCCGTGAGCCGTGAAGCATTTGAGTAGGTCGACACGCAATTTGTCTGGCAGGTGATCACCACCATTATAGAGTGTGACTTCCTTAGGTAAGGCTGCGTCTTCGGGCATCAGTTCAACTAGTGAAGCATAGAATGACGGGATGCCAAAAACTACAAGGTCGGACCGGTCAGCGATAGAGCTAAAAAACTTAGTGACGTGCTCGCGATTAGTGCCGTCAATGATGTTGACGTTTTGGCCAGCGGCCAAGTTGGCAAAAGTCATCGTCATGACATAAGGCATACTAAGCGGAGTCAGTTGAACTAAGATGGTAGAACAATCGTTTTTAATGCTGGTGTCGCTAGCATTAGCCGCTTGCATCAACATGTTAAAAATTTGTTTCAAACCAAAAGCCATATCTTTGGGCACGCCCTGAGTAGAGCCGCTGGTCTGTAACCAAAATCGCACTTTGCTGTCAAGCAAAGGGAATTTGATTTTTTCATTACGACAGATAATTTTGCCATAATTGAAAAACTCGTGAAATGGTATGGTGCCATCTTTGGTCAGCCATTGATAATCAATGTTGACGACATATTTTGCCTTTTTGGTGCCTTTCAAAATTGCGAGAGCAAATTCCTCGTTTTGTTCATAAGAAAAGAACATAGCGGAACCGTGCGACTCAGCATAGCGCGCCAAAGTTTCAGTACCAAGATAAAAATGCGCCAGTGAAACATTAATGCCGCTAGCAACTGCTGCCACAAAAACTACGAAACTTTCGTACAGCACTGGCGTAGCAATAGTGATAGTATCGCCACGATCCAAGCCGTACATACGTAGTGACTTAGCAGCGCTTTCAACGTCTTCCAAGAGTTCACAATAGGTGTGTTTGGAACCATCGTACCAAGATTCGAAACAGACACGATCGAGCCGTTTTCTATTGAGGATTTTGATTAAGTGATAAGGATTAACGGATATCGCAGGCGGGTGTAGCTCGGTGAATTTAGCACCTTGAAGGTGTGTTTTATCGAGCGACGGATAGCCTGTGTTGCGGTTTTTGACAGATTTATTGTCTATATTTTTACGAAAAGTCATGTGAAACCCCCCTTTCTTTTCGTAAAAACTCGGCTTGATTGTTAAAGGACCATGCCCTTATCTATAATTATACCATATTTTTGATATAATAGGGGTATGGAAAAAGCTGAGACGCGGGTGCCACTAGCAGAACGGATGCGACCGCAAAAATTGTCAGATGTAGTAGGACAAGACGAGATTATTGGTGATGGTAAGATTTTGACGGAAATTGCGCGTAAAGGTGAGCCGGTGAATTTGATTTTTTGGGGACCGCCGGGGACGGGCAAGACGACTCTAGCGCGGATTTTGGCGCAAGAATTTAAGGCGGATTTTGTTGAGCTATCGGCAGTAACCGCAGGTAAAAAAGATATTACTGAAGTGGTGGAACGGGCGCGGCAAAACTGGAATTTAAAAGTCAGGACGGTACTGTTTGTAGATGAAATTCATCGGTTTAACAAGGCGCAACAAGATGCATTTTTGCCGCATGTGGAGAGTGGGTTAATTATATTGATTGGCGCGACGACCGAGAATCCGTCGTTTGAAGTGATTTCGCCGCTTTTGTCGCGGTCGCGCGTGGTGGTAGTATCGGCTTTGTCAAAATCGGCGATTCTCGAAGTGTTAAAACGAGCGGTGAAGGCTGAAAAAGCGTCTCGGCGTGTTAGCGCAAAGGCGCTAGATTATATAGCAGAACTATCGGGTGGTGATGCACGGTCGGCACTGGGAGATTTGGAACTGGCCTTGTCGTTAGCAGAAAAAGTAGATGTAGAAGTAGTGAAACAAGCGGCGGGGCGCAAAGTACCTGGTTATGATAAAAAAGGTGATAATCATTATGATAATATTTCGGCGTTTATTAAGTCGATGCGAGGACGCGATGTCGATGCGGCACTGTATTACTTAGCGCGAATGTTAGAAGCGGGCGAAGATCCAAAATTCATCGCTCGGAGAATGGTGATTTTTGCGAGCGAAGATATTGGGCTGGCTGGTAATGGCGCTTTGAATCTGGCGGTGAGTTGTTTTGAGGCGGTAGAAAGAATCGGCATGCCCGAAAGTGGGTTGATACTGGCGCACGTAACGACGGTGCTAGCCAAAGCACAAAAATCTCGTCAAACGACCGACGCTTGGTACGCGGCGCAAGATTTGGCGCGCAAATCAATGGGCTTGCCAGTGCCGATATGGCTGCGTAATGCCCCGACTAAGTTGATGAAAGATTTGGGCTATGGCAAGGGCCAAAAATGGGAAGCGGGTTTTCATCTAGACAAAAACTATTTGCCAGACGATATTAAAAATGCTAAAATATTTAAATAATAAGGAGATATTATGGCCGATTTTAATAAAATCTTAGAGCCGGGGGACTACCAAAATAACAAAGTTAATGTGGTAATTGAAATCCCGACGGGTTCGAATCACAAAATTGAGTGGGACCGCGAGCATGCCTGTTTTATGCTTGACCGCATCGAGCCAATGGCGTTTGCTAAGCCTTGTAACTACGGTTTCATCCCGCAAACTTTGGATGAAGACGGCGATGAGCTAGATGTATTGATGATTACCGACCAGCCTTTGACTACTGGTATTTGGATGAAAGCTCGCGTACTTGGTGTGATGAAGTTTATGGATGGTGGTGAGGTAGATGATAAGATTATCTGCGTACCCGAAGACGACCGCAATAACGGCGATCACTATCAAATGCTCGAAGATTTGCCAGAGCGCTTGATTGAGCAGATTGAATTCCACTTTAACCACTACAAGGATTTAAAGAAACCAGGCACCACTGAGGTAATTGAGTTCGCTGGGGTTGGCGCAGCCAAAGAAGTCATCGAAGCCGCGATTGCGAGGTGGAAAGACCGCTAGGTTGTAGAAGCCAAAAAGCTTCCCTTCGGACACGCTCGAGGGCGCTCGCCCAAGCTTACGGTCCTCAGGGAAGCTTTTTGGCTTCTTATAATTCATCAATTTTGACTCGCTCTTGTTCTGCGGTGTCGCGGTCGCGGACGGTGACGGTGTCATCTTTCAAAGTATCAAAGTCAATAACGATACATTTGGGGGTGCCGATTTCGTCTTGTTTGCGGTAGCGTTTGCCAATGTTGCCAGAATCGTCCCAAGTGACATTGTGGTACTTGGCGCGGAGTTGGTCGTAGACTAATTTGGCTTTTTCGACTAGCTCGGGCTTGTTTTTGAGCAGTGGTGACACGCAAAAACGATATGGTGCGAGGTTTTCGGGAAGTTTGAGTAGAGTGCGTTTGTTGCCGTCAATTTCATCTTCGGCGTAGGCAGCGGTAAGGATAGCCATCATCAAGCGCTCAACACCAAATGAAGGTTCGATAACGTGGGGGATGAAACTTTGACCGGTGTTTTTATCGCGGTATTCCATGTTTTTGCCAGATGCGCGCTGGATGTTTACAAGGTCAAAATCGGTGCGATAGGCGATACCCATGAGCTCTTCCCTGCCAATAGGAAAATCAAATTCAATATCAATGGTGCGGTCGGAGTAATGAGCGCGGTCTTCGGGGGCGACTTCGACATCGTGAATCATGTCTTTTGGCAGGCCGATAACATTTTCCAAAAAGTCGTGACAATCTTTGAGTAATTCTTTAAAATGCTTTTTCCAGGTATCGGGAGTGACGAAATATTCGATTTCCATTTGTTCGAACTCGCGGGTGCGGAAGATAAAATCACGCGGACTGATTTCATTACGAAATGCCTTACCTTGTTGGGCGAGACCAAATGGCAGGTCGGGATAAATGCTATCAACGACATTTTTGTAATTAGTAAAAATACCTTGCGCGGTCTCAGGGCGTAAGTAGGCGAGTGATTTTTCATCGGTAGTAGCGCCTACGTGAGTGGCAAACATCATGTTGAATTGTTTGACGTCGCCCCAATTAGACTTGCCGCAGTTAGGGCAACTAATATCAGCTTCGATAATTTCTTCAGTAGTGACTTTTTCGTTAAAATCTTTGCTGAGATGGTCGGCGCGGAAACGTTGGTGGCATTCTTTACATTCGATGAGAGGGTCAGAAAAAGTAGCGGTGTGGCCAGAAGCCTCCCAAGTTTTGGGGTTCATAATGATAGCGGCATCAACGCCGTACATGTCGGGGCGTTTTTCGACCCAATAGTGCCACCACTCTTGCATAATTTTACGTTTGAGACTGACGCCAAGCGGACCAAAATCCCAAGTGCCAGCCATACCGCCATAGACTTCAGAACCGTTAAAAATGAAGCCACGGCGCTTACATAAGCTTACGATATTTTCTAGATTAGTCATATAAATATTATAGCATAGAAAATAGCATACGTGAGCAACGCTGTCATCTTGTAAAAGGGGGTTTTTATTATATAATATAATTATGAAAAATCTAGTGCCTGAATTGAGAAAAAAGTTTTCTTCGCTAGAAGGATTGACTGTCGTTGATTGTGGCTGTGGTGAAGGCGAGAAAACTTTTTTGTTGGCTCAGGAAGGCGCTATAGTAACGGCTTTTGATAAAAATGCAAAATTAGTCTCTGAAGTTGAAAAAACTGCTAAGAATTTGGGGTTGAAAGTTGAAACAAAGCAAGCTTTAATAGAGTGTTATGAGTCTGAAAAAAAGTTTGATGTCGTGCTGTTTATGTATGTGCTGCATTTTGTGAAAGATAAAGACAGGGCTTTAGAGAATGTGATTAAGTTGGCGCGAAAAGGTGGTGTGGTGATTTTTAGTGATTTAGAAGATAAAGAAAAAGTTGATCCGGACTATATTAAATATTTGAAAGAAAATCTAATGGATGTGAAAGAGGAGCGTTTTGAAGTTAGCGATGAACCACATGTAGGATACCCTCAACCGCATAAGCACCAGGTGTATGTTTTAATCGGTACTAAGAAATAAACATTTAGAAAACGTGCGAGAAGTAGTTCTAAGCTAACCCTAGGTCGTTTTGCTTGATTTTTTCTGAAAATGTGTTAATATATTTATGTACGATATTTTCTCCGTAAATTTTTAGGGGGTGTAAAAATGCAGAAAAAAGTATGCACATTGTTAGGAATTGTTCTTGGTATTATTCTACTAGCAGGTTGCGGTGCTAGCCAGCCCGAAGAAACGTCAAATGCAATAGAATCAACTTATGGGATAGCACATCAGGACGCCAAAGAGTTGCTTAACCCCGAGCGTAATTATTTAATTGTCGTTAATGAAGATAATGAGTATGATTTTAATGGTGATTACAATAAAGCGCTCCGGTCTGATTTGGTGTATTTTCCGAATGCGGTTGACGGCGACATCATGGCTGCAGAAAAAGCGGCTTATCTAGCTTTTACTTCGCTACAATATGATTTGAAGACTAATGACAATATAGAAGTGGCGCTGTATGACGGCTATCGTACCGCAAAAGATCAGGAGTATATTAACAGCCTGTTTGACGAAGGTGCGAACGGTGTGGCTAGTTCGAATAAGGTCGGTTTTTCGGAACATCATACCGGACTGCTGCTAGATATCGTGATTTGGTATAGCGAAGATGGTAAAAATTACGAGTGGTATTCGCCAACTCAAGAGCGTTTGGATAAGTTTGCGGAATTCAAAACTGTCTACCAAAAAATGCTTGATTATGGTTTTATCATGCGGTATCCTGACGATAAGTCGGAAATTACCGGCGTGAAAGACCATGAGTTTGAAATTCGGTTCGTTGGCTCGGCGGCGATGGCTCATGAAATTGCAGACAAGGGATTGTGTCTGGAGGAATATGTTGGAGAGGAGTAATACTAAGGCAAAAAGCGCGGCGATAAGTCGTGCTTTTTGACTCTTTTGTTTTTTAGCAATTTGTGGTATAATAGGTTATGTTCTAGCTAGGGTCGGTAGCTCAGCTGGTTAGAGCACGGGCCTTTTAAGCCCGGTGTCGAGGGTTCGAGCCCCTCCCGACTCACCAAGGATACGAATAAAAATCCAAAGTTTACTTTGGATTTTTTGAGTATCCGTCGGTGAGCATGCGAGCTTGCGAGCATACTCACCAAGGTTTTAATGAGAGCTTGCTCTCTATTTTTGTTTTCCGAGAACTCACCAATGTTTCGACAAAAAGAAGCCCTGCGCTAAGTACCTTCGATACCCTGCAGAACTTCTATGCTTTCATTATATCATAAAATAGCTTTTTTACGGTCACCTTTATTATCTCCGCCAATTTTTCTTTATCGTCCAAATCTTCAACCAAATACATCGGTTTGGCGCCTGGGTAAGGGATGGCTTCGGACATTTGGTATTTTTTGTTGGCTGGGGTGATTTTTATCAATAGGCGATTGTCGTAGATACCACCAAATAATACTCCGTCTACATAGAGCAAAAATTCGCTCATCATGGGTCGGCAAGTGATATCGGGCACTTCTGATAATTGTTCTAATACAAAGTCGCGATATTCTTTTGAGCTAGCCATTATTAATCTTTCTTTTTGGCTTTTTCTTATTACCGAAAAGTTTGCCGAGGTGCGCAGCGTAGCTGGCTTTTTGGCCGATGTCGATTGCGTCGCCAACTCCGGGGATTTTACGAACGGCGTCGGAGGCTTCTTGGTGAATAGCGGCTTTGGTGGGGAGGACTGAGTTTATAGCTTCGGTAGCGATATTTTCGGCTGCGCCTTCGGTGATGCCTTTGGCTACCATACTACCGAGATTCGGCTTTTTAATATTGGCGGTATCAGCTGTGGCTTTGGCTGGAGTACTGGTTGCAATCTCGGTAAACAAATCGAGGTATTTTTGATTTAGCGGGCTCTTGGCGAGTTCCGCCTCAAATTCTCCTACGTCTTTACACTTGGTGCCGAGTTTTTCGATTTCTGCAAAGAGCGTGTCGATTTCCTTTTTTTCGGCCGCGCCTACTGCGTATGCGTTAAAAATCGCCTGCTTGCGACCATCGATGCTTTGTTTGATATACTGATCCATTTTATTCTCCTAAATTTATAGTTTCGCCTTTTTCGATAACGAACTTGTTATCGGCGGTAAATTTATCTACTGTGGCATGGTTGATTTCGTTTGAATTGGCGTCGGTGTGATAAGGGATGCTGTGCTTGGCCTGGACTTTGCTCGCGGCAATGGTGGCTTCTTCGGGCGTCATGGTGTAGATGCCTTCCATCGGGAAAAAGGCGTAGTCAATATGACGACTAGCGAGAGTGTCCATTTGTGGAGTGATAGTAGTGTCGCCGGCGACGTAAAGCTTGGTGCCGCTAGTTAGAGTAATCAGGTAACCAACGCATTTGGTCTCGTCGTGAAATTTATTATAGCCAGCTTCGACGGCTTCAATGTCAGCAAAATCAAAATGAAAAGTTTGATGCTGACCGTCTTTTAAGGCTTCTTTTTCGGTGATGATTTTAACATCGGTGGCGCGGTTTTTGACTTTAGTAATTTCGTTATGGTCGTAATGGTCGTGAGTGGCCAAAATTAAATCAGCTGGCTTTTCGTAATCTGAATCGTCGCCCGCGTAAGGATCGATATAAATCACTTTGCCTTCGCGCGTTTCAAGACACAGGCTGGCGTGGCCGAGATAAGTAAGTTTGTCCATATTGCCTCCGTGGTTATGGCTTAATTATATCACGCGCGGCGGAGTTTTTTGATGATTTCTTTGGTGTCGTTATCGACGCGGTAGGAATCGCAAATTTTAGAAATCGTTTTATTGAAAGTCCATTTATCGAGCTTTGAAACTTGCAAATAAGCAAAAGTGGCGGTAGGAAATTTGATAAAACACTCAGCCAGTAGCCAAGCAATCGCCATTTTGACGTAATAATCTTGACGGCCTTTAAGAGCTTCAGTGCGATCAAAAATCAAATTTAGGTAATCTGGTTTGACATAAAAATCTAGCAGACAAACTAGGCCGGCGCGGGTAGTAAATTCGTTTTTAGATTTTAAAAGCGGTTCAACTTTGCGGTCGAGAAAATCGGCTTCGTGACCCTTGACAGTCTTGCGCAATGCCGCACAAAAAGTATCAACCGTACACCAGTTATCAAGAAGTTTGATTTGCGAGTCAAAACTCCCGAGCATTTCATCGTAGGGTAATCTAGCAATAAGAAAGCCGCGCGCAATCACCTCTTCAATGGCGACCGGCTTGGCTTTAAGAAATTCAGCAAAATTTTCAGGCGGAATTTCTTTGACTAGCGCACGAATTTTGGGAATGCGCACGCCGATAAATGGGCGCTCGCACGGAATGCCTTTCTGAGAAAACTTACGATATTTCTCATCGGCGCAGGAAATAAGTTTGGTGCGAAATTCGGCGTACATTAATTATTTTTTCCAGCGCTTTAGGGTCGGGAAAAGTTTGGTACAATATTCTTTCATTTGTTCGTTGGTCATGCCGGCTTGCTCGCCAAATTTGGAGCACATCTCAATGTATTCTTCCATCGAGACGTCGTCAACAAATTCGCCGTCTTTATAACACCATTTACAATAGTCGGTATTTACGCTACCGTTTTTTTCGGTGCTCAGTATGTCTTCTGACGTAAGTGGCATGCCGCAACTTTGACAGATTTTAGCTTCTTCCATTTTTGCTCCTTGGTTAACTGGCTCTATTATAGCACGTTGATCGTCAACGATTTACCAACATACTGGTTTTATTTTTTGTAAATTTCTTTGGGAAGCATTTCTTTTGCGAAGTATTCGCCATTTTTGTCTTTGTATGCTAAATATAATCTAAATCTTCACTAATTCGTATTTTCGGCTCCCTACCCCAATCGCTTCGGCGTAGGGGAGGATTTCGCGGCCGAGTTGGTCGTCGATGCGTTTTTGTAAAGCTTTGACGCCTTCGTGCTCGGGATGGTCGGCGGCAAATTGCCAGACCATATCAATAAAAGCCTGGTCGTTGGCTACCGGGTCGAGCGAGGCGATAATGCCAAGATCTGGCATGACGGGGTCGTCTTGATTTTTATCACAATCGCAGGAGGTAGAAATCGCATTCATGACTGAAATATAAATGATTTGCTTGCCTTGAGCTTTGATGTGGTCGGAGACTGCGAGGGCGGCTTCGGCCATGCTCTCGATAAAATCAATTTGCTTAGGGAGATTATGCCAGACCGTCAGAGGACTGCGAGATTTACCGGCCGAATGGATATAGGCTTTACCGTGGCGCGACGCGATACCGATACTTTGGTTTTTGAGGTTGGCGCCGAAGCCGCCCATCATATGCCCCTTGGCGTGTGCGAGATTAATATACGAATCGTAATTATCAAAATTTTGACCAATAAAATCATACTCTAAATGCTTGCCTTTATTGACTGGGATTTTAATCTCGCCTTTGGCATCCATAATGTCAACATCCGCAAAGCTCGTAAAGCCATGCTCCCCAGCGACCTTAAGATGCTTCTTGGTACTAGTTCTGGCGCCTGGATAGGCGGTATTACATTCGAGAATCGTACCGTTCAAAGATTTAACAAAAGGGCCGATTAAATCGACTTTGAGATAACCTTTAGCGCCTTGCTCGCCGGTAGAAACTTTGACGCCCACCTTGCCATTTAATTCAACGCCTAGCGCTTCATAAACTTTTTTAAGGCTCGCAGGTGTGATTGATTTGGTGAAAAATACTTTTGCCATTTTATTCCTTTTTTATAGCTTTATTATATCATTTTCACTAAGAGCGTGTGGTATAATTATAACATTGAATGACCTAGTGTGGAAGTTTTAGGTCGTTTTTTTTCTTCAATGTTTAAGTTGCTGGAGCTTTTTTGCGTTGTCGCTTGCTTCGTGTTGTTACCTCTATTATACCACACTTTTCGTGGGTTTTCTGACTTTTTTGAAGCCCACCCATTGACTTTTCCTAAGTCGCGAAACGAACCTCTCGGTAGTGGTTGAATAGTTTTTCTTGCTCGCCTTCGAGACCGTGGATGTAACGCTCGGTAGTTTCGGCGCGAGCGTGGCCGAGCATCTGCTGCATTTCGAGCAGCGTTGCGCCTTGCTTTTGGATGTCGGTGCCGAATGTGTGGCGCAGAGCGTGAGGGTAGAAGTTGTCATAGCCAGCCTTTTCAAAGACTTTTCTCATTCTGATGCGCAGCTCATCGTTGCATAGATGCCGATGATACTCATTCACCCATAGCCAGTCCGTTACATCGGCCACCTCGATCCATTCTTGCAGGTATTCGTAAGTTTCCGTGGCGATCCACACCTTCCTTTCCTTGAAACCTTTACCGATGAAGTTTATCTGCCGACCGTTGAAACTATCTAACTGAAGGTTTCTAAGCTCCGTGATGCGAAGCCCAGTATCAAAGCACACCCTTATTAGAAGCCAGTCCATCAAGTTTTGGCGGCGCTCAAAATCATCTTCGGCATCTAAGTCGATGGCGGAAAGAACTTTGGCGATGTCATCCCTTAGATAAAAGACACGGCGCACTGGCCCTTCTTTGAGCTTCTGGATGAGCGGTAGCTTTATTGGTATCGTCATACCCATCTCTCGGTGATACTTTATGAGACAGACGATGTGCGCGGAACGCATATTGATCGTCCGCGGCGCATTCCCATTCTTAGTCTGGGCTTTTACCCAGCGATTATAGTCAGCATTATCGAGATGTTCCAGGTCTTTACACCGAGACATTTCGATAAACTGCTTGTAGATGCTTTTCTTAGCGGTGAGAGTCATCGGACTTACCTGCTTTACAAACTCGCAGTATTCCAGATACTCATTCACCTGAGCATAAATTGGATCTCCTTTTGACATTGTAGTCGTGGTTTCCTAACTCCCACCCTCTTAGAGTTGATATTCAAAGTTTTGTTTTCCACGCGGCCTACTACTATTTCTTTTTATATTCTTTTTCTATGGGCTTGCTATTTTAGCACGGCACCATCTGTTGGGTGGCTTGCTATTTTAGCAAGGCGGAAAGTGCAATTCCACAGGCTTTTCCACCGACTTTTCCACAGTTTTTCGCATAGTTTTCCACAACCCACACAAGAGAAAAAAGGAGGCCTCCTTCAGAGTTACCTCCTATGTTGTAAACCGCGTTGTGTTTATCTTAGTATTTTGTATTTTCCTGGAGAGTTCTGGTTTTTGCCAGGGGTGTATTCCAAAAGACCGAGCTTCACCAACCTTGCTCGCGTCCTAGCAATTCTGCCCTGCCACCACCCTGTCTTCTCCATCAGATAAGTTGTAAAGATCGCAAAGTAGCCGTTCTGGTCTTTTTTCCAGACTTTGGCGGCATTCTCCAAAATAGCTAACAAAACCGTTTCGTCAGTTCCGATAACTGGCAACAGCTCTGTATCAACTTTGTAGAATGACCTCCTGGCCACTTTTACCTCCTTACATTATCTGTCCAGAGGCGAAGAAAGTCTCGCAAAAACGAGACTTTGAGATCTTTGTGGTTACATCTATGATACCACTCGCAAAGAGTGATGTCAAGCGATGCTCGAATGACCGAGCCTTTTATGGTATAATAAAGTTAGATCGACTGCGGCTCTATGAGTTTCAGTCGTCTTTCTTTTACTCGCAGTTTTAGTTGGACGGCTCTAACCTCAGGGCCGCTTTTGGTTGATACAATTTTAATCGAGGTGAAAAATGGAAGATATTTCAACCGAACAATTTGAAGCTATCGTAACGCAGAGGGTGCTCTATCGCTGCTTGTCGGCCAGCGCCATCCGAAACGGTTTTCAGCGTAACGATCTGCTCTTCAAGTCATCATATACTGGGAGCGAAGTGCTCCAGGACTACGGTCTCGGAGAAGTCTGCCAGTGTCAGATGCGCGGTTTGAAAGTCTATCTGTTTCACAAGCAGAACAACAGGATCGTGGCTGAGCTTGCACTCGCGGCCGATACGGACGAAGAGACAGGGCTCAAGAAGCGACCGCAGTTCTATCTAATCAACCGCAAAGGCTTTGTGAAAAGCCAGTCGCTTGCGAACTTAATCGCGGAGACTGGGAAGCTGAGCAATTATGAAAAGCATAGGAGGTAGCATATGGCTAACACTATCAAAGTAACTCCTGATGAGAAAGGCCGAGCCATCATCACGCTCTACGGCACTGACATCGATGTTACAGACAAAGCAGACAAAAACGGCAAAGGCTTCCTGCACTTCGCAGGTGATGACTACAACTTTGAGATCATCGGAGCCGCCAAACCTGCCAAGAAGAAGACCGAGAAAAAGGTCAAAGAGGTAGAAAAAGTCGAGATCAAAGAGTTCAACAAAGACGGCTCGGTCGAAGCAGAAGTAGAAGGTGAAGAGATGACTCTCACTCCTGGCGATGCGGAAACCGAAGAAGCCGTTGAAACTCTCAAAACTTTAGAGGAAGAGAGGAACGAAAACGATGAAGCTTAGCGTTACTCAAAACAAAATCGAAATCACGGAGAAAAGCATCGTCAACCAGGGCGAATATCACATCACTCCGTGTGAGTTCGAGTTTACTGGCGCTTATGCAGGGCTAACCAAGAAAGCGATCTTCACTGACTTGGACAATAACAAAGCCTACGAAGTGCCTATCATTGATGATAAGTGCGACATCCCAGAAAATGTCTTACGAAACAAAGGCTCCGTTTCTGTCGGTGTTTACGCATACGAAGTTGAGGGCGAAAGCGGCGATGAAACTTTGAAGCTTCGCTACTCGCCAACTCCAGTGCGCGTATCTATCGAACTTGGCTCTTACAAAGAGAAAGTAGAAAACCCAAGCGATGTTACTC
>CAYMXW010000011.1:0-18955 GCA_964394555.1 uncultured Candidatus Saccharibacteria bacterium | reverse complement strand
TAGTACTGTGTTAACATTAAGATCTACTGCGGTATCTGAAGAACCGGTTGCGAAGACATTAGAGCTAGCTAAAATAATTCCAAGTAGTGTTATTGTGGATAACGATATGGCGTAACTAAATGACTTTACAGATTTTAGCATATAGAGGGTTCCTCCGTTAGTTTTTGCTCCTCAAATACCACTTCCTTTAACAAAAACGGCACCGCGAGGGGTGCAACAGCTTAGTTAGCTGACCTTAATTCGATCTGCCGACTAGCTTACCTTACGGCGCCGTTTCTCGGCATATCGAATTAGATAAAATAATTAAGGTCTCTTTACCTAACTAAACTGTTGCGTTTCTATTATAACACGCTTCTGCTTGAATTGACAAGGCTTTTTGATGATAGTTTTGTTCGGGTTGTTCGGTTTTTTAGAACATATTTTGTTGGTGTGTGTCAAATCGAGGGGGAATAGGGAAGAGTGGGGGTTTTCCACAGGTTTAACAGGGAAAGTCGAAAATCGTTGTAAAGATGACTAAAAACTTTTCCACAAGTTTTTTGAAAAAAAGTCAAAAAAAGTACTTGCATTTATTTGAAAAATCGTATAAAATAGGCACAAGTGGAACAGTAAACAAACACCACGACACAAAAAAGCACCTTAAAAAAGTTTGAGATCGACCAACTAGGAGTTTTGGCGCGCGTTTAGGATACGCGTTATCAAAACCATGGGCACCTCTTATTGACACCTCCCAATTAACTCTATAGATCTAATGATCAAGACTTTCTAGACAATCTCTCAACGGCTGCAAAAATGTGATTAGCTTTGCGCTGATAAATTGCAGTAGATGTCTTTAGAAGGGAAAACAAACATCAAATCAAACACAAACCCGCTAAAGTTTCTAGTTGAACGATCTCAAACGTAGTATAATAAAGTCATGGAAGAACTTCATCAACCAGTGATGTTCAAGGAAGTGCTAGACGTGCTCAACCCACAGCCGGGAGAAGCATACATAGATTTAACGGCGGGGTATGCTGGGCACGCGAGCAAGATTTTGGATGTGACGCGGAATTATAAAGGGTCAGTGTTAATTGACCGCGATGAGTTTGCTTGTCAAATTTTGAGTGAGAAGTACGTAGGGCGTGAATCGGTCAAAATTGTAAACTCGGATTTTTATAGTGCGGCGCTACAGGAAATACAGTGTGGAAATTCCTTTGATTTATTACTGGCGGATTTTGGAGTGTCTTCTTTGCAACTAGATAGGCAGGAGCGAGGTTTTTCGTTTGCGAAAGCAGGACCGTTAGATATGCGAATGGACAGGCGGCAGAGTTTAACTGCGGCTGAGATTGTAAATAAGTGGAGCGAAAGGGAATTAGCGGAAATCTTGATAAAATATGGAGAAGAAAAACCGGGCCAAGCAAAAATAATTGCTCGCGAAATTGTCCATCATCGTCCATATAATACGACGACTGAACTCGCAGAAGTGATTGCGCGTAGGGGGCGTAGGGGTAAAGTACACCCGGCGACGCGGAGTTTTCAGGCGATTCGGATCGCGGTAAATGATGAGTTGGGCGAAATTGAGCGTACCCTACCGCTAGTGCCAAAACTGTTAAACCAAGGTGGTAGAGCAGCGTTTATTACATTTCATAGTTTAGAAGACCGCTTGGTAAAGAATTATCTGACGGAAGCGACAAGTTATGGCGCGGAATCAGAACTTAGGATTATCAATAAAAAACCACTAGTTGCGAAAAAAGGTGAGTTGGTTATCAACCCTAGAGCGCGCAGCGCGAAATTAAGAGCGTGCGTAAGACTCTAGATTGATAAAAATAAAAACAATAACAAAAAGGAGGCAAGTATGCCACGCAAAATTACTGTTACGAGCAAGTCTCGTGCCGAAAAAGTTCAAGTAAAGTTCGTCAAATGATTTTGATCGGAATTTTACTTGCGAGGACCCTAATAAGGTCCACCACTCTGTGATTGTTAGAGAGTAGAGTGTGTGTCAAAACTATACATGACCTTCCCGGAGCACAATGCTAGTTATCGATGGCGGTGCTGGCATGAGTGCTCCGGTCTAGGAAAAACAAACAATAAACATAAAAATTAACTGGAGTTATTAACAAAAATAAAAAATGAGAGACCAAACTTATATTACCAGACGTAACGGGAATGCTAGTACGGCTACTACTTGGACTAGGAATCGCAATACGGTGCGTCATCAGCACAAGTCGCTAGGTTCGGTTTCTCATGCGATGATTGTAGGGCTATTAGTCCTAATAGTTGGTTTGATTTATGTGGCGCAAGGTACGAAAGCAACGAATTATGATTACGAGCTGTCAGAAATTGAAACGGAAATTGTTGATTTACAGTCAAAAAAGGAAGATCTGGCAGTAGAAAAAGCGCGCCTAACCTCGATTGCGGCGGCGGAAAATTCGGAAGTGGCGGTAGCGATGGAAGATGCGGCGCCGGCCGGTTATGCTGAATAGTGGTATAATATAGGTTATGAAAAGTCGAAATAAAGCCTTGAGAATCTGTCTGATGGTAGTCGTCGGGATAATCGCGGTGCGACTTTTTTTCATTCAGATAGTAGAGCATGATGACTGGCAGGCTAAGGCTGATGAACAGCAGACTTTTACTAATACTATTGTGGCGAAACGGGGGGAGATTTATATGATGGATGGTAATAATCCGGCGCCAGTAGCGA
Organism: uncultured Candidatus Saccharibacteria bacterium; assembly: GCA_964394555.1. Taxonomy (GTDB): domain Bacteria; phylum Patescibacteriota; class Saccharimonadia; order Saccharimonadales; family Saccharimonadaceae; genus Nanosyncoccus. The sequence goes on along the minus strand of CAYMXW010000011.1, from coordinate 16,278 downwards.
TGAACGAAACAGTGTGGTCGGTGATAATAGACCCGAAAGTGGTGGATGAAGAAAAAGTCAAACAAGTGATAGATGAGAATGCGAGTGAGCAGAAAATCGCTGAATGGAGTGATGTGTTTTTTAATAAAGATTTACGCTACTATGTGGTAGCAAAAGATGTGAGTCGAGCGGCGGCAGAGAAAATTGCCAGTGAGAATTTAAATGGAGTAGTATTACAAGAGAATACAAGGCGAGTATATCCAGAAGGTGAGTTGGCTTCGAGACTGCTCGGCTTCGTAAATTTAGAGGGGAGCGGGCAGTATGGAGTGGAAGGTTCGTTAGATAAAGTATTGGCGGGGGAAAATGGTTTGCTCAAAACGACTAAAGATATTAATAATGTGATTTTGTCGATTGGCGACAATAATGTGCGTTTGCCGGCGAAAAATGGCGAGACGGTGGTGCTAAGCGTGGACCGTAATTTACAACATGGTGTGGAGAAGATTTTAGCGGGAGCGGTGAGTAGAACGACTGCGACCAATGCGAGTGCGGTGATAATGAACCCGAGAACTGGTCAGGTATTAGCGATGGCTAATGTGCCAAATTATGACCCGGCGAACTACGCGAAGGTAGAGGATGCGACGAATTTTATTAATTATACGGTAGAGGAACCATACGAGCCGGCGAGTGTGTGTAAGGTATTTACTTTTGCGACGGCGATTAATGAGGGGGTGATGACGCCAGAAACGACTTATACTAATACCGGTTCAGTAGAAATAGATGGTAAAACGATTGAAAATGCGTATAAAGGGCAACTGGGCGTGATAAATATGCAGACAGTGCTAGATTATTCGCTAAATACTGGTAGTACACAAGCGCTGAGGCTACTGTCGGGGTCAGAAACGGAGATTAACGAAAGCGGTAGACAAAAATTATACGAGTATTATCATGATAGGTTTGGTTTGGGACAATATACCGATATTGAATTGAGCGAATCGCCTGGGTATATCGTGGGACCGAACGATGGTTGGGCGATGGATTTGACCTACGCAAATATGACGTTTGGACAGGGTTTGAATTTGACAATGATACAAGTAGCAAGTGCGTTTTCGTCGGTAATAAATGGTGGTAAATATTATACACCAACGATAGTGGCGGGAACGTTAAAAAATGGTGAGTTTGAAAAGAAGGAATTAAAGCCGGCGGCGCGCGAGACGATAAGTGAAGAAACCAGCGCGACGATGCGTAATATGCTACGCGGAACTAGAGTATCGAGGCAAGCAAACGGTACAGACAAGGTAGGGTATTTTGTGGGTGGTAAGACTGGTACGGCGCAGGTGATTTTAGAGGATGGTAGTTATTCAGATGCGATGGGTGAGACAATTGCCAGTTATGTGGGGTTCGGTGGGACAGATGGTGAGTTACCGCAATATGTAATAATGGTGAAAATCTGGGGAGCAGGGCAACATATGGAGGGTGAAAAACATGCGATGCCGATATTTGACGAACTGAGTAATTATACGCAAAATTACCTAAAAATTAAACCAAAAGCATAAAAATATGAGATAATAGAACCATGAATGCCGATTTTAGTAACGAACTGTTTTATAACTTGATCCTGACACTAGGCGCGTTTATGTTGTCGATGTCATTGACGCCGATTTATACGCACTTTGCTTATAAATATAAGTTTTGGAAGAAGCAGAAAAAATCAACTGCGCAGGGTGATAAATTGCCAGTGATGACAAAATTACATGCGCATAAGTTTGAGCGGGCATTTCCGACGATGGCTGGGATAATAGGTGTAGTAGCGGTGTTTACGGTGACAATGATTTGTAACCTAGATCGTGGGCAGACTTGGTTGCCACTAGCGGGATTTATTGGTGGTAGTTTGGTGGGATTGATAGATGATTTAATTAATGTGTTTGGTAGCGGTAAAGGCGCAGCGGGACTAAGGGCGCCGGTGAAATTTGCGTTAATTAGTATCGTAGGGTTGGTACTGGGCTGGTTTTTTGTTAGTAGGTTAGGTTGGACGAGTGTTCACGTGCCGTTTGTGGGTGACTGGGAGATTGGTGCGCTAGGGATGCTGCTGCTATTTACCTTTGCGGTAGTGTCGACATCAAATGCGGTGAATATTTCAGATGGGTTAGACGGTTTAGCAGGGGGAATTATGATGCTGGCATATGGTGCGTATGGAGTAATAGCACTGTTTCAAGGCCAATGGATGTTGGCAGGATTTTGCTTGACGGTGATTGGTTGGTTGCTGAGCTATGTGTGGTTTAATGTGCCGCCGGCGCGGTTTATGATGGGCGATGTGGGGTCGTTTGCGCTCGGTGCGGGACTAGGTGTAGTGGCGATGATGACCAATGCGTTTTTGCTACTACCGGTGATTGGGATTTTGTTAGTGGTAGAGGCAGGTTCTTCGCTTTTGCAGATGTTTTGGAAGGCGGTGTTTAAGAAAAAGCTGTTTATCTCGGCGCCGATACATCATCATTTAGAAGCGAAAGGTTGGGGGGAGGCGAAGATAGTGATGCGGTTTTGGGTAATTGCGGGTATTTTTGCCTTGATCGGCATATTTATCGCGGCGGCGGGAGATATTGTCTAGATGCGACGGCATCGCAGCGACCGGCTAATTGGAATATTGACAATATTTTTAATGGGGCTAGGGCTAATTGTGATTTATGCGATTGGGCCGATGCGAGTAAATGTATTAAATTCAGCGTATGGGCTAGATTATAATGAGCAGTACTTTTTTGTTCATCAGGCGATAAGTGTGGCATTGGCGCTAATAGCATTTGCTTTTATGTTTAAATTTCCGTATGAGAAGGTACGCAAGTGGGCGAAGTGGTTAGTGATTATAGGGTTAGGATTAAGTGCTCTGATGTTAGTTTTATCATGGGTGGGTTCTAGTATTGTAAATTGCCAGTTGGGGGCGTGTAGGTGGTTTAGTTTGGGTAGTTTGAGCCTTCAGCCGGCGGAGATTTTGAAATTTGGGTTGGTGCTATATTTGGCGCAACTAGTGGCTAAGTTCCAAGAAAACGGTCGATTAGAAACTACTAGTCGGGAATTTTGGTTACCGTTTATTGTGGTATGTGGGTTGTCGCTATTTTTTGTAGTAGTGGCGCAGAAAGATTTGGGAACCGGTGTGTCGGTGCTGGCGATAATTTTGGCAATTTTGTTTATGAGTGGGATGCCAATGAAGCGGTTTTTACTAGTACTAGCAGTAGTAGGCGTGGCGGGAGTGCTGGCGGTGGTGAGTTCGCCGCACCGCTTGGAACGTTTGATGACATTTAGTGGGGAAGGGGATGAAAACAGCAGTTATCATATCGAAAATGCGATGATCGCGATTGGCACAGGTGGACTGTTTGGCGTGGGGATAGGTAATAGCGTTCAGGCGACGGGGTATTTGCCGGAATCGATTAATGACTCGGTGTTTGCGGTGATGGGCGAAACCTTTGGGTTTGTGGGGCTGATGGTGATAGTGATTTGTTTTGCGATACTGTTGATGCGACTTTTGAAGACCGCTTCGGGGTTACAATCTGAACAGTCGTTAGTAGTGATAGGGGTGTTTGCGTGGGCGGCGGCGCATGTGGTGGTGAATATTATGGCGATGACGGGGTTGATACCGTTGACGGGAATTACGTTGCCGCTACTAAGTTATGGTGGGACGAGTTTGTTGATAATGTCGGGGGCAATTGGTCTATGTTTACAACTTTCGTGTTATACTGGAAGAGAGGTAAGAAATGAAAGTATTAGTAGTGGGCGGAGGCTCGGGGGGACATATCACGCCAGCCGTCGCCGTAGTGCGTGAATTATTAAAACTAAAACCCCGTGCGAGGGTGGAATTTTGGACGGACCGCAAGTACTATGATAATGTTGTAAAAATTACAACAGAAATTGGGGTGCGTTGGGGAGAAGATGAACAAGGAAGTGGCGCGAAAAAACCGTATGTGAGAGTGCGCAAAATTATGGCAGGGAAGTTTCACCGTTATGCGGGATGGAAATTGGCCGATTATTTTGAGAATTGGCAGATTACATTGAAAGATATTATCTGGGGAAATATCGTGGGGCTATGCGGGTTTATTGGTGGAATTATAGAGAGTTTTGTGCGGTTGTTTGGCTATGATAAACGGCCGGATGTGATATTTTTGAAGGGGGGATTTGTGGGGCTACCGGTGGGGTTGGTGGCACGACTATTAGGTATACCGTATGTGATTCACGAGTCGGATGCGGTGCCGGGACTGGCGAATCGGTTACTTATGAAACACGCTGCGGTGGTGTGTATGGGAATAAAAGATGGCGAAAACGGAGTGTTTACCGGGACGCCGGTGGCGGTGGAGTTCAAACCGGTGAGTGAGAGCAAGCAGAAGTCGTTAAAGAAAACACTGGGGTTTGATGAAGGTAAGCCGCTAGTAATTATTACTGGTGGTAGTCAGGGGGCGATACATATTAACGAAGCGGTGCGAGATATTTTGCCGGAAATGCTGGAATTTACAAGCGTGGGGTTGATTGCTGGGCGCAAACATTATGAAGAAATGGTAGATTTGAAAAAGTACGAAGAATGGGATGAAGCACATTTAAAGTCGAATTTTAGGTTATGGAATTTTAGTAGCGTGATGGAAGAACTAATGGGGGCGGCTGATGTAGTAGTGTCGCGAGCGGGAGCAACGACGATTGCGGAACTCGCAGCGTTAAAAAAGGCGGCAGTGTTAGTGCCGTTTGAAAAATTACCCGGTGGACATCAGGTAAAAAATGCCGAGAGACTGACTAAAATGGGGGCGGCAGTGATGGTGCGTGACGACAGGATGGTAAATCAGCCCGGAGTATTGTTAGAAGCAGTTAAACATTTAGTGCGAAGTCCTAAGGAGCGATCGAATTTGGCAGAGAAATTACATGAGCAAGCGCAAACTGATGCCGCTAAACAGATAGCACAGATATTGATTGACAATAGCGGAAAAGGATAAGTAGATGAAGCGTGGGCAAACGATAGTAGCAGAGAGGGAACGACAGGAGTTAGCGTCGGAGCGGATGTTGGCGCGTAAGAAAATGAAAAACAAGCGTATATTGTCGGTGGTGGCAGTGGTACTGATTTTGATTATTTTGACGATTTTGGGCGTGATGTTGTGGCAAGTGTTGTTTAAAGATCAGGTGATGAAAACTTCGGAGCCGGAGGTAGTGGTACCGGAGCCGACAGTAGAAATTGTAGACGAGGCAGGCGTGGGGGTGTCGGGAAGGATAAAAGAATATATTGCTTGGCTAGAACAAGATTTTAAGGAGCTAGGTTATACGATGACGCGGGTGGATTTACCAAGAGATAAGAGTAGGGAACTATTGGTAAGTTTGGAAGGGTATGATGGTTATATTAAGATGAATATAGATCGAGGAACAGGGGTGAGTGTGGAAGATGCGGATAGGATGATAAAGTATTTGAATGGGGGTGGGTTTGAATACATAGACGTTAGAGTAGAAGGGAAGGCGTTCTATAAATAGTATCATCCCCTACCCTTCTGTTCGGTTTTTGTTCTAGCGAGTTTGAGAAAATGCGAGTTGTATAGGGGTGGGGGAGGGAAATTGGTTGTGGAAAAGTAAAAATAGGGAATTAAATGAGGGAATTGTCAAATCCAAAAATTTGCTAGGATTTTATGCCGAATAAGGGTTTATTAGGGATATTATCTCGACACGTTCGCTCGGGCCTGTCGTTACAGGCCTCGCTCACTATCTTGCGCCCCCGTCGGGCGCAAAATGTCTCGAAAATATCCCTAATAAAACCCCATAACAAACCATAAAGAGCGATACAAGGATTTTGGAGCTGTATTGCTCTTTTGTGCTATTATCATATTAATATGATGGTGACGGGGTGTGGTTCGTAAAAGATATATTGTGCGACATTACGTTTTTGTGAAAAAGACGATAACTTATACCTCCTGCCGCCAAAAGTTTTATCGGCGTGGCGCTAGATTTTAGTTATGTTTAATTCTGGCTGGGTGTAGTTCCCGTTTTTGGCCTATATATCAATGCTCGATGGTTAGTAAATGCTCGTCTGAATGCTTATCGGAGTTCTTACTGGGGTGCTTGCCCTCCTTAACAGGGGTAGTGACAGGGGTGGAACTGGGGTGTTTAGGGGTAGCCTTAGAGGTGGGTTTAGGGATGGGTTTAGAGGTTTTAGGGGTCTTAACAGGGGTAGGAGAGGGGGAATCGGCCTTTTTGTGTTTAGGGTTCTTCTTATGATGAGATTTTGGGGCTGACTGTTTCCCTGCGGGTTTTTTAGATTTTGCGGCGGGCTTGGCGGATTTTTCAGCAGCGGCTAATTTACCGAGGTCTTTGAGAGTCGGGCGAGTTTCACCAGATACTGAATTGGGTGAAATCTTACGAAAATCAGCCTTTTTTAAGTTCGGTTTTTGTCCGGTTTTTAGCACTAGACCGGGAATTGGTGCGGTTTTAACAGAGGTGGACCCCTGTTGATTTGAACCAGCGGCGCGTCCAGAATCGGATAATTCCCTTTTGTATTTTTCGGATTGGTTGATGGTTTCGCGGATTTCAGCTTCAACGACTTCGCGGGGGCGCGTATAATTGGCGCGTGAGTGCTCGATAATAGCAGCGAAGTTGTCCTTAGGAGTCTTAGGTAGCGACAAAGTAGTAGCCGAGAAGGCGGGCGATTTCTCACCGTTGATAATCATGCTGATGACGAAGTGGCGATTGTTCATTTGGATCAGATCACCTTCTTCAAAAGTGGGCTCGAATTGCTTGACGAGAATCGGGGCGTCGTCGGCGGAAACACGGAAGGAGATAGTAGTGCCGACGTTGCCAAACACGGCGTCGCGGACGGCGTCGGTCATCTGGGAAACGTATTGATTGGCAACGGTGAGGTTGAGGCCGTATTTGCGTGCCTCAGAGAGAATAACCGCAAATGAATCGGTAGCGAAGTTTTGAAACTCATCTACATAGAGGTAAAATGGGCGGCGGTCGGCAATATTAGGAATATCAGAACGGCTCATGGCAGCAAGTTGAATCTTGGTAACAAGGAAGGCACCGAGAATGCCGGCGTTGTCCTCACCAATAAGGCCCTTGGAAAGGTTGACAACGAGAATTTTACCTTCGTCCATGATTTCGCGAACATCAAAGGATGACTTAGGCTGACCGACGATGTTACGAATAATGGGATTGGCAGTAAAAGCACCGACTTTATTAAGAACTGGGGCGATAGATTCGTTGACTTGTTTTTCGTTCCATTGGCCAAACTCTTGTTTCCAGAATTGTAAAACGGTGACATCCTTACAATATTCGAGGGTTTCTTTGCGGAAATCTTTGTCGGTGAGGATGCGAGAAATGTCGAGTAGAGTGGTTTCGGGGCGGTCTAGGAGGGCGAGCAGAGTGTAGCGTAAGATGTGTTCAAGGCGTGGACCCCAAGAGTCGCCAAACATGCGTTTCAAAACGCCGATAACTTCGGAACAGACGTTGGGTTTGCGCGATTCGTCAGAGAGCTCTAAGGGGTTAAAAGCGATGGGATGAGTGGTATCGGAAGGGTCAAAATAGACCACATCTTGAATGCGCGACTTAGGAACGAAACGGAGGTTATTAATGGCAAAATCGCCGTGTGGGTCGATGATACAGTAACCTTGATTATAAAAGACGTCGGAAAGTGCCATGAGCTCTAGAAGTCCGCTCTTCCCTGCCCCAGTCTGACCGATGATATAAACATGGCGCGAACGATCACGACGGAGTAAACCAAATTGATGATTAATGCCGCGAAAATTAGTGAGACCAAAGGCGGAGATGTTTTCGTCGACCGAGCGCTCCCCTGTTAACAGAGGTAGTTTGGCAGGTGGCTCGGCAGTTTTAGAGGAAGCCCAGACGATATTGGGAGTCTCAACGGAGGTGTGAGGTAGGTGATAAACTGAGGCGAGTTCGGAAATATTCAGAATAAAACCGTGGTCACTAAATTGGCGGAATTTGAAAGCTTCGAGACTGTTTTTGTCAAAACTACTGCCGAGTTGTTTGAAACCGTTGAGGTTGGTCGAATTATATTGTTTAAAAGTACCAACGAGGGCTTGCATGTTGAGCTTGGCGCTGATTTCGTCTTTGCCGAGATAGGCGAGGCGGATTTTAACCTCGTAGCCAAGCTTGGTGGCCTTTTCTTCGGCTTTGGCAATGCGGGTTTTGTCGCGTTCGCTGAGTTCGACGGTGGTATCGCTACCACTACCACCGGCGGGAGGCTGGAACAAAGCGCCGAGCGCCTCGACTAGCCAGATGAAATCGATGTTGCCAAAACGCAGGCTCTTTTTGCCGGATTTGATGCGTTTAATCCATTTGTCGGTGGTGTTTTTGTGCCAATCGTCAGAGATGGGGCGGGTGAGAATCTGAATCCAAAGTTCTTCGGAATTATCGGGGTTGAGCTTGGCAAGGGTGCCGGTGATGCCAGCGAGCGGGTCGACCTCAAAACTATCAAAGGTTTTAATTGGCAAGACTTCGTTGTCGGTGAGAGCGAGTTCGGATGAATAAGTGACGGGGTATTTATCATAATTATCGACATAATCTTCTTTGATTTTGTAAATCTGAACGGTGGGATATTGGGCGTAAATCTGCCCCTCGACGAAACTTTGGAGGATTTTAGGTACCCAGACATAAAAACGGATTTGACCACCAGTGGAAACAATTTCAAATGAGAGATGCTCTTGGACGCCGCCGGAGTTTTTAAGCTCGGTTGCGTCGCGCAAAATACCGTGAAGCGAGGCAAATAGTTGCTCGGCGGCGAGCTCTTGTTTGTCGTTGGTACGGGGGATTTCGAGCATTAAAAGTACTGAATCGACATTTAAGACTTTTAGCTGATTGAGTTTCTTGTAGTTGCGATAGGTCAAAAAGGCTAAAATTGCAACGATAGGAATCCAGACGATCGGCATTAAAATAAAATGAATGATGTTGGCTAACATAGTTCTATTTTAGCATAGATTAGGCTAATGTATAACTGTTTTTATCGACTTTCTTGAATAATTTCTTGTCCTGAAGATTTAGCAAAATGGTGGTTTCTTTGACTTTGCGAGTTTTGAGGACGCGTTTGACGATTTCTTCCCTGGTGAGGGGCTGCTTGGCTTCGGTAAGAACGCTGGTGATGATTTCGGCAACAGTTCCCTTTTTATAACCCCAACTATCGAGGGCGTAGATACCGCGACCAATTAGAATAAAGCGTTTATCTTTGATTAGTTCGTTATGGATAGCTTGGGTGGTGACGTTTTTGCGCTTAAAATCAGAATCGGCGATAGCTTTGGCAATGTCATTGAAATGCATCGGTTCTTTGTTGCCTTCGAGAATAACGTAAATCTTGTCGCGGATGTTGCGGGGGTTGACTTCGGGCCATTTAGTAAGGCCCCAGAGGCCGTTAAGCGTGGCAAGTTTTTTAGAAAGTGAGGCCATAGCGGCGATATAACTGGGGTGAGCATAATCGAGCTGCTCATCGAGTTCGTCAAGGGTCATGGGAGATTTGTGTTCTTTGATGGTTTTGACGATTTCGTCGACTTTGGTGCGCAGAGTGCGCTCGTCGCCATATTCGGCGATGCCAGTGGCGAGATAATAACTATCGTTTTCGTTAAATGGGGTGAGCGAATTAGAAATATTGCTGATGAAAGTGAGGTTAGATCTCTCGATAGCGGTGGAGGGGTGACCGTAAATCTTGTCGGTAAGAGTGGAAATGCGGGCAACGCGACCAGTTTCAGTGAGGTTTCTAATAATAAGCTTCTCGGCGGTGGCGAGGCCATCAATTTGACCATCTTCGGCAGCAATGCGGAGGTGGATCAAAATGGCTTTTTCGAGTTGACGGACGCGCTCGCGAGTAATCATTAAACTTTCACCGATTTGCTCCAAAGTTTCTTTGGGGCCATTGAGACCAAAACGACGCGCGATAATTTCGCGTTCACGCTCTTGTTCAATAATATCTAGGCTACCTTCAATGGCTTGTTTAATGATTGCTGCGTTTTTTTCTGCGGTCATTCTGGTTCCTTTGTTCCACCGAAATTATGGTTGATATTGTAAAAAACTTAGATTTATAATAGCATATTTTTTATTTAATGTCAACTAAAAATCTACTTTTTCTACTCTTATTTTATCATATTTTTGACATTTTTGGTAAAAAATATAGTGCTAATGTTAAAAAAGTTATTTTGTGGCTTTTCTAGTCTTTTTGGCGGATTTTTTGGTCTTTTTAGTGCCGCGTTTGCCGCGACGGGTGGAAGTGGATTTCTTGTTTTTGAGACGTTCTTCGGCCTCCTCTTTAGTAATTTTATGTGGATCTTCGTCTTTATCAATCTTAACATTGTTGCGACGGCCGGGACCTTTGATATAAGGACCGTAGGCGCCGTTAATAATCATAATATCACCCCAGTCGGCAATAATAGAGTCGATTTTTTTCTGATAAATAGGCTGGGCCTCAGTGAGCGAGATGGTATAGGGGTCATGGTCTTTGATGGGGATATTATATTTGCCGGCTTTGAGGTAGGGACCAAAGGGGCCGCTAGCGGCGATGAGTTCGGTGCCGTCTTTGGCATGACCGAGACTACGCGGTAAAGCGGGGAGGGCTAGTTGTTTTAGAGCCTGTTCTAAAGTGACGGTTTTAGTAGTAGCACCCTTAGGGAGAGGCGCAAAACGAGGTTTTTTACCGGTTTCTTTTTCGTTATCACCAAGTTGAATAAAACCGCCGTTTTTACCGATTTTTGCGTAAATTGGCTCTTTAGTCTTGGGGTCAGTGCCAAGTTTAGTGGCGCCGTTAAAACGCTCGGCGGCGTCCGAAGCTTTGATAGTTTTGCTAAATGGCGTGTAGAAATCTTTGAGCATTTTGATGCGACCAAGTTTTTGTTCGGCGATGAGATCAAGTTGTTTTTCGATGTCGGCGGTAAAACCGTAGTCGACGATGTCGCTGAAATGTTGGCCGAGAAAATCGCTGATAAGTTCGCCAACTGGTGTGGGCAAGAGTTTACCCTTAGTGGCGCCGGCTTTTTCGGAGACGGTAGTTTCGGTAATTTTGCCGTTTTTGAGAGTAATTTCGATGATATCGCGTGATTTGCCTTCGCTTTCGCCTTTGTGGACGTAATTGCGGGCTTGGATGGCAGACAAAATGCCGGCGTAAGTACTGGGCCGACCGATGCCGAGTTCTTCAAGTTTTTTGACGAGTGAGCCTTCGGTATAGCGAGCGGGTGGTTTGGCGAAAGTTTGGCGGGCGATGATGGCAGTTGGGGTTAAGATGTCACCTTTTTTTAACTCGGGTAATTCAGTGTCTTTGCTTTTGCCATAAACTTTCAAAAAGCCGTCGAAGATGACGATTTCGCCCTTGGCGGTAAAAGTAATTTGATTATCCTTTCTCGGCACTAAATCAATCGTCGTTTTGGCGACGCGGGCGTTGGACATTTGAGTGGCGAGGGTGCGGGACCAGATGAGGCGATAGAGTTTTTTCTCATAATCGTTCTTGCCAGCAGTAGTGCGGGTAATATCGGTGGGGCGGATGGCTTCGTGCGCCTCTTGGGCACTAGCAGATTTAGTTTTGAAATGGCGGGATTTAAGGTAATTTTTGCCAAAAGTAGCTTCAATATAACTAGCCATGCTAGTGATGGCTTGCTGACTGAGATTGAGCGAGTCGGTGCGGTGATAAGTAATCAAACCGGCCTGATAAAGGGCTTGGGCGGCGCGCATAGTAGTACTGGCCGAGAACCCAAGTTTACTACTGGCTTCAATTTGCATCGCGGCGGTAGTAAGTGGAGTGGGGTTAGCCTTAGTGCCTTCGGTTTTTTCAATTTTGGTGACGGTAAAATCGGTGTCTTTGAGGTTTTCAAAAAGTTGTTTGACGGCTTCGGCGGTATCGGGAGTGATGTTGGCGGTAGCAGTAAAATTGTTAAATTCACCGGTGATTTTGAAGTTAAAGTTGCCGGCAAATTTCTCGATTTCGCGCTCTTTTTCGACGACGAGTTTGACGGCAGGTGACTGGACGCGACCGGCGGACTTGGCGCCGGGAACTTTTTTGCGAATTACCCCCGATAAGTCATAACCTACTAGCATATCGAGCGACTGACGGGCTTGTTGACTCTCGACCATTGACTGGTCAATGGTGCGGGGATGTTTAATGGCGTCTTCTAGCGCTGGTTTAGTAATTTCGTGAAAAGTGATACGGTGAGTGTTTTTCGGTAAATCCAAAACTTCGGCTAGGTGCCAAGAAATCGACTCGCCTTCGCGGTCTTCATCAGTTGCGAGCCAAACGGTATCGGCAGATTTGACGGCTTTTTTGAGTTCAGAAACGATTTTGGCGTGGTCGGGATCTACTTCGTAGGTGACTTTAAAGTCGTGCTCGGGGTCGATTTTGGTGTCTTTTCTGATATGGCCGACCGATGATAATACTTTAAAATCGTTACCTAGATATTTTTCAATAGTCTTGGCTTTGGCAGGCGACTCGACAATGACGAGATTTTTTGACATAACTATAAAATAACATATTTCTTGAGTTCCGTAAAGATTTTTTAGAAAATATTGGGCTAGTGCTTGGTTTTAGTTGACACGTATGATATAATGGCGGCGTATCGCGTCTATCAGGGGCACTTGAGGGGCGATTGTACCTTAAACACTCCTCCTTCTGTTTTTAAACAGAGCTTGACCTCGAGTTTCTAGGCATTTACTTGGGGTCAAGCGCCTAGAAATTAGGCATCAAAAAACCCTAGGTAAGGGTGGGCATCACCTAGGGTTATTTGACCCTACAACACATCGCCGAGCGACACCGGATACTCCGGAGCGCGACCCACCTCACACATCCGGGGTCCGCCGGTTATAGGGATTGCTATGTTTTTAAAGTTATAGACCTTTGATAAAAAGTGGAGGTAATACTTTTTAAAAATAAGAAGTAAAAGGAGGAACTTTAAAAACACGCAATCTGTAAAGATTAAAAAGTTTTTGAGGTGCGGTATGGAGTCTTGCGACCCCATCTGAGTTAATTATAGCACACAGGAGATAAAATGTCAACACTTTTTTCACACTTTTTTCAAAAAATCAACCATATTTCACCCCTAGAAAGCGATTTTACAGAGGTGTTAAATACTATTGCGGTTAAGCCTAAAATGTTGTATTTTTATGGTAAAATGCCAAAAAATATGGTATTAAATGGGTTTGACAGCCGGCCAAAATGTGTGGCGATAGTAGGTGCGAGGCGGTGTACGCGCTATGGTGAGGAAGTAGCGTATCAGCTGGCTTATGAGCTAGCGCGGCTGGGAGTGGTGGTAATTTCGGGGCTGGCTTATGGGATAGATGCGGCGGCGCATCGAGGTGCGGTGGCAGCGGGTGGTGTGACGGTGGCAGTGTTAGGGACGCCAATTGACCAAGTAGAGCCACAGCGCAATTTGAAATTGGCGGAGGAAATTTTGGCAAAAGGTGGCTGTATTATGAGTGAATATGGGGTAGGGACGAAGGTAATATATAAAACGAGTTTTCTAGAACGCAACCGGCTGATTTCAGGGCTAGCGGACGTAGTGGTGGTAGTGGAGGCGGGGGTGAGGAGTGGGTCGTTGAATACGGCGGCGCATGCTCTAGAACAGGGGCGAGATTTACTGGCGGTGCCGGGAGATATCACAAAACCGATGTCGATGGGCTGTAACCGGCTAATTCGGCAAGGGGCGATGCCTTATACGGAATTGGATGATGTTTTAAGTCTGTTGTTCCCTGGCGCTAAAAAGCGACAGCAGAAATTACTGATGGGCGACACCCCGGCAGAAACGGCGATTTTACAAGCGATCGACAAGGGTATGAGGGACGGTGAAGAAATGATTAGTGTGCTTGGTATTAGCGTAGCGGAATTTAATCAAGCGGTAACGATGCTAGAAATCAAGGGACAGGTGAGGGGATTGGGGATGAATAAATGGACGCTAAGTTAAGAGATTTCGATGGTTTTGTGGCGGGAGGTGGCGCCTTTCAGAATCTTGATATGGGTTTTGCCAACTTTAAAATGTTTAGCAAGAAGTTCTATGACCGCTTGGTTGGCTTCGCCGTCATGGGGCTTTTTGCGGGTGCGGACAACAAGCTCACTGGGAGCGGTTTCTAAAATTTCGTCTTTAAAACTGCCGGGCTTGACGGTGACAGAGTAAATCATAGTAAGATTATAACATATAGGGATTTCCTGGTTGACTTTTTTAAACATATGTGGTATAATTAGGGTAGAAACATATCAAGGATTGTTTTGAGAGGAGGGGTTTAACATGACAAGGTACGAAAAAAGAATGGAAAAATGGGATGTTTTTTATTCCCGTTTGTGCGCGTTCGCTTGCGCATTATTCTTGGGCTTTTTTTGCGGCCCAATTGCCCTTTTTTTTATTTGTGCTGTTGTTAGCAAAATTGTCGGATATTTCTTTGGCGGTCAAGCTGTTAAGGCTATGTTTGACGCTATGGATGCGTTTGGCACAGATAACACAATTTTGGCATTCATGATGATATGTTTTATAACAATTTATTTTTTAATTCGCAGGCACGATAAGATCGTAGACGAGGAGTTCCAAGAATATTTGGAACATCTAGAAGACAAAAACCGGTGAATTAGAAAATATACTTGACCCTAGGGAAACCTAGGGTTTTTCATGTAAAATCCTAAATGGCACTGTGGTATAATGGGCTTATGAAATTGATAGTAGGTCTGGGTAACCCTGGCAACCAGTATAATTTTACGCGACATAATTTTGGATTTTTAGCGTTAGATTTTTATGCGAAAATTAAGGGTTTTGAGTGGGCTGAGCATCCGAAATTTGGCGCGATTTATCATAAGGAGGGCGATACGATTTTTATCAAACCGCAGTCGTTTTATAATGATAGTGGAATACCGGTGCGAGCGTTTGTGGATTATTATAAAATTCGGCTGGTGGATATTTTGGTGGTGTGTGATGATTTTAATTTGGGTTTTGGTGAGATGCGATATCGAGCGAAGGGGTCGGATGGGGGCAATAACGGGCTGAAGTCGATTACTCAGCATCTGGGAACGAGCGAGTATCCTCGGTTGAGATTGGGGACCGGTAATGATGAAATACGCAATAGATTGGGTGATGTAGATTTTGTACTGAGTAAGTTTACGCCGGAAGAAAAGGCAGAGTTGCCGGAGATTTTGCGAAGAGTGGTAGAGCGGTTGGGGTAATTTTGAGTTTTTATTGGGCTAGTGCTTGAATTTTCTTGACAGGGTGTGATATAATGCGCGCGTGTTGCGTTTTTTGGCGGAGTTGATAGGTTTTAAAACACAAGTTCATCAAAGGGCTTGTGGGGTGTGGCGGACCTACCAACAAAGGCTATCTAGGGTAGTCTGGTAAGTTCGAGAAAGGAGGCTATATGACCATACGCATAGAGCTGAATATCTTCAACTTTAGTGGTTGGCATCGCCGCCGCTCGGCTAATAAGCCAGACAAAAAGTAGCCTAGCTAATAACTAGACTACTACAACACATGAGATAGTTCCCTAGAAGCTATCTCTTATGGTTTTATTGTATTGAGAAAAATGAGTTTTGTCAAGAGTTAGGAACTGGGGACGAGGCAACGGGCTGCGAAGCCGTAGGAGCGACCGTTGTTATTCCAGGGGAGCACGTAGCCGGACGTATTCACGAGCAGACTGAACGCGTGAGATGAGCCAGTAGACGTAGAGGACCACCAGCGCCCGTCGGAGCCCTGGTCGCTCAGGGTACCGCTACTATTCATGAGGCCTGAGAACACGAGCGATACAGGGGCGTTGGTGAACTGTGAAGTAGTAACGCCAGTCCAGCGATTATTTGAGCTATCCCAAGTGCCAGTAGTAATGTAGCGATTTAACATTTTATAGAACTCGCTGTCGGTGACACCAGTGGAAGAAGCGGAAGGTAGACGCCAATTCTTCGGACAGACAGAATAGGATGCATCTTCGCCGGCAGTAGTTGTTCCACTTCCTGCTGTAACAGTCATCCAGTTATAATAATTGCCATAATGATTAGAGTTGCCTTTGTAGACGGAGCTGTTAGCATAATCAAAAATCAAAGTATAACCACTAGACCCTACATTAGAATCACTAACCGTTAAAGTCATAGGCTTCCCGTATTCCCCTAACTCCAAGTTCTGGGTCATCCAACAGTTACCATCAGCTAGTTTAGCTACAGTGTAGTTGGTACGGTCTCTAGAATCTACTACGGTATAGATGGTACCTGATTCAGAGTAGAGAGGAGTATCATTACAGACTTTAGTATCAATGTCTTGCATAAACATACCATTAGTAATGGGAGTAACGACATAGTTAGCAATAGCAGTATAGGTAAGTGAAGTAGAATACTCCCCAGATTCTTTT
>CAYMXW010000010.1:0-19649 GCA_964394555.1 uncultured Candidatus Saccharibacteria bacterium | reverse complement strand
CGTCCTCGAGATTGTTCGCGGCCGTACGTTCGGTGATATTGAGCGGAGTAATCTTGACGCAGAAAACACTCGGGTCGAAACCCTCGAGTTTTCTCGGGTCGAGTTCCCAACCGGCGCCACAGATGAAATTCAGCGTAACCAACCGGTTGTTGTTCGGGAGTCCATTAAAGGCGTGCTTCATTTCCTCCAGAGTGACGACATCAGCTCCGCCGAATAGGAACTTGCGCTCATCCTCGTTGGTGCTATTGACACTAATCTGAATATGCATGAAACCGTCCAAGAACTCCTTCGCGGGCATAACCTCATCGACAATCACGTCGAGCGGCCCTTTGCCTTCGACTTTCGCCTTGGGCAGAATCGTGTTGTAGCACGGCAAGAAACGGAAACCGTCACGATATGACTTCATATCACGCATCACCGCGAGGATATTCCGCCAGTTGTATTGCGGTTCTCCCATTCTTGCGAAACCAACCTTGATTTTCTGAGACTTCGTTACCTCAGGACTCCGGGAGAAGACATATTCGAGCTGCTCCCACATCTGTTCGCGAGAAAGATTACCCCTGAAGCCGAGCGTCGGCACGAGGCAAAATTGACACTTCTGCGGACAGCCAAACTGGGTACTGATGGCAATAAGCCACTTCTCTTCTTTCGGAACCAAGCAACACTTGATCAGTTTTGGGTCGTCGGACATTATCACTTCCTGAGACTTGTTATGAGTATCCACATCCTGCATGGAAGTCGTTTCAATGTAAAAATCGTTTTCACGGTTATACATTACGTAAACACTTCCGGACGGATAGACATACTCCTTAACAGGTTCAAAACTGGTAACCATTTTACTCATAGAAATCCCCTCCTTCTATTCTAAATATTTTTAAACAACTTCCCACATAGAGCGTAAACTATTTACGGGAGACTAACTAATATTATACCATATATCCTTATAAAAATCAACAGTACAGTAACGGACCAGCGCTTGACCTACCTCCATACAGTCCACCATATTTTCCCCTATACACTGTTAATGCCTGGACAATTCGCCTCCCACCAGAACGTATATAAAGCCGATTTTTCGTTATTCGCCCCTGTAATTCGCTGTTAAGTACCTTGCGAAGTTCAGGGGCTAATTTTTTTGACGATTTTTCGATAAAATTGAGCCATGGGTACGGCTCTACCTCTATAATTTTGGCTGTTAATACCCTTGCCTCTAGTTTGATATCTACTTCAAGTTTGACTGGTTTGTACTTGCTTTTTTATGAAAATATGATATAATGTTACAGAGAGGCGTTAGCGCCTAGTATTTTTACAGATAGTAGAAAAGGTGGTGAAAATATGATTATTAACGTAATCGTGCCGGTTTTTAATGGCGGAAGAAGCATCAAGAGGTGCATAATGAGCGTACTTCGCAACAGCGAACAGTGCCCAAAAGGAGTGTCAACCAATCTAGTGATTGTAGATAACGGATCAACCGACGAGACATCCAGTATTGTAGCACGAATTCAGGCCGAATATGGCTCGGTTCAATACCTAAAGCAAGCAAATTCTGGCGTAGCGTCAGCAAGAAACTACGGGATTGATAAAACCACTGGGGATTATATTGTTTTTCTAGACGCTGATGACTGGCTTCCCGATCATAGTATCCAAAGGCTACTTAAATGCGCCTTGGAAAACAACACAGACATCGCCATAGGCAAAAGCCGATATTATCTCGGTAAAATACCTGTTGTGAGCACGTCGGAGACTTGGCATAATGTTTCTCCTGGAGTAATTGACATAGCAAAGGATAATTTCTTAGTTGAAATAACCCCAGGAATACGTGCGAAGATTTTTAGCCGTCGGCTATTTGAGCACTCTCGTTTTCCAAAAGATAGAATAAAATGGGAGGATTTGGCACTTGTCCCTGCATTAATTGCTAAGGCTGGGGTGGTCTCATATGTAGATGATGTAGTTTACAATTATACTGTTCATATGAACACTACAGTAAAAGACTTTCTTTATCAGTGTAACGTCTTAGACATAATTAAGAGCTTAGACATTCTCAAAGAAAATCTTCTGTTGTTTGACGTCTACGATAGACTTACGGCAGAGTATAACTCTATGCTTACTCTTCATACATTATTCAGGGCGGAAAATGTTGTAACATGGATAAATGTCAATAGGCATGAAAAGAAAATGATTACTAGTAAGCTTATTCATGAACTTAATCGACGCTACCCAGACTGGAAAAATGACGCGGTACTTACTGATCCTGAAAAACGTTACAAAGATTCGTTCTTTAATTTCATGTTGAATAAATGCTATCTGTAAACATCTGTGAAACCGGGCCTTAGCGGCCCGGGTTTTTATGTTTCTCTCCGTTCAGTGTTAATGCCTGCCCAATTCGCCCCCACCAGATTATATATAACTCGGCATTTTTGCCGATTTCTTAGTGGTGAATTTCTGTTAAGTACCTTACAGGTTCTAGGGTGCTATTTTGCAACGATTTTGCACAAAAAATGTGTCTGAAAACGCATTTTTATACCTATAAAATCGCCTGTTAATACTCTAAACAATTATTCAGTACAAGTTACGCTTTCTTAGATTCTAGGTATGCTTTTATAAATTTCTCAGACGGGGAATAAAGATTATCTGGTAGTTTATCCAGTGAAAACCATCGCCATTCATCTTCGCTTTCCGGTTCCATAACCTTAAGCTTGCCGCTGAACTCCCCAGCAATTACGTGCATAGTAATATAATGTCTATCTGGCTGGATATCATCTGCCGCACCAAATAATTCTAGTTTATCAATATCTAAATTAGTTTCTTCCTTAACTTCCCGTTTTGCGCCCTCAAAAAACGTTTCATCATATTCTTGTTTTCCTCCAGGAAGAGTCCAACAGTCTGTTTCATATATACCACCAGTATCTTTTTTATTGGTAGCTCGATGCCCCAATAAGATTTTGTCATCATCAAGGAGCATTACTCCAATTCCAATTTTAATAATATCTTGCACAGTAGCCTCCACTTATATTAGTTTAATTATACCACGTTCACAATCCAACTTCGCTTGCAAATCTTCTCTATATAGTGTTAATACCTGCCCAATTCGCCCCCACCATCTGAATTTCGTGATATAATAAGCTTATGGTTAAAAAGAGGTCTAGCAAAATTTTAAAGTTTTTTGCTGATTGGTGGGTTTTACTAATACTGTTTGTAGGCTTTGCTATATTCAACACAATTACCTTATTTCAAAATATTGAAAGCTATGATTATACAGTAGAGACTAATGCTTTTTTCGCACCTTTTGAATTTTACGACAATCGTCAAATCGTTGGTGTAGATGTTGAAATTATCAATCGTGTCGCCGAGCATCTAAACGCCAAAATCGACATCAAAAACGTTGAGTTTGACATGATTATCGATAATGTTGCTAGCGGCGTCATCGCTGATGCTGGCGCTGCTGGCCTTACTATCACACCTGCTCGTGCCGAGAAGGTCGATTTTACCATACCTTACTATACTTCAGTTCAATATGTAATTTTCGCCGCCAATAACGAGCCGGAAATTAGAAATGACCACGTACTTTGGAATAGTCTAAGTGGCAAAATTGTTGGTACCCAAATTGGCAGCACTGGTTATTTATTAACTTCCAACGAAATTACAGAAGGTTTTTTGAAAGATACTAATACCAAACTCAAAGGCCTCGACTCGCACCAAATATCCGCCGACGCTATTGAAGCCAACATTATTGATTACGCCATTGCCGACGAGCTTGCTGCTAAGTTTATCGTCGAGAAGAATCCAGGCCTCAGAACCTTACCACTTTATTACGCTGGTGAAACTCCAGAGTTAGATTATCCCGCCGAAGAGTCTTACGCCATCGCCGTCAACAAACAACGCCCCGAACTCTTAAATGCTTTTAATGAAGTTTTATCCGAGATGTTGCAGCCAGGCGAAGATGGCAAAACTCAGATAGATAAGTTAATATTAAAATATATGGGTCTCATTGAGGAGGAGAATTAATGTCAGATTTCTTTAATAAAATCATCGAATTATTTACTACACCTGAATATATCGACTCTTTGTTACACGGCTTTTTGTTAACTTTGCAAATTGCTTTTTTTGCTATTATCATTGGATTAATCATCGGTACCATCGTCGCCTTAGTAGATACCGCTAAAGCCTCCAAGTGGCTGGTTTTACCAAAACTCATTTGTAAAGTTTACACTACTATTATTCGTGGCACCCCGATGGCCCTCCAACTATTTATCATGTTTTTTGTCATTTTTGCTATCAAAGGGTTCCCGCAAGTCGTCATTGCTATCCTTGCTTTTGGTTTTAATTCTGGCGCCTATGTAGCCGAGGTTATTCGTAGCGGTATTCAATCAGTCGATCCAGGTCAAAAAGAAGCCGGTATGGCGCTCGGCCTCAAAAACACCACTATCTTCCGCAAAATCATCGCCCCGCAAGCTATCAAAAATATCATCCCCGCGCTCGGCAACGAAATTATCACCGTCATCAAGGAGACCGCTATTGTTAGTATGGTCGGGCTTTACGATCTCAACATGGCCGCCAAAGACATCGGCTCCGGCCAAAACATGGCCAGTTACATCGTCCCGATGTTTGTCGCCGCCCTGTTCTACCTAGCGGTGGTCTACCTGATTACGTTCATCATCAAACGCATCGAAAAAAGATTACGCAGAAGTGATTTAAGGACAGCCTAGGAGGTAGTATGGATAATCAAACTAATTTAGATAATAAAATCATCACCATCAAAGATTTGAAAAAAACTTTCGGCAACAATAAAGTTTTGCGCGGCATTGATTTCACAGTCACCACCGGTGAAACCGTAGTTGTGCTAGGTCCGTCCGGTTCAGGCAAATCTACTTTCTTGCGCTGTATCAATCGCATGGAAGAACCAACCGCCGGTGAAATTTACTTCAAAGACACTCTAATTACCGATAAAAACATCCAGAAGATGCGCCAAAAAATCGGCATGGTATTTCAGCATTTCAACCTAATTTCCAATTTAAACGTTATGGATAATCTCATTATGGCACCAGTCACCCTAAAATTAATGGACGAGCCACAGGCCAAGCAAAAAGCTCACCGCTTACTCAGACACATCGGTTTATCTAATAAAGCCGAGGCTTACCCCGCCAGTCTGTCCGGCGGCCAAAAACAGCGCATTGCCATCATCAGAGCTATGATGATGGACCCCGAAGTATTACTCTTTGACGAGCCGACTTCGGCCCTCGACCCTGAAGCTATCGGTGATGTCCTAAGCCTGATTCGTGAAGTTGATAAGCTTGGCATGACTATCATGATTGTCACTCACGAGATGGGCTTTGCCCGCGAAATCGCCTCGCGCATTGTTTTCGTTGATGAAGGCAAAATTCTTGAAGAGGGCACGCCCGAAGAATTCTTCACCCACCCTCAAACTCCTCGCGTCAAAGAATTTCTCGAAAAAGTATTATAAACCGTTTGTGTTATAATATATATAATGCAAAAGCTCAAAACCAAACTTCGCCAGCTTAGCTACAAGACCAAATATGACTATCTTACTTTTGATAACATCATCCTCGTGATTGCCGGCGTACTTTGTCTCGCTTGGACTTGGGGGTCGATTGCCTCTACTTCGCGCAACTGGGAACTTGCTCAGACTGTCGCCGAGCGCC
Organism: uncultured Candidatus Saccharibacteria bacterium; assembly: GCA_964394555.1. Classification (GTDB taxonomy): domain Bacteria; phylum Patescibacteriota; class Saccharimonadia; order Saccharimonadales; family Saccharimonadaceae; genus Nanosyncoccus. The sequence goes on along the minus strand of CAYMXW010000010.1, from coordinate 13,992 downwards.
AAAGGGAATTATCACTCATGCAATTAGAAAGCGAAACCCTCGAGCTCGAAAACGATTATTATAAATCTCCCGAATACCAAGAGCTTTCCGCTCGTCGTCTCGCCAACAAGAAATTACCAGGCGAGAACATGATTTATCTTGCCGACAATTCCGAAGCCGCCAAGACCAAGCATCAAGCTGAAATCACCACCCCCGCCGACACCGTCGCCGACGACCGTTCCAATCTCGAACAGTGGTTAATCTTCCTTTTCGGCGCCTAAAACATTTAATTAAAATTAGCATAAAAATCTTCCACATTTGCCAAACTTATGCTACAATAAGAATAAGCAAAATGGGATTTTTATTATATGGCAACAGAAAATACATCAAATAATAATTCTGCGGTGGGTAGTTCCTCTGACAACCCCCCCGCCGATTTAAGTTACAAATCACAAAATATCATCGGCTCCAAATCTCGCAAAAAAAAGGATGCTGAATTCGCTAAGGACAAACCAAGCCTTACAGAACGTTTCAAAAATAAATTGCAAGAAACTGACACTAAGAAACTCAACATTATTTTAGTTGCAATAATTTTAGTAGTTGGTATTGGCACTGGTGTCGGGATAATTATAATTAACAATAACAATAACAATAGCCCCGACACAACTGAAGAAGCCGAAGAAGACGACAGCGATGTCGCTAGCGCACTTAGTGAGCAACAAACCGCCGATCTAGAATCCGAAGGTACAGCTATAGATCAAGATATGCAGAATCAATTCAACTCCGCTAGAGATGAAGCAGATAGAATCCTTAACAGTAATCCCGAAAATTTTGAAAACGCCGCTGACGTTTTTGCTAAAAAAATCAATCAAGCTCTTGCCAAAGAAGATGTTTACACTGCTGATTATCTAATTGGTGAAGCCGATGACTATTTCAGCTCCAAAAATCAAAAGAAAGTAGCTCTCGCCATATACACCAAGGTAAATTATGACCCATTCATCAATGTCGACAAATATCGATACTATAAGCGAATCATCGAACTCGCCGATGAGTTGGGCGACAGCGCCACTAAGGCCAAATACGAACCACTCTATAACGATGCTAAAGCTGTCTACGACGAGTTTGAGCGCCAATATCATGAAAGTGAAGAATATCGAGATTATATGGAAGCCAAAAACGAAATAGAGGAGCTAGAAAATGAGTAAAATAGCCAAATCACTATACAAAGTACGACATTTATTAATATTTTCAATTATACTTTCTGCCGCTTTTTCGATTTTTGGTGTATTTTCACAAGAGGCTTCCGCCGCTTCCTGTATCAGCAACGCTACCGATATTAAAAATGGTGTATATATTTGCACGAGCAAATCAGACGTTGATATTTTAAAACATGAATATCGCCCCAAGTGGAATGATGGTGTAACGGCTTTCAAAATTAAAATTAAAATTTTAGGCAATTATTACACCATGTGGGGCGACTGTCAAACTCATGGCGCTAGATATACTTATGATGGCAACATCCACAGCGTTTCCGTAAAAGTTACAGAAGTCAAGGATTTTAAAGCTAAAGTTAGAATCTATATTGATGCAACTAAAAACCACCAGGACATTCTTGCTTACGAATGGATTCCGCTTGTCAAAACCGCAAAGTTCACCGGTACCACAGCAGTCGTTAATGGAGACAGCGATAGAACTATGTCCTGCAATAAGGATTCAATCAAAATTAAATTCGACCACACCGTAGAACGCACCGACAACGTAGGCAAAACTGCTCTATCTAAAGTCAAAGTTAAATACAAAGCCAAAACCAAAAAAGGAGACGCCGCTTGGACCGAATATTCCGACTGGTCTGATAGAGACGATTACAACGCCTCTCTCAAAAGTGGCAAAAAGAAATCCAAGAAAGACACAGTAGAGGTCAAAGTTTCAAAGCCAACTGGCAACTCTGCCAACAAGAAACGGGTTTGCGAAAAAATCACTTATGACCCTAAAGTAACATTTTCGACCAAAGACACGCATATAAGTGCTCCGGGCGATAGAGCAAGTTCGGATAGCAAATGCGTGACCGTGATTCGTACTTGTGATGGTGATTGTTATGACAAATACGGCAAAGATGAAAGCAAATGGCCAATATGCGGTACTCCCGGCGCCGACACTAAGTGTTGCAGGCCCGATGAAGGTGACGATTTAGAACCGGGTAGCTCTGAGCTTAGCGCATCTGTTAATCAGGATCTTCTATATGCAGGCGAATCAGTATCATCATCTTACAACCTCACCGTAGTAAACAATGAGAAAAGTGATACTACTGAAACTACTGGCGAAGAGGGTAATTCCGTCACGGTAAGAACCGAGATACTTCTAGATAGTCACGATGTTATCGCCATTCAATTTGCAGTACCAGACGGCGTCGAGGCCGATCAAGTTAACGAAGGAGGCCTTGAAGCTACTGAGGCTCCGGGCATCACTAGTGCTAGTGCTTTATATAGTTTTGTTAACGGACGTATTGGCAATGTTGCCAGTGAGTATAGCGCAATTGGCAGCGGTATTTCAGGCGCAACATCTAATAGAACTGGCGGCAATTCTTCTACCGCCCCAGATATGATTGCTGGTAGATCTGGAGTTGGTGGTAAATATTGTACGGCCGCCGTCGACACAACTTATCACAACAAAAGAATTACCACCACTACAGTCACTACCACCGAAGATGAAGATGGCAATGAAACCACCACCAGAGATGTTATTGTTGAAGAATTTCATGACTTAGACCCCGAAATGAGTGTTGCTTCCAACGTAGAGTGTCGCCCAATCGCTAAAAAACCATATTTCCAAATCGAAAACGCCTCCACTTATGGCTCTGGCCCAATCAGCACCTATGATACTACCACCAAAAGAGTAAATTCTACCATTTATGGTGGCGGTTCCTCTCGCAGCTTTGGTTCTTGGACTGAATATTTGCTAGTTGGTAAGAACTATATTAACAAGGTTACTTCTGGCGCCGCTCTTGCCAATAGCATTATCAGCAATCCACTTACAATCGCCAACAAAGGTAATAAATTAGGGTATTCCAATGTCAATAACACTGGGTTTGCTCAAGCCGTTGCCGATTATTACCAAAATGGTAGTGGTAAAAACGAAAGCAAGATTGTCTCCGAAGACCCCCTGACTGTTTCTAACGTTGGTGACTTTGGTACCAACCAAGTACTTATCAATGATGGGGACATTAATATCGATGGCGACATTTATGCCGACAGTGGTCGATTTGCCTCAAATAATGACACTACCCAGCATCTTATCATCTCTACTAGTGGCAATATTAATATTGCCCAAAACGTCAGGAATGTTGATGCATGGCTAATCGCTCCCGAAGGCAATATTAATACTTGTGATAACACTGGCCCCGAAGAATGTACCGATCCTCAGTTGACTATCAACGGCCTTGTCACTGCTGCCAATATTAGTTTCGAGCGTTCTTACGGTATGGAGACCCCACTTGGTAATGCCGCCGCCGAAAGAGTCATCTTTAGTCCAATCACCTATTTATGGGGATACCAACAAGCTAGCAAACGTACTGGCCAAGCAAGTACTGTCTTTACGCGTGAGTTAGCACCAAGGCAATAAGGGGTATCTTGTGAAAAAGTACAAAACTCTAAAATCCAAAAAAGAGCAACCTCAGGGTTTTACCCTCATTGAGGTAACGCTCTTTTTGGCGCTTACGGGTTTAGTGTTAGCTGGCATCATCAGTACTTTTTCTAGCATCAGTCGCCAACGCTATAATGATGCCGTTCAGAACTTCGCCGAATACCTTCGTGGTATTTACTCTCGCGTCGAAAACGTTCAAAACAATGGCTTTAACTGTGGCTGTACTGGCGCCAAAAACACTTGTTGTGGTCAAGGCAAGGTTGCTTTTTATGGCAGACTTGCTACTTTCACCACAGAAAACAATAAGCAAGTTATTAAATCTTACGACGTAATCGGCAACGCTCACCTTAATAGTGACCTTACTGATACTAAGCAAGCTCTTAGTGGTGAAGTTGAAGTTGATGGCAGAATCAGAGATGGCGTTAGCATTCGCTTTATCAACGGAGATCAAGGCGAACTATACAATACCATCTGGCAAACTGTCATTCAAAAACCAAACAAGAGCAATTTTACTGGTAGCATTCTCGTTGTGCGTTCACCTAGTAGCGGTATCATCCATACTTACTACAGCAATACGCCTATTGATTCTTCTGGTAATTTAGTCAATTGGCTCAAAAACGCCAACGAAGAAGACATAAATTTTTGTGTCTATTCTGATGATTATACAGAAAACTTTATACGACTTGGTGGCAAGCGTCGCAATATACGAATTATTCCTGATGCCCATAACGCTTCAGGCGTGGAATTAATTTCTAACGATATACCTAGAGACGACGGAGGCTCAGTATGCGATTAAAAAATTCAAAATGCGGAGATACTTTTGTTGAAGTTTGTTTTGCTCTAGCTATTTTTAGTTTCTTAGCCGTACTAGCTATCAGCTCTATGAACCGTAATCTTTCCACTGTTCAATCTACTCTAGAGTACGAAGTTTCGCGTAGTGAAGTTGATTCGCAGACCGAAGCTATTCGCTATCTTCATGAAGCCTATGTTGGTGGTCGCAATGCCGGTAGCAACGATGCACTTATTTCGGCTTGGGAAATTATTACTAATTATGCCCTCACCCAAGAACAGGCCAAAACTTTAAGCAACTCTTGGCCCCCCAACAGCTGCGCCGATGTTTATAATAGTCCATATAAAAATAACATGATGATAGTAAACACTCGCAAAATTGACGGCAAATACGGTTCGGACATCGTCACTACTGGCAACAAATCAGGTATTTTTAAAGAAGCTACGGTCGTCCCTCGGCTAGTATATAATAATCAAAATGAAAACGGACTTAGCACCAACACTTCCAATACTGATTTAACTAGTGCTGAAGGTATCTGGTTTTATATAGTCGAGGGTGGCAACTCAGACAAGGACGCTTTTTATGATGTCTATGTTCAATCTTGTTGGAATACCGTTGACAACGCCAAACCTCGCGTCACCGATACAGTTTTCCGTCTTTACGACCCAGAGGCTATTGAAAATATGGATTACAAAGGTACCGTTGATTATGAAATTACTTATAACGCCAATGGCGGTAAATTCGTTGATACTAATCAAGAAACATACGTCCTACATTGGGCCGGCACTGGTAGCGGTTTTCAGCCACCTACTGAAGGTCTTCCTGAAATGAAAAATGGTAGACTTGCCCTAGAAGGCTGGAGTACGTCAGCTGCATCGCAAAGCAAAGAGCTTTCGTACTCATGTTCTAGTAATAGGTGTAAAATTACGGTTTATGCTCGCTGGCAACAAGCTTACGATGTTGAATTCTATAGTGGCGTAGATGGCAACAATATTAGCGGAACAGTTTCAAACATTCCGCCAGAAATGGGGCCACAAGCTTCTCCTACATTTAAACCTTTTGATCAAGCAGGCACTAGCACTCCAGTTCTAGCGTCAGATAATAATTACTGCTACAAATTTGCCGGATGGAGTCGCTCTCCAGGCAGCACTAACCCTACTTTTTCTCCAAACAACATTACTCTCAATACTAGCGATTTAGGCAAAACCGTCAAAATCTATGCTGCATGGGAGCGAATTCCTTGCGGTATTTACAAAGTGATATTGAAGTGGGGTTCCGAGCCTCGCGATCTCGACTCGCACACCTATGTTACTGCCAACGGCAGAGTAAATGTCGATACTTATTATGCTAGCACCTTTAACGATTTAAGCTCTAGTGGCAACACCATTAAAGTTCAGCTCAATAATCCTCCGGGTGATGACACTAGCGGCTATGGCCCCGAAGTCACTACTATCACCGTCAATAACCTCTCCGATTTTACAGTCCTGTTCCGTGTTCACCGGTATTCAGGTAGCGGCTCCATATCAAGCTCCGGTACCACTGTAGAATTAATTCGGGAAGATGTCGATGGTAATGTCCTAAGCGACCAGACATTCAAATGCCCATCATCAGGATATTACGACGACTGGGATGTTTTCAGGATAGTTAACCGTAATATTAGTCAGGCGTATTAGGAGAAGTTACATGCAGAAGTTTATAAAAAATTTGTCAAAGAAAACTCTAAAATCAAAATCAGGCTTTACTCTGATTGAGTTTTCTATTGCTCTTGCCGTTCTTTCTATTTTGCTAATCATTATCCTTCAAATTTCCAATAATACTATTGCTATCTATCAAAAAGGCCTAGCCACTAAAGCTGTCAGCACTGCTGGCCGCGACCTATTAGATGAGCTCACCAGATCTATTGCTAGTTCACCTACTGGTAGCCTTAGTGCTATCTGTGATAAGACCAATAATGCTAAAAATTGCAAAGAGAACGTCGATATTCAGACTAAGCTAGCTTATCAAAAAGTCTATGATGGCCAAAATCCATTATACGGTATGTTTTGTACTGGCAAATATTCATACTTCTGGAATTCCGGTTATGCACTTAGGAATGGTAAGGGCAAAAGGGTGGACTATAAAGGTGGTAGTACCGACACCAACGCTGTGCTTTTGCGCTTTGAAGACCCGGGCCATGATTTGTGTGTCAATCATATGCAAAACAGCAATAATTTGAGCGTACCGACTTTTTCTAGTCCAGTCGAACTACTTCAAAACGATGAAGACCTCCAAGTCGTTCTTTATGATTTTACTGTCTTCACCCCCAGTCAAGATAAAATCATCGCTCGCGTTTTTTACTCTGGCACTTTTCTACTCGGCACTCTTTCTGGTGATATTGATAACATTACTGCCAATAATGATTTTTGTCGAAGCAATACCGTGCGTTCACTTGCTTCCGACGCCGCGTATTGTTCTATCAACAAGTTTAATTTTGCCGCTCAGGCGTTAGGAGAACAAAATGGTTAAACAGCCCAAATATCAAACTAAAAAAGGTGGCGCTTCGATTTATGTCACAATTTTCGTTGCTCTCATCATTAGCGTAGTTACACTCAGCTTTGCTCGACTAGCTGTTTCGGAATTATCGAAAGCTGGCGACACCGACCTTAACCAATCAGCTTATGATTCTGCTCTTGCTGGCATCGAAGACGCCAAAATTGCCATTTCTGGTTGTATTAAAGAAGGTAAAACCTTAAACGAATGCAAGATGATCAGCGCCAATGACGATGATTGTAATTTGTTTTTGAAACAAACAAAATACATTCAACGCACCGAAACTAATGGCGCCGTCTTTATTGAGGAAAAAAATAATAAGACTGGTAGTAAGACTACCCAAGCCTATACTTGTGTAACGATGAAAAACGATTTGCCAGACTATCTTGGCCAACTCAACCCAGACTATCGTGTTCGCGTCATTCCTCTTAAGACCAAAGCCGATCTTAAATATATCGACAATATAGTTCTCAGCTGGTATGAAAATTCCGATGCCAAATGTCCTAGCGGTAACTGTGATGGTTCCTTTGGCAATAAAGAAAATGCACCAGTTCCGCCAGTTCTCTCATTTTCAATTATCCAAGCCGGCGAAAACTTCAATCGTGAAGATTTGAACAATACTAATTATAGAAGATTTGGCTCTACCGTACTTTATCCAAACGGCAATATCGGTACTAATGTCGCCATGGATACTATACCTGAGGGCGACTTAAAGAGTGCCGTCGAAAAAGGTGGTACCAATGCTCCGCGCAAAATCAATTGTCACTCCACTGACGCCTATGCTTGCTCCGTTCGCATCAAACTCCCTGCGGATGTCTCTCGTTATAACAACACCACGTTTGTCGTAATTGCCATGCCTTACGATAATACTTCAACTTCATTCAAAGTCGCCATGAATGACGGTAACGCATCGGTAATTGACTTTCATGATGCACAAATTGCCGTCGACTCCACCGGTCGCGCTAATGACATCTATCGCCGTGTGGAAGCTCGTGTCGATACTATAGATACTTACTACCCGTATCCAGTATTTGGTTTTGAATCTGGTACCGCCAATGGTTCCGAAGGAAGCATTTCTAAAGATTTCTGGCTCACCAGAAACTGCTGGATGGCTAAAGATGGTGGGCTCGAAGAGTGTGGTAACACCAATGTTGCTAGCTCCTAACACCTAAGCTCTTGACAAATTTAACTCGTAGGTGTATAATAAAAACATACACCTACATCGCGGGGTAGAGCAGCCTGGTAGCTCGTTTGGCTCATAACCAAAAGGTCGCTGGTTCAAATCCAGCCCCCGCAACCACGAACCTTAAGACCCTAAACAGTTTAGAGTCAAAAATAGCGCCTCGATTGACCCCCCAATCGTGGCGCTATTTTTTATACCCCCTAATTATTTTTTCTTTGCTAACTTCTTCGCCGCAGCCTTTACGGCTTCGCCCCAGTTTGTCGCTACGTGTGGCGTACTTGCCAACTCTCTCGCCGATAACCCATATCGCACCGCAATTGCCACTTCTTGCGCCACTAGGTCAGCATCTGGGGTCACTATCGTTGCCCCCGTCATCATACCAGATCTATCAGTCGAAAGTTTTACCAAGCCAATTTTTACTCCCTGTGCGTGCTCCATGCTCGCTAACGAAACCAAAGAACTTTTGATTTTTCGTTTCAACGCGCGAGCTTCTTTCTCATTTAACCCCACCTTGGCAATCTTCGGAAAAGTCTCGGTCACACGCGTAAACCCACTATAGTTCACCGCCGCCTTGCCGTGTTTAATCATATTTGAAGTCACCAATCTTGCCTCATAAATCGATTTTTCAATCGAACTATCACCCCCCAGCACACTACCAGCCGCCCAAATATTTTTATTGCTAGTCAAAAGGCTCTTATTGGTCTTAATGAACCCGCGATCTACCTTTACCCCTGCCTTTTCTAGACTAATATCGATAGCTGGCTTCGTACCAGCCGCTAGCACTACCGCATTTACACGCATCGTGTGTTCTTGGCCATCCAACTTATAAACCACGGCCTTTTTGCCATTTTTTTCTTGCTTAATTTCTAACACTCTAGCACCAGTTAAAACTCTAATTCCCGAACGCACTTCAAAATATTGTTGCATAAATTGCCCGACTTCCTTATCTTCTTTTGGCAAAATCTGCTTTTGTGCTTCAATGATAATTGCCTTTGCGCCCATCCCAGCCAAATACTGCGCGGTTTCACAGCCACACTTGCCCCCACCTATTACTAATACTGTCTCTGGCGGTATCTCTAAGTTTCTTATCTCTCGTGGCGTAAAATATGCTACCTCGTCTAGCCCCTTAATTTTATTATCTATCAATTCTGTGCCAGTAGCAATCAAAAACTTATCTGCGGTCAAATGTCGATTGCCCACCACTACTTCGTGCGCGTTTACAAATCGCGCGTGTCCGTGATAACAAGCTACTTTAGCGTTTGCTAGTGCCCGTGCCTTCGCTGCCGAGCCAGGTTTGTTTTTAAACCCTACCATAGCAGTTTTTACACCAGCTTCTGCTGCCATCATCGCAGCCGTTCTACCAGCTACACCAGTTCCGATCACAATAAATTTAAAATCACGCCTACCCATTTTTTATCATTTCCTTTATTCTATTTTACCATAAACTTTATCAAAACCATACTAATTTAATAAATAAAATACTAATATAAACAGCCCCAGTACAAAGAACCCAGACCCCGAGAGAATCTTCAAAAAGTTTTTGTGTCGGCTTCGCCAATGTTGAATCTCCGCGATTGTTTTACCTTGTCGCACCAATACCCGCACTAGTATCAACGGTATCATCGACACTAACGTAAATAGTACTACTCCCAATAGTTGCCACTCGGCACCGAGTTCCAAAATACTATTTCCTCCCACCACAAACAGTATCAATGAAAATGGCAGTTCCGCAAAACAAGTCATAATGCCCAACGCAAACGCCTCGGTGTTACTCTCGGTCGCCCGCGCTCGCGCATCAATAAATTTTGCCACAACTTTCGGAATCCATAATTCCACTCCCTTACCCCAACGGTAGTAAAACAACCACACCGCAAACGCCAAAGCCGCAAGTAATATTACCAGCACTAACAGCCAGATTTTTTCGAGTGCTCCACCATAATATCTTAAAAGCATAAACGCTACCGTACAGATACTTACAAATATCATAATCCCAATACCAGCTACATAGCTACTAGCCAATGATCGCGTTTTTGCTCGAATATGTTTTTGACTACTAGCATGATACAAAAGCAGCAAACAGCCAATACCTAGTTGTAAACTTGCGTTGACTAAAGCAGCTAATATAATGACTGCTACAGATATAACCCAATCCATATTTACATTTTATCATGGTTAAGCTTGAAATTCAATTCAATTTTTGCTACACTCCCGCACATGAAAAAATTTATCATTGGCATCACTATCGCTTGCGGACTACTTATTACGGCGTTAAGTTCGCTTGCGTCTGCCACCAACTCAGTTAACGCCACTCCACCAATCATCATCAATGCCATCAATCCAGGCTACACCATTAACGGCCAAGCCAACACCGATGAATTCATCGAACTCATCAACCTTACCGACAGACCGGTTTCGCTAGACGGCCTATCGCTCATCTATATCAACAGTAGTGGCAACACCAGTACACTTTTTGAATTTCCCGAAGGCAGTACTATGGTCGGCGAAACCTTACTCCTACGCCTCGCTAGTTCTCCCGACGCTATCGACGCCGACCTAGTCTATACTAAAACTCTCGCATTTAGCGCCGGCCCACTCGAACTTGCTCATAGCGACGACATTTTGAGCAGTGTCTGTTGGACTGGCAAAAACGGTTGCTACGCCAAATTCAACAGCAAAACTCCTACTTCACTAGTTTGGAACGAAGAGTCCGGGTTTTATGAGCACAGTGAAGATTATTACCCCACCTACGACGCTACCAAACCGGGTTATCAAGCCCCACCCATCACTGCTAGTAGCGACGAAGTCGTCCAGCCTAAATGTCGTGGCCTCCAATTTTCTGAAGTCCTCTCTTACTACGAGTCCGACCAATCCGAGCAATTTATCGAGATTTATAATCCTTTAGATCACGATATTAATCTCGCCGGCTGTCAAGTTAGATACAAGAAAAAATCTTACGCTCTTTCTGGCATCATCAGTCCCGACCATTACTCCGCCCGTTTTGCTACCGATTTTCGCCTTACTAAGAATCCGACTTCATCAAACGCCATTGAGCTTATCGATGTCGATGGTAACAAAGTAGATGAAGTTATATATTATAACGGTCAGAAAAAAGCCACCGCCTACGCGTGGTTTGGTTTTCACGAAAACGGCGAAGAACAATGGCTTCAAACTTATGCCCCTACTCCGGGCACCGCCAACGATTATCAACAATACAAGACTTGCCCCGCTGGCAAAGTTATCAACGAAGCCACCGGCAACTGTGTCAACGCCAGTACTATCGACGACACACTCAAACCTTGCCCGGCAGGGAAATACCGCAACCCCCTCACCGGCCGTTGTAAGTCTATCGCCAGCTCAGCTAAAACTCTTAAACCCTGTCCCGACGGCTACGAACGCAACCCCGAAACCAACCGTTGTCGCAAAATCAAGCAAAACACTGGCGCCAACTACCCATTAAGCGCCACCGAGAGCCAAGCGGCTGCTTCCAGCTTTGTGGCTCTCGGTGCGGTACTTATAATTATTATTCTGGCGCTAGTCTATATCGGTTTTCAATTCCGTTACGAAATTGCCAAATTCTTCCGCAAACTCACTTGTCTACGACTTCGCCTTCCACCGCGTCGTCGTCCTTAGCGTTATTAGTACCACTAGTACCACTAGCATCAGCTTTCTTATCTTCGCTAGCTTGCTGATACATCTTGGCGCCAATCGGCATAATCTTGTCCGAAAGTTCCTTGCCTGCTGCTTCTAATTTTTCCTTATCAGCATCGGCATCTTTCAAAACTTCTTTTGCTTCATTGACTGCCTTTTTAATCGTTTCGGCGTCTTCGTCTGAAATCTTGCCTTTATATTCGTCCGGCATTTTCTCCGCTTGATATACCGCATTTTCTAGCTGGTTGCGCGCGTCAATCGCTTCACGCTTTTTCTTATCTTCGTCGGCATGCGCCTCGGCTTCTTTTTGCGCCTTTTCGATATCGTCTTTGCTCATATTACCCGAGTTTTGGATGGTAATCGACTGCTCTTTGCCTGTACCCTTATCTTTAGCGGTCACGTTCAAAATTCCGTTCGCATCCAAGTTAAAGGTTACTTCAATCTGTGGCACACCGCGTGGTGCTGGTGCAATACCATCGAGTATAAAGCGCCCTAGCGATTTATTATCATTTGCCATTTCGCGCTCGCCTTGTAGCACGTGAATCTCTACCTGCGGCTGATTATCCGAAGCGGTCGAAAACACTTCCGATTTAGATGTCGGAATAGTAGTATTGCGATTAATTAGTGGTGTACGCACGCCACCCATCGTTTCGATGCCGAGGGTCAAAGGTGTCACATCAAGCAATAGCACATCCTTCACATCACCCTGCAACACGCCACCTTGAATTGCAGCACCGATTGCCACTACTTCGTCCGGGTTCACACCCTGCATCGGGTCTTTGCCAAAGATTTCTTTCACTTTTTCCACCACCGCTGGCATGCGGGTCATGCCACCCACCATCACGATTTGATCAACATCGCTGGCCTTAAGTTTAGCATCTTTCAACGCCTTCTCCACCGGTTCCGCTAAGCGGTCTAAGAGTGGCTTCACTAATTCTTCTAACTTTGCTCTCGTCAAAGTATGTTCAAAATGTTTTGGTCCTTCGGCATCAGCAGTCAAGAAGGGAAGGTTGATGTCGGTCGAAGTCGCCGAAGATAATTCTTTCTTTGCTTTCTCGGCCTCATCTTTCACGCGTTGCATCGCTGCTGGATCATCTTTAATATCAATACCCGATTCTTTCTTAAACTCGTCAATTAAGTAATTCACGATTATATTGTCGAAATCTTCACCACCCAAATGCGTATCACCGTTGGTTGACTTTACTTCAAACACCCCATCGCCAAGTTCAAGAATAGATACGTCAAACGTACCGCCGCCAAGATCAAAAACCGCGATTTTTTCGTCTTTATTATTTTCCAAACCATAGGCAAGTGCTGCTGCGGTCGGTTCGTTAATAATACGCTTTACTTCTAACCCAGCAATTTTGCCAGCGTCTTTAGTGGCTTGGCGTTGAGAATCGTCAAAATATGCTGGCACAGTAATAATTGCTTCGGTTACCTTTTCTCCCAAAAATGCTTCAGCGTCTGCCTTAATTTTCGCTAAAATCATCGCCGAAATTTCTTCTGGCGTATATTCTTTCCCGTCCATTTCTACGCCCACGCCATTACCTTTTTTGACGATTTTGTAAGGCATAATATCAAGGTCGCGCTTTACTTCTTTGTCCTCATACTTACGACCAATCAGGCGTTTAATGCCATAAATAGTGTTTTTTGGATTGGTCACACGTTGACGTTGCGCTACCTTACCTACTAAACGCTCGCCTTTTTTAGTCACCGCTACTACGCTTGGAGTAGTACGATCACCTTCGGCATTGGTAATCACTTCTGGTTTACCTGCTACCATATAGGCAAAAGCCGAGTTGGTAGTACCAAGGTCAATTCCGATTATTTTAGACATATTTGTCCTCCTTTTTATTATTTTATCGTTAATTTTTACGTTCATTTTTAGCACTCATCATATACGACTGCTAATCTATAACCCTATTGTAGCAAATTGGCACTCACTTGTCAAGAGTGCTAACACCCCTGTTATCCCAACTTTCCCGCAATTTTTTGACATAAAACAAAATAGCCTTGCCAACAAAACTTGAGCGTGTTATAATAAAAGAGCAACATTCTATTACAATTACTACGCGTTTTTTAATAACTACGCAGGCGTAATCGATAGTAGAAACGGCATCGCGAGGTGCTTTACTATCGATCCGCTTCGTGTGGTAAGGTAATAGAGTGTTGCACCCCTCGCGGTGCCGTTTTTGTTAAGACTGAGGTTATATAAAAAGGCATT
>CAYMXW010000009.1:0-22104 GCA_964394555.1 uncultured Candidatus Saccharibacteria bacterium | reverse complement strand
TGGCGGTGCGATTTTGGCGGGTTTACCTCTAATAAAAACGGCACCGCGAGGGTGCTATATCCGATAGTCGCCTTACATTAGCAAAGTGAACTAAACGAACACCTCGTGATGCCGTTTCTACACTTTGCCAATAAAAGAACAAAAGGCGAACTTTAATATCGGATATAGCACTTTAAGTATATCACGCTTGCAGTTTCTTGGCAAGAGTCTTGCTACAACAAAATGTCGCAACAAATTGAATGCTTGTTGCGACAATTCCCTGAATTTTGCCTTGATAGATTAGTTGTAGAGGTTTTCGATTTGGATGGAGGGACCCATCGTAGTAGTCAAATAGACTGATTTGACATAAGTGCCTTTGAGAGAGGCGGGCTTTTGGTTTTTGAGCGATTCGAAGAAAACTTCGGCGTTTTCGAGGAGTTGCTGGGGCTTGAAAGAAGTTTTACCAAGGCCAATGTGGACGATAGATTGTTTATCGACACGGTATTCGACTTTACCAGCTTTGGCTTCTTTGACGGCCTTTTCAATGTCGGTAGTAACAGTGCCAGCTTTGGGGTTTGGCATTAGGCCTTTAGGGCCGAGCAAGCGAGCATACTTACCGAGTTTAGGCATGTATTGAGGGGTGGAAATCAAAACATCGAAATCAATAGTTCCCTTGTCGAGTTGGCGAAGGAACTCTTCGTCTTCGGCGATGTCGGCGCCAGCAGATTTGGCGGTTTTACAGACGTCAAGAGGCGCAAAAACTGCGACACGGACAGTTTTGCCATTGCCATTAGGTAGAACGATAGTTGTGCGGATGTTTTGGTCGGCTTGACGGGGGTCAACGCCAAGACGGACATGAGCTTCCAAAGTGGCGTCAAAATTGACCGCTTTGCTCTTGATGGCAAGATCAATGGCGTCTTTAAGAGGGTAAACCTTAGTTTTGTCGATGAATTTAGCAGCAGCTTGGTATTTTTTGCCACGACGCTCGATGCGAGGACGAGTGATAGGAGTGGCGCCCTTTGGTTTGGGGGCTTCTGGAGCTTCAGCCTTGCGAGCCTGACGTTCTTCTTCGGCTTTTACTTCCTCGATATGCTTTTTAGAACGTTTGCCGGATTTGGCAAAAGTCTCTGTGGTTTCTGGAGATTCCACCTCTGGGGCGGTTTCCTCAGCAACCTTATCTTTGATATCTTCTTTGGTCGTTTTCTTTTCGGCCATAGTATCCTTTCTGTGGTGTTAGCGGGTATTACCCTCCCACATATTAAATTTATTAATCAACAACTTCAACGCCCATGGAGCGAGCGGTACCAGCGATGATTTTGATGGCACCCTCAGTATCGATGGCGTTTAATTGATCTTTCTTGATTTCGGCGATTTTCTCGAGTTGGGCGTGAGTAATTTTGCCGACTTTGTCGGAGTTAGGTTTGCCGCTACCCTTGTTAATACCGATTTCTTCACGAATCAGGTCATCAACTGGGCGACCAAGGCAGACCCAATCAAAACTGCGATCATCATAAACTTTGATATGGACGATGACGTCTTTGCCCATGTAATCTTTGGTAGCTTCGTTAAATGGGTTGATGAAATCCATCATATTAAGACCCCACTGGCCCAAAGTTGAACCAACCGGAGGCCCTGCGGTGGCTTTACCACCGGGGATACGAAGTTTTAGATTACCAATAGCTTGTTTTGCCATAATTATAATTTCCTCTCTAGTGCGTAACTCTTATATTATATCACAACTGCTTAACTTGTAAAGCGTCTAACTCAACGGGTGTCTCGCGACCAAACATTGGCACCATGACTTTGAGCTTACCCTTGATTTGATCAATATCAGAGATAGTGCCATCAAAGCCCTTAAACGGACCGTCGATAATATTGACAACTTCGCCAATTTCGTATTTGACGGTGTAGCGGGGGTCTTCGACGCCCATGCGTTTCTTGATTTTGGCGATTTCTTTTTCGGAAACTGGGGTGGGCTGAGTGCCGTTGCCGATGAAGCCAGTAACACCCGGAGTGTTGCGGATGATGTACCAAGTTTCATCAGATAATTTCATCTCGACTAGGACATAGCCTTGGAAAATTTTGCGATCGACGACTTTGCGTTTGCCGTTTTTGATTTCAATCTGTTTTTCTTTAGGGACGATGGCGCCAAAAATTTGGCCTTTCATATCGATATTATTGACGCGCTGATTGATGCTTTCGGCGACTTTGTCTTCGTGACCGCCGTAAGTGCTGATAGCGTACCAGGCGCGGGTGCTGTCATAACGGTTGGCTTTTGCCATATTAGTTTCCTCCTAGTAGATTATTAAATATTAGCGAGAATAAAGCGTCCAGAAGGACGATAAAGGCAAAGAAAATTGCGCAGTAAATAAGCATAGCGATGGTCATTTGCCAGGTGTATTTGCGGGTAGGCCAATGGACTTGACGGAGTTCGTTCCAGGAATTGCGAAAATAACGACCGAGCCCGATAATGGGACGGAGTAATATAAAGGGTTTCTTGTCTGTTTTGGCTGGTTGAGCTGACTTCTCTGCTGGCTGTTTGGCCGGCTTGGCCGGTTGTGCCGTTTGGGGCTTTGAGGCCTTTTGGGGCTTGCTAGCCGGTTTGGGCTTCTTGGCTTCTTTCGGCTTTTTCTCAGCAGGGTCAGTAGCTTTGATTTTAGTGACTGCCATACTTTCCTTTCATTAAAAAAAGTCTTTTCAAGACTTGTCAAGATTATAGCACAGATTTTGTAGTGAGTAAAGGATTTTTGACGGTAATTTTGGCGGATTTTATGGTGTGAACATTGACTTTTTAGATAAAGTGTGGTATAATGAAGAAACGCTGAGGTTTTATAACTCAAAAGCGAACAGTTTTGCCAACCAGGTGGTTGGCGATGTTCTTTGAAAGGAAGGGGGACAAAATGGAAATGAAATACGACCTGCCGCGTCTGGAAGGGGCGGTGTTCCACTGGGCGGAAGCCGAGCGGATGAGGCTGGGGTGCCCGGCGAGCCGGATTGAACTCGAGTCTAATGGTAAGCCTGAAGGCGACGTGTTCGTCTCGTTGTTCCATGAAGAGCGGAGCGGTAGAGCTTTGCTTAGAGTAGACAACTACAATGAGCGCTTGATATATTTCTACGAAGTGACAAACTTTGTGGACCTTCAGAGGCAGAATCCCAAAGGAGTTGACGAGCTTTTGGCTAATGGCCTGAAGCTCTATGAGTGGGCGCTTTATGGTAGAAGTGAGGCGTCTATGAACAGCTAGTATTTCTTCCAAAATTTCCAAAACCCCCGCACGGGTTTACGTGTGGGGTTTTTGCTGTCTTGACGACTAGTCTTGGTCGGCTTCGCGAGCAGATTCTTTAGTAGAGTGGACAAAGTTTTGACTATCGGTGTAGTATTCTTTGTCCATTGGCGCGGCGCCTTCTACCGGTGGTTTGTCGAGGTCTTTGGAACCCATTTTGCGGGCATCTTCGGCGTATTTTTCGGATATGTTACGCTCTTCTTCGAGAGCGGCAATTTTATCTTCTATGCTTTTTTGTTCGCTCTCTGAGAGCGTTAGGTCGCTGAGTTTTTCGTGAAGCTCTCTGAGCTCGGTAGCGTAAGCGTCGGCGTTGGCTTCGTGGTCTTCAACTAGCTTATCCCAGTCGGTAGTGGCTGGCTTGGCTTTGTTATCTGGAAAATTTTCCATAATTACCTCCTTAAGTTAAATTGTTATTTAAATTATAAATTAAAAAACAAGAACTAGTCAATTATTTATTAGCGTCAACGAGGAAGTCGAGAGTTTTCTCAATGGTGAGACGGTTTTTGACTTCGGCGCGGACGTTGGGGTCTTTGAGATTTTTGAGAGCTTCGGGGGACTTTTGGTAAACGTCGCGTAGTTCGGCAATTTTGGCGTCGACTTCTTCGTCTGGAACGGTGATTTTTTGGTCACGGGCGAGAATTTGTAATACTAGTGAACCTTTAACGCGTTCTTCGGCGATTTTGCGGGCTTCTTCTTCCCATTTCTCCATGGTTTGGCCGGTTTGTTTGATGAAATCTTCAAAACTTAATCCGCGAGAAGCGGCGTTTCTGGTGACATCGTCCTTGATAACGCGGAGTTGGTCTTTAATCAAGATTTCGGGAGCGGAAACTTTAGAATTTTTGACTAATTCTTGAACCAGAGCTTCCTTATATTGTTCGGTGGCACGGTATTCGTTTTGGGAAGTGAGGTTTTTCTTAATGTCGGCCTTTAAATCGTCCATAGTCTTGAAAGGACCGCATTTTTTGGCAAAGGCATCATCTAATTTAGGTAGTTTGATTTCATTGACCTGTTTGACGAGAACTTCAAATACAACTTTGGCGCCGGCGAGGTCTTTGATGGGGTAGTCTTTAGGAAAAGTCAGGGGTAGATCAAATTTGTCGCCTGATTCGTGACCGACGATACCGTCTTCAAATCCGGGGATAAATTGGCCGGAACCGAGTTCTAAGTGGTGGTCTTTGGCGGAGCCGCCCTCAAACGGTTTGTCGTCTTTTTTGCCGACGAAGTCGATGATGACTTCGTCGCCTAATTTGGCTTTGCGTTTGACGACTTTTTTCTCGGCGTATTGTTTCTGAATATTGGTGACGATTTCGTCGATATCCTTAGCAGTGACTTTGACGGCTGGCTTCTTAGCTTTCAAGCCTTTGAATTTATTAACCTTGACATCGGGGATGATGTCGGCGGTAGCGGTGTATTCGAGCATTTCGTCGGGAACGTACTTGGTGACGTTTACCTCAGGAATGACGAGAGGCTGGCTGGAAGCCTCGTGAAAGGCGCCAGGCACGGTAGTGCGGACGGCAATATCGAGGGTGTTATCGGTGATAGCGCGAGGGTCGAGGGACTTCTCGGCGACTTCAGCAGGGGCCTTGCCGGCACGAAAACCAGGAACTTTGGTGTCTTTGGCCAGGCGGGCGATTGCTTTTTTGCGGGCGTCTTTAAGGTCTGCCGCATCGAGGACCACTTTAATTTCTACCCGAGTATCGGATATTTGATTCTTTGTGACTTTCATACTGTTATTTTATCACAATTCTAGGGAAAATAAAGAGTTATTTGGTGATAATAGTGTTGTTGTAGGCAGTGCGGAGACGACGGATGGTAGTGACGTTGTGGGCGCCGGTTTTGACGTCAGAGCCTAAGATGTTATTAGGGTCAAACACTTGCTTGATTTCTCTGAATAGTTCGAGTTCTTTTTCGGGAGGTTTGAGGGCGAGAGCTTTGACGCAGCCTTCGGGGCCGCCACCGGTGATAGAACCGGCGTGATCTTCAACTAGTTTGGCGTAAGACTGGATAAATTTGAGGGCAAACTGGCGACCGGAGATTTGTTCCAGTTTGATATCGGGACGGACGGAGTAGTTATTAGAAGTAAATGAGCCAAAGAGTGGAAGTTCGGTGTCGAGGGCTTGTTCTAAGGGTTCGAGGTCGGCGGTAAATTGGGCGAGGTGTTCGGGAGCGATGAAAACATCATCGATAATGGGTGCGCGTTCGCCTTTGGCACTGTTTAAGAAACTGGTGATAGCGCTGTTAAATTCGGCGAAATCGTCGGTGTTGTCGTTATCTTCGGCGACTACACGGACGCTTTCGGGGAGGAATTCAAGGCAAGCGCGGATTTTCTTCTTGGCGAGGCGGGGCTTGTCATCAAAACCGGCTAGGACGGTAAAACCGTTGCCAAAACGGTGCGGGAAAATTTGCGGTTTTTTGCCGTTTTCGACGGCGGTTTTTAAGATACGGTTGTCGTAAATGTTAATCATTAGAGGTTGGAGATTCTTGGCGAAGTTCATAAAATCAAGTGCTGGGCGGATGGTTTTAAAATTAGCCATCAAGAAGTGGGTGTGCGGGCGGAGGACAGCTGGACGCAGAATAACTTCGGTGATAACACCAAGCGTGCCTTGGGCGGAAAATAATAGAGGTAAAAGGTCAAAAGTTTTTTGATTCTTAACCAGCGAGATAGTGTTATAACCGGCGGAGTCAATGACGGTTTGTGGTTTGCCAAGAATAGCGTCGTAGTCGGCAATGAGACGGTCGATGGTGCGGTAAATTTCGTTTTCGAGGTTGATACCGGCTTTTTTGCGAGCGAGAGCGTGGCTATTAAGAGTTTCGGTACGCAAGAGGTCGCCATTGACTAGAGCAACTTCGGCGCGGTCAACGAAGTTGAGAATACCGCCGTATTTGCTCGCATAATCATCGCTATAACAGTTGCTAATGAGGCCACCGATGGTTTCGGTTTCGTCGGCTGCGATTGGGAGGGTAAGACCATAAAGACTGAGCGCAGAATTGAGCTGGCCAAGCGTGACACCGGCTTGGACGCGGACTAGGCGGCTTTTGATGTCGATTTCTTGGATTTTGTTGAGTTTTTTAGTAGAAATTAATAGACCGGTAGTGGTGGCGGCGCCAGTTTTGTCGTGGCCATTACCACGCACTACGATTGGCAGCCGAGTGCCACGATTGGCTAGTTGGTTAGAAAAGCGCAGGAGTTTGCGGACGTCGTCGGTGGTTTCGGGGACAGCCACGAGGTCGGGGACGTTCTTGACGATAGAACGGTCCTCAGCAAAAGCGTGGCGAACTGATGATTTATTAAAAACATTGCCAACGATGTTCTGATTCAGATACTGAGCAATTTTATCCACAGATATTGACCCACCTTTTAAATTTAGCTTATGTTTTATTATAGCACAGGTTTTGCGAATTTGAAAGATTTTTGCTATAATTAGGAGGGTATTTTGTTAATACCATTTGTTACTTTTAGTTGCCCGGATGGCGGAATTGGTAGACGCGTATGCCTTAGGAGCATATACCATATGGTGTGCAGGTTCGATTCCTGTTCCGGGCACCAGATTGTAAACTAGAAAGAAGCAAAAAGCAAAAGCTAGCAACGGTTTGTGCGCGCCTTGGTTAAAAATACAACACTTAGGCGGAACTCGTGCGTTTAATAGCCGCGCACTCGTTCCGTAAGTGTTAGTATTTTTAACACAGGGCTTACAAACATTGTTGCTAGTTTTTACTTTTCTGTTTCTTTATTGATTAACAAGGCAGCGAATGGTAAAACCATATCCTATGCCATTGTTACTTCTCGGGTATAACCGGCCGTCTATTGATGCGGCTAAATTAAACGTATTAAATAAACCATTATTGGAAGTTGAAGATCGCCAATATCCGAGTTCTCTTTGACCGTATAAATTTCCGTCATCTTCTTTCATGGCACCGGATAGGATAAGCGAAACAGGTTCATTTGAAAATTGTGTTGTTGTAACGCCTTCCCAGTGGGCGGAAGCACTTCCGGCGGCTTCAACCCAAGTACCGGTAGTGATATATTTATTGAGTAAAGTATAAAATTCGCTGTTAACTTCAGTCGTGGTAGTCTTTGGTAACCGCCAATTCTTGGGACAGACAGAATACGGCGCGTCCTCGCCAGCGGCTATAGTGGTGCCGGAGCCAGCAGTAGCTTGAGGCCAGGTGTAGTAATTCCCATATCGATTAGAATTATTCTTATAATGTGAAGCATTAGCAAACTCAAAGTTAAGCGTATACCCCTCACTTGAAACATTACTCAACTCATTAGTTAAGGTCATTGGCTTACCATATTCCCCTAACTCTAAGTTCTGCGTCATCCAACATTTGCCATCAGCTAGTTTAGCTACAGTATACTGAGTATTATCACGAGCATCAATTAGGGTATAGATTTTATTAGTTTCAGAATAAGGCCTAGTATTGCTACAAGTAGTAGAGTCAACTTGTTGCATATAAAGGCCATCCTTTAATTCTAAGGCCGTATAAGGCGCATAGTTAGCAATAGCAGTAAGGGTAACAGAACTAGAATAAGTACCAGAAGGCTTACTAACATCAACCTTAGCAGCAAAGGTAATATCAGTAGTAGAAACCGTAGCTGGAACAGTAGTTTCTTTAATTACATGATTAGGAGCATAAGAACTAGTACTACCAGTAACACCATTACCACTACTATAAGGCAGAATCGGACAATAGTTACCATGAGTAGGATCATTAGTACAGTTATAACCACCAGTGACACTAGATTTATCTACACCACCAGTATAACCCCAAGTATTGGCAGGAAAGGTAGCTGGTGTAGCTACTGGATAAGCATTGTCTAAAGTAGAGATAGTCTCATGCGGTGTAACACTAGCATTGACTAAATCTGTAGCATAACCATTAGTGGCATTCATTTGTAAAGTATAACCAGTCATATTATTAGTAGCTACACCAATACTAGTGGTAGTAGTACAGAGATTAGCAGTAGCAGGATTGACACTAGCAGTACAGTTAAGCGTAGCAACACTAGGAACAGAGATGTTAATGACTGAATTAACGCCTAAGGAGACTTGAGTATTGGTAGTGCTGTCTGCGTGAGCAGTATTAGGTATGCCAAATATACTAGACATACACAAAAGGCCGGTGATAACACTAGATATAATAAACAACTGCTTTGGCATAGGTTTTTTACTCCTTTTTAATCTTCCTCCTACCCCATCAAATACCACTTCCTTTAACAAAAACGGCACCGCGAGGGGTGCTATGACTCAATCAGCTCATCAATCACAATCGACCAACTGACGACCCTTACGGTGCCGTTTTTTGAGCGATTGTGCTAAAAAGCAGTAATTGTATTATGCGATAGGTTCTAATAAAAACACTGATGAGTTTTTATTCTGATTAAGTCATAGCGTCTTTATTATACCATACTTAAGCGTTTTACAATAGTTTTTTTGCTGATTTTAGGCGTAAAATCATAAATTAAAATTATAGACTGTTGATTTTATTGAAGTCGACTTTCTCGGCGGCGGCTCTTAATTTGGCTTCGTTGCCGTAGTGAGTTCTTTGGCCGGGGCTGTCACTCAACATATGTTGAGCATAGGGGAAACTGACTGCTCTTTCTAACACGCCGCCGATTTTGCCGGTGCCGCATAATACATCTGCTACGCGCACCTTGTTTAGTGGAATTTCTAAGGCTTGTTTCATCTCTTCTGGAAGAAATGTTAGCGAGAATAGGTCGCCGTCAGATTCTCCAGCTAGTCTGCCGTAAGCGATTGAGGTATTGCCCTCTATCCAAAGGCGCGAATTTAGCGGTTTCATTTTTGCTCCTTCGAGGTTCATTTCGCAATTTGCGAACTTTTTACCGTCCGTGTTTTTCATCTCGCAAATGAAGTCACCTTCGCAAGTTGTGGTCATTACTGCGCCGTGCGCATCGGGAGATTTGAGCCCGTTTTTCTCGTCATAGGAAATGGTGTCGCTGATATAATCGCACATGATCCATGACAACAGCCCCGTTTCAGCGTTCTCTGCTACTAGATAAAACTCAGTTCTTGCGCCCCAAAATACACTAGTATGGATGCGAAACATCGTCACGATGCCGTAGTATTTTTCGGGTCCGTTTTCAAATACTGCTGTCTTGGCCGGTTTAAAACCGTCTGGCAAAAACTGCTGAATTTTCTCCGGTTCTTTAATCTCATAAAACAAAAATGAACAGTAGGGCTCGACTACAA
This sequence comes from uncultured Candidatus Saccharibacteria bacterium, assembly GCA_964394555.1. Lineage (GTDB taxonomy): Bacteria > Patescibacteriota > Saccharimonadia > Saccharimonadales > Saccharimonadaceae > Nanosyncoccus. The sequence goes on along the minus strand of CAYMXW010000009.1, from coordinate 12,632 downwards.
AGGGCATTTTACTGGCCTTTTTGGCGGCGCTTGTCACAATTTTCCGTTGTAAAAATACCGGTAGACGTGTCATTTTTGTCTGTAAATAAAGTACTTTGCCGACCGTCATCGGGTCAACTAATTTTTCCACCCCTTTGGCATAATCTAAAACGTTCATGCCTTAATTATAGCATAGAGTGTTGGATTTAGACACGGCGAGTGGCTCGGTGATTCATTACAAGATTGGTGGCAAGAAAGACGCTGACGCCGGCGAGGAGAGCGGTGAGAGTGGTGTCCATGGGACCGGTGGTAGGAGTGGAAGAGGCAGATTTGGTGGAACTATTAGAATTGTTGGAATTATTTGAAGAAGATTTGGTGCCGTTGTCGGGGATAGAAGTAGGATTGTTAGGGTTGGTGGTAGTTTTAGAAGGTTCCTGGGCAACAGTTTCGCTACCTTCGGACTTAGTGTCGGAATTCTCGACGACCGCAGTAGTGGTTTCGCTGCCGCTAGCTGCGTTGCGTTTGTTAGCGTTATTAATTGCGACGACGACCACCCATGCGAGTAGAAAAACGATGATTGCCACCATGATAATAGTGACGATGATGATTTTGCGCTTTTGCTTGCGCTCGTATTCATATGGATTTTCTGCCATAAATAACTCCTATAAAACTCTAATTTTTACTATTATATCACAAAATTAGAGTTTTTGGAAGACCGAAATATTGGCGCCGGCGTAAGAGGCGTGTTTGATAAGACGAAACCCTTTAAGGATTGGGGTGATAGTTGCGGGGTGCGAGAGAGCAAAAATGCCATTTTTTTCAACCATTGGTAAGAGGTGTTCGACTGCTTGGGGATTATAATCATCGTAGGGTGGGTCGGCGAGGATGAGAGTATAGCGACCGTTTTGAGAAAGTTCTTCGACGGGTTTTTCAAGGACAACGGTACCATCGTCGTGGTCGAGGGCGATAATATTTTGACGGATGGTGTCGGCGGCGATGGGGTCTTTTTCGACAAAAACGACATTACGGGCGCCTCTTGACAGAGCCTCAAAGCCAAGAGCGCCGGAACCAGCGAAAGCATCAAGGACATTATCAAAATAGTCAAGTGGACCGATAATATTGAAGAGAGCAAGGCGTTCGCGGGCGCCCATTGGGTGAGTGGCAAAATTTGGTGGCGTCTTGATAGTGCGACCGCGCAAGGTGCCACTGGTGATTTTGAGTGAGTTTGAGTGAGTTTGCGACATTTAGTTCCCTTTCTGATGAGATTTTTCGAGGGCTTCAGCCCAACTGAGAGCGATGTTTTTGACGATTTCGGGCAGTAAGATTTGCTTGACTTCTAGGGCGAGTTCGGTGGTCCAACCTTTTTTAAGGAAACGCTGATACATATCAAGACGATAGATTTTGTCGAGTGAAGTGAGAAATTGGCGTTTGAGGTCGAGATTTTGGGTTTCTTCGGTGGTGATATTAGGCAAGAGTGATTTATAAGACATCGCGGCGGCAGTGATAGCAGCACCATATTCAAAAGCAACATGTTTGCTCATATAGCCGCTAGCGCCCCAGTAAAGCCAGTTGTTGCGAGCAGTTTCTAGTGGGCTTTTACCATGCATAATACCTTTGATAGGCTGACCGAAGACATGGATAAACTCTTTCTCGGTCATTAATTCTTCTTTAGCGTCAGAAAGTGGAAAATGATGCGCAGGAGTGAGTCCATCGGTGAGAGTATGGGCTAGCCAAGCAGCTTCAAAACTGGCACGGATGGTGTCGTTTTTTTCAAGTGCTTTGATGAGGTTGTGCTGATGATTGAGGGCGATGTCGATAAGCGTGTAATCATTACTACCGGGGATGATAAAATGGACTGGTTCGTCGATGCCTGGACTTTTGCGTTTGAGGCCATCTGGGCCTCTGGCTCCCTCAAAATAGACAATTTGGCGACTGGTGGGAAAATCTGCGGCATGGTCGGCAATTTTAGGGAGCACACGGCGGGCGGCGCGGTCAAGTTTTTGGTGCGTGCCAACTAGTTTGCCGGTGCGGGAGTTTTTGGAAATTAAAATCGTCGAATACATTAGTTTAAAGTCGTTAATTGTTGATATTTTTTGATATCGTGGCTCAACTCTTGATATTTTAGCATATTTTCTGGGTGTTTGGCAAAATTGCTAGCGTATTTGCTGGCGAGGGCGATAGTGTGGGTGTCGGTGAGGTTAGCGATATTGAGATTAAGTTCGCCGTGTTGGAGTGAGCCGTAGATCTCACCGGGACCGCGTAGTTTGAGGTCAACTTCGGCAAGATGAAAGCCGTCGGTGGATTTTTCGATTTCTCGAAGACGCCTAGATGATGCGTGGTCTTCAGGGGTGATAAGATAGCAAAAACTGGGTTGATCGCCCCGACCGACGCGACCCCTGAGCTGATGAAGCTGAGCAAGACCATAATTTTCGGCGTCCATGATGACAATAGCGGTGGCGTTTGGTACATCTACCCCGACCTCAACCACCGTAGTAGAAACAAGAATATCGAGTTTGTAACTAGCAAAATCAGTCATTACTTGGTCTTTTTCGTCTGGTTTCATACGACCGTGAAGTAGGCCGATTTTAGCGTCTTTAAAGATAGTTTGAAGGTGTTTTTGCAGGCGTTTAACGGAGGTGGTTTCTTTGACGTGGTCTTCTTCGATGCTGGGGCAAATCCAGTAGATTTGCTGGTGTTTTTTGATAATTTCGCGAATTTGAGGATAGAGGTCGGGTTGTTGATTGATGGCGGAGATGATTTTGGTGGTGATAGGCTGGCGTCCTTGAGGTAGTTGGTTGATAACCGAGATATCGAGATCACCAAAGACGGTGAGTTGTAAAGAGCGCGGAATTGGGGTGGCGGTCATACTGAGAAGATGAGGTGCTAGGCCGTCAGGCGATTTTAAAAGGAGTTTTTGACGTTGATTGACGCCAAAACGGTGTTGCTCATCGATAATACAAAAAGCGAGCGAGTGAAACTGAGTGTCATCGGTAAGGAGAGCGTGAGTACCGACCACGAGGTCGATTTCGCCGGATTTGATGCGTTTTTTGAGCTCTGATTTGTGCTTAGTAGCACCAGTAAGGAGGGCAACTTTGATGCCGAGCGGTGTTAGGAGTTTCTCGAGTTTGTCGGCATGCTGGGTGGCGAGAATGGCGGTGGGAGCTAAAAGTGCGGTTTGGTGGTGATTGATGGCAGTTTGGTGGGCGGCGATGGCGGCGACTACCGTTTTACCGGCGCCGACATCTCCCTGTAAAAGACGGTTCATGGGGGTGGATTTTTCGAGATCTTGGAGAATATCCCAAGTGGCGCGTCGCTGAGCGTCGGTGAGTTTGAAGGGTAGAGATTTGACGAATTCTCTAGTGTCCTTTGCGTTGAATTTTAGAGGTGGGGCGCTAAGTTTTTGATTGGCTTGGCGGTTGAGTTTGGCGGCGAGGATGTATTCAAATAATTCCTCGTAGGCGAGGTACTCACGGGCTTTTTTGACATCTTTTGGGGTGTCGGGGAAATGTAACTGGTAGAGAGCCTCGGCACGAGCGCCTTGTTTGACAAATGGCGGATTTTCTGGTGAGTTAGGCAATAAATCGGGGATTTTGGCAAAATTAGGGCGAAGATTGGCTAATAATTTGACAAAAAAGGGTGATTTAAGGGTATTATGAGCCACGTAGATAGGGCTAAAAGCGTTTTGAAAGTCAATATCGTGTGCGAGGGCGGCAGAAGGCGAAGTGAGCTGATAGCGGCCGTTTTTGAAGTCATAGACGCCTTGAAAGTAGTATTCTTGTTTTTCATTGAATTGGCGGGCGCGGTAATTTTGATTAAACCAGACTACTCTGATAGAGCCGGTGTTGTCGTAAATGATACCCTCGGTGATGCTGAGGTTGCGACGGCGGGCCTTTCTAGTGGTGAGGCTTTTGATTTTAGCTTTGACGGTGATTTTACCGGGGCGAATGTCGCTGATATGGCTGGCTACCTGATAATTGGCGTAATCTCGGGGGAAGGTGTAAATTAGGTCTTTAAGAGTGTGGATGCCGATTTTGTGGAGCTTGGCGGCGGTTTTTTCGCCAACGCCCTTGATTTCGGTAATCGGGAGGGTGAGATCCATTATTCGGCCTTTTTGCCGCTATGTTCTGCGCGCCATTTGGCGATGTTTTCGTGGTGGCCAGAGAGAAGGATGTCGGGAACTTTCATGCCACGAAAATCGGCGGGTTTGGTGTATTGGGGATATTCGAGGTTGTTACCATCAGAGAAAGACTCGATGGCGGCGCTAGTTTCACCGCCGAGAACACCGGGGATGAGACGGGTGACAGAGTCAATGATACAGAGAGCGGGCAGTTCCCCACCGGTGAGGATGAAGTTGCCAAGAGAGATTTTGTGGTCGATAAGAGTGAGGATGCGCTCGTCGTAGCCTTCGTAATGGGGACAGAGGATGACATAGTGTTTATCTTCGACTTGCTTAGCGAATTGGCGAGCAAGGGATTGGTGCCAAGTTATGCCAACAGGGGTGGGGAGGATGGTCTCGGCTGACGGGTCTTTAGCTTTAATTTCTTCGATGGCGACAAAAATTGGTTCAGGACGAAGTAACATGCCGTCGCCGCCGCCATAAGGGGTGTCGTCGACGGATTTATGCGGTCCGAGACCGTAATCACGGAGATTTACGAGGTTAAATTCGACTAATTGATTTTTCTGCGCTTTAAAAAGCATCGAACTGTCAAGATAGGGCTTGATAGCCTCTGGAAACAGAGTGATAATCGTGAATTTCATAAGGTAATTATACCATATCTCGTGAAAAAGAAGCCCGTTGAGAGGTTTATCCGGCTCCTTTTCCCCGCTGGTACGCGCCCACCCTAGGGGCACATTGGTTTGTTTTAATCCGCTGTTTTTGTTTGAAGTCTCCACACTCCACTTGTCAGTGGAACCCCGTGTGAAGCGTATCAGCTTATGTTTATTCTAGCATAAGCGGTGTGGGTTGTCAAGAGGTTTTAGGGATAAAATTAAGATTATTGTTCGATGAGGGGGAATTCTTTGCCGGCGATAGAGACAATTGATTCGGGAGTGGCGCCTTGGTTGGTGAGTTCGGCGCGGATGCCGAGCTTTTTCATAATATCGCGGAGGCGATTAACGGAGGCGTAATTATCAAGGTCGGTGCGACGAGCGAATTTTTCGATTTTGGCACCGGTGACGATGAATTTGTCACCTTGTTTTGCGACTTGCCAAGTGTCTTTGAGCTGTTTATCAGAAAGTTTAATTACCGGAATGTTGTTACGGACGGGTGGCGCCACTTGGGGGACTCCCGCCGCGCGCAACGAAGTGAGCACGGTGGGGGAAGATGTGGCGACAGGACCCGTCCGTGATAGCGATATTTCATTTTTTAACTCACGGAGTAAGTCGTCGATTCCCTGATGAGCCTGAGCAGAGATAGCAAAAACTCGAGCATTGGGGTTGATAGCGAGGATGGAGGCTTGCTGCATTTTGATAATCTCGGGGTCTAGGCCTTCGCATTTGGTAAGTGCGACGATTTCGGGACGACTCTCGAGGTTAGAATATTTGGCGAGTTCTTGGCGGATGGTTTGATAAGCTTGACCGGCATCGTCATTATAAATATCAACGAGATGAAGTAAAACTGCGGTGCGATCAATATGACGTAGGAAAGCATGACCTAAGCCTTTGCCTTCACTAGCACCTTCAATTAGCCCTGGGATGTCAGCTATAAGTAAATCTTGACCATCGATGGTAGCGACGCCGAGTTGGGGAGTGAGCGTAGTAAAGGGGTAATTGGCGATTTCGGGGGTGGCGTTAGAAACCACTGAGAGAAAAGTAGATTTGCCGGCGTTAGGAAGACCGACAAGACCGACGTCGGCGAGGAGTTTAAGTTCTAATTCGGCTTCAAAGGCTTCGCCTGGTTCGCCGACTTCGGCGATGCGAGGGGTTTGGCGGGTGGAGCTCTTGAAATGAGCGTTGCCGAAGCCGCCGTCGCCACCCCTAGCAATAACTTCCTGTTGGCCATCTTCGACTAAGTCAGCTATTAAGTCGCGAACGGGTCCTGCCGCCGCATTTTTCCCCACCGTGCTCACTTCGTTGCGCGCGGCGAGGGTCCCCCAAGCGGCGTCACCCGTTCGTAATCGGTAGATGACTGTGCCAACAGGCACTTTAACTAGGAGGTCTTTGCCGGAGTGGCCGGCAGCGCGTTGGCCGGCGCCGTTTCGGCCGTTCTCGGCCTTTAATATCGGGTTGTAACGGAAGTCTAGTAGAGTATTAGTGTCTTTGTCGGCGACGAAAATAATTGAGCCACCTTTGCCACCGTCGCCGCCGTCAGGACCGCCCTTAGGGATATAAATCTCGTGACGAAACGAAACGGCGCCGTCACCACCTTTGCCGGCCTCGAGTTTGACTTTGGCAGTATCAACAAACATCACTGCTCCTAATGGATGTAGAAGAAGTTACCAACTTGGCTGGCGGGGATGGTAGATTCGGTGATGACATTGTAGCCGGCGTAATTCATTTCTTGAATAGTGATGGAGCCGTCGCTATTGACTGCGGTGACGATGCCAACGTGGCCATAGTAGCCAGTGCTAGTTTGAAAGACGGCGCCATAAGAAGGTGAGTGGTCGACAGCGTAGCCAGAAGCGGCAGCAACGCGTGCCCAGTTACGGGCATTACCAAGCGCACCGCCACCCGGCATCGGGCGACCGTGAACATTGCGCCAACCCCAAGCAAACCAAGTACAGTTCCCTGGTACCATTGGGTTGCCGTTACCGAAGCCAGAAGTGTTAGGATAGATACGGTGTAGGCCTTCACGACCAGAAGATGAACCGTAGTAGGTGTAAGTACTGGTGTAAGCAGTACTAGCGCTGGTGCGACGAGAAGGCGGAACATACTCAGGGCGCTCGGTTTCGGGGAGGACGCCGCCGGGGATAACGATACGACTACCGGTGGTAATATTGCCGTTTACTGCCGAGATATCAGAGGCGGAAGAGCCGTATTTTTCAGCGAGCGAAGCCGGGGTGTCGCCGTCTTTGACAGTATAGATGATGCCCGGAGTACCACTGATAGAGAGTTGCTGACCGGGGGTGACATCGGTGCTAGTGAGGCCGTTAGACCAACGAATTTGGTCAGTAGTGAGGCCGTATTTGTGGGCGATAGAATCCATAGTTTCGCCTTCAGCAACGGTATGGACACAGATACCTTGACAAATATCAGAGGTATCGACGATGTTAGGTTTCTCGACGATTTCAAAACTAGTTTGGCTGGTACTTTGCATAACTGAGATGGTAACAAAGTTAGAAGAAACCGCGTCGGTACTGGCAAGCTGCATGGTATCAGAAAGATTGGCGACCATATAAAACTCAGAAAATTGGTCAACTGATACTTGATAGCCATTATCGACGACAGAGGTCATGCTGACGCTGCTACTGTTGTCACCGGAGTTTTTATCGAGCGAACCAACAAAAACTAACCCTAAAATTACCACCATTGCACTAAAATAGGGTAAAATCTTAAGGATTAGCTTTTTTGTTGAATACTTTGTCATAATGAAGTTTTACAGAGTTCTTGGCAATGTTCGGCAATGTTCTGTTGATGCTCAGAATCTGTATGACTATAGTATACCATACCATCGTCGCCTGTCAAGAAGAACAGATAGTCGGTATCGGTGGGCGAGGCAGCGGCAATTAAGGCTTCGGCTCCTGGATTACAGATAGGTCCATAGGGTAAACCAGCGTAAAGGCGGGTATTATAAGGAGAATCAATTTGCAAAACAGCGGAGTTATCGGTGTAAGTTTGGCGATCAGGGTCAACTAAATCAGCGGCATATTGGGCGGTAACGTCGCTACCGAGGTTCATACCAGCAGCCATGCGACTATAAAATACTTGAGCAACAGTAGCTTGGTCGGCGCCGGTAGCTTCTTTTTGGACGATACTAGCAAGGGTAATTCCTTGATAAAGCGTCAAACCATGAACTTGGTAGGCTTCGATGAGATTATTTTCGGTGACAACTTTATTCATGGCTTCGAGAGTAGTACCGATGATGTTTTCCAAAGTTTCTTCTTTATAAAATTCGTAAGTGTCACCAAAGATATAACCTTCGAGCGATGCTTCAGCGGGTTTGCCGGCAAGAACGGGGTATTTTTCATAGATAGGAGTACCGTCTTCGGCAGTAGAATCGGGGGTGGCAGCGGTGGCGAAAGCGGTTTCGGTATCTTCGCTAGAGTAGCCTTGCTCGGTGAGTTTTTGTTTGATAGAGCTTAAAGTTTCTCCGGGGATAATAGTGAACGAAAAGACGTTGTCGTTAGAACCCTTGATAAGCTGAGCGATTATTTCATCAGTAGAAAGAGTGGGTTTTAACTTGTATTCGCCAGTTTGGAGGTTTTCGCCGTTATGAATAAGGTGATATTGAAGATTAAAGATAATAGCGCTACGAATTAACCCGGCGCCCGCGAGATTATTGCCGATTTGCTGGGTACTCTCACCATCTTTGACGGTGAAAGTAATATCGCTACATTCTTTGGGAAGTTCGTTGGCTTCACTAGCGCAATTGACATCGGTGGCAACTGGCAAAAGATTGATACGATAGTAGATAAATCCAGCGATACTGGCTAGAATCATAACGGCGGCGAGAGATAATAATACATTACGCATGATGTGAGATTTCTTCTTGGCTTGTTTTATTTGGGCGTTTTTTTTGGCAGAACGATTACTATCGTCGCTACCAGAAAAACTCTCGAGGAAATCTTGAAGAATAATAGAGGCGGCTTCGGCGTCGATTTCGCCTTTTTCGTACTTATGTTTGCGCGATTTTAAGCGCTCTTCAGCTTCGACAGAAGTAAATGACTCATCTTGAAAGCGGATTTTGGCTTCGGGCATGACGGTTTTAAGACGTGAGGCAAAATTACGTACATAGGCACTTTGAGCGGTTTCTTGACCTTGATTATTGCGGGGCAAACCAATTACAAAGAGGTGAGTGCCATAAACGCGCGCAAATGAAACAATCTGTTGAAGTTCGGTGCCGTCGACTTCAACGGTGCCGGCAGGGATGGCGACGCGAACTGTAGAGTCCGCCTTGGCCATGCCAATACGTTTAGAGCCAACGTCTAGAGCAATAATTTTCACTATTCCACCTCCTCTGTGTTATTGTCTGAACTATTAGTTAATTCGATATTGACGCGATTGGGGTCGTCGGGTACCGAGCGGACCCAGAAGAAGTTGCCATCAATCTTGACATCGGTGACGCCGGTGATGGATTTGAGCATAGATTGGACTTCGCCGATTTTGCGACCCTTAGCTTTTTCCATAACTTCTTCGTTGGTAATCTTAGGACCGATTTGAACAGTAGTTTTGAGTTTGGCAGACATACCGGTGTCGCCTTTGACGAATTGATCAAAGCGAGGATCACCAATGGAATAAATCTCGCGATCATTGGCTAACTCAACTTTGCCTTTAACGAATTGCTCAACGTCGCCTTTATCAACGGCAAACATGGTGATAGTAGTGGTAACAGTTAGAGTAGCGTTGCCTGAGGCCTCTTCGTTAACGGCGGGGCTAGAGCTGGCATCGGAAACTGAGACGTTGAAACTAGAATCGATTGGATAGAGGTTGTCAGAGAAGGATTTTAAGAATTCTTGTTTGATTTCTTCTTCGCTCTTAGATTCGATGCTAGATTTGGCTTTGTCGATGTCGGCTTGAGTGACGACGGTCTTGACATCAGAGGTGCCACCAGAGATAGAACCGCCGGATTCGACTTGGACGCCACCGACATTGGATGACCAGCCGGAGCCTTGAGCACCAACGTTGTATTTATCGCCCGGTTCGGCAGCGGTAATGCTGATATTATTACTGACGCGACAACCCGAGCTGATGCTACTGCCAGCGTCGCAGTTTTTGTCGTCGCCGTCCCAGCTAAGCGAAGAAGCTGTAGAGGCGTAATAAGTTAAGCCACCGTACGAGAAACTGGCGCCAGCTGGGATACTAACTGAACCGGCTTCTTTGAGGTAGATATAGACTTTGATAGAGCCGCTGGCTTTATTGCCGACGTCTTTTTTGCCGGTGGGTTCAAAGTTGACGGATTGTTTTTGCTCTTGTTTTTGCTCTTCAACGAAGAATTTACCTTCGCTGACGTTTTTCTCGCTTTCGTTTTGGGTGAAGGTAACGGTTTCGTTAAAGGGGCTACCTTCAGTTTGGACGGAAACTTTGATATCGACTTTGGGGGCGATGGCAAGTGCCCAAATCAAGAAACCAATAATTGCGACAAAGAGGATGCTGCCGATAATGATAAGTTTGCGGTATTTTTTGATGTCGGGAACTTTGCCGTTCTTTTTATTCTTTTTATCGCCGTCGGATTTTTTGGCGGGTTTTTCTTCGTCTTTATCGTCGGATTTAGCTTCTTCGGATTTGGATTTGTCAGTGGATTTTTTGTCGGTCTCGATAGTTTTAGCAGATTTATTGTCGTTTTTGGTGGTTTTGTTTTCATCTTCAGGTTGGTCGGACATATCATCGATAACTTGTTCGCTAGCCATCAGAGCAGCAACATCTTCGTCGGTGGGAATTTCGGGGCGAGATTGGAGAGTCTTAGCAACCGGAATTTTAGCGGCGGCGGCGAGCTTAATTAACGCCGGATCGGTAGTGACTAAAACTGCGGCTTTTTCGTTGTCGCGAGCCGTTTTGGCAATTAATTTAATATTAACAGCGCTACGCAATACCCCGGCCTTTTTAGGCGGTACGAGCGCAACGACTTTTTGCTCAGAATTTTTGAGCTTAGCAAGAATGTCGGTAATGTCATTCTCGGGTTCAATATAAATAGTTTCTTTATTCATATAATTTAAATATACCACATTTTATAATGTTTGTGTTAAAATAAATATGTGGGTATATTAGATTTTACCAAAAAACCTGTGACTTCTGGCGCGATGCCGGTTAATGCTGGTAATGTCGCTAATGCTAATGCGGCGTTGGCAGAATTGGCGTTAAATAATATTGCCGATGGCGTTTTAATTATTGACAGTAGCGGTCTAATTAAAATGGCGAACCCAGCAGCTTTGACGATGCTAGGACAAAAAAGTTCCAATGATGTAGTGGGATTAGATTTTAGTTTAGTGATTAAGTTGGAAAATTCCGAAGGGATGCCGCTAGAGGGCGATAACAATCCTTTGGTAGTGGCGGCACATAATAATACAGCGTTTTCGTCGCGCGAATTGCTACTAGCGAGTGTAAATGCTGAGCGTCAAATGGGGATAGCGATTAACCTGATTCCGACTGGTGGTGCGCATGAAGACAGAATCATTACTTTTAGGAATATTACTAAAGAACTTGAAGAAGAGGGGGCGCAGATGGAATTTGTCTCGACGGCGAGTCACGAGATGCGGACACCGGTAGCCTCGATTGAAGGGTATTTGGCGTTGGCTTTGAATCCGCAGACCGCAACGATTGATGCTCGGGCACAGCAATATTTAACTCAAGCGCATCAAGCAAGCCAACATTTAGGGCATTTATTTAGGGATTTATTAGATGCGACAAAATTAGATGATGGCAAATTAAAACCGCGTTTTATACCAGTAGAAATTGTGAAGTTGGTCAAGGAAATTGCCGACGAGCATATACCGATGATTGAAAAACATCATTTGAAATACAGTTTTGGTACACCAGATGAAGTAGTGAATGATACATCTCGTAGAGTAGAACAAATTGTTTATGGGGCGGTAGATATTGATTTCTTAAGGGAAATTTTGAATAACTTGATTGAAAATGCGGTGAAATATACCAAAGAAGGTGGGGCTATTTGGGTGAATGCTCGGGGTGATGGTGAGAAGATTTTGATAAATGTGACTGATACTGGTATCGGTATTGCGCCAGACGATTTGAACCATATTTTTCAGAAGTTTTATCGTGCCGATAATTCACAGACGCGAACGATTGGTGGCACGGGACTAGGATTATATCTAGTGAAGACGCGCGCTGAAGCGATGGGGGGTCGAGTGTGGGCTGAAAGTAGTTTTGGTGAAGGTACGACTTTTTATGTTTCTTTGCCAAGAATTTCAGAAGAGGAGTATAATAAAAGGAGGTTGGCTTTACAAAACGAAGAAGCGATGATGAAAAAGCCAGTACAGCCACCACCACAATCGGCGCCGGTTCAGGCACCGCTCACACAACCAGTGCAGCCGGTAGCACCTCAATCGCAGCCACCTGCACCACAACCACAAGTTCAATCCCCTAATCCAATAACTAATCAACCACAAGGAGAAATAAAGTGACAAAAGTAATGTTAGTAGAAGATGACGCCAGCCTACGCGAGATTTATAGTATTCGTTTGGCGGCTGAGGGGTATGAAATTATTTCAGCGGGTGACGGTGAAGAAGCTTTGGCAATTGCCGTGAAAGAAAAACCAGATTTGATTTTATCAGATGTGATGATGCCTAAAATTTCGGGTTTTGACATGTTGGATATCTTACGTTCAACACCTGAAACTAAAGACATTAAAGTAGTAATGATGACGGCCTTGTCGAGTGAAGACCAACGCAAACGTGGTGAGTCTCTGGGTGCTGATCGTTACCTAGTAAAGTCGCAAGTAGGAATAGAAGATGTGGTAAATGTGATTCACGAAGTATTGGGCGACCGTGATCCGGTGAGTGATAGTAATGACACTCAAGTTGCTCCGACAACTGCCCCTA
>CAYMXW010000008.1:0-27574 GCA_964394555.1 uncultured Candidatus Saccharibacteria bacterium | reverse complement strand
AGTATAAGTTATAGAACTCCTGCCGAAATGTTGTATAGGTTGTGAAAGTTGTATGATATATATCGTTGGGGCGAGCCTAAACCGTTTATATCAAAAAGTATCAGACCTCATTTTGTAAAACTCATAACTATACTAATAAATCTTTCAGTTTTTCGTTTATGTTATCATAATACACTGTTAATACCTGGCGAATAAAGCTCCACCAAACGGTTTATAAAATAATATTTAACTATTTACTAATCTATAAATGTCTGTTAAATCCCTATGTACGCAATGATGATGCTGTTACGACTAGACTTACGCACATTGATTTTTTTAAAAAAGTATGTTACTATACTATAGTAGGTAGAACTACGCTCTTTTTATTGCTGGCTATCACTATACTGAAGGAGGGGATTAGGTATGAAACTCAAAATTGGTGATAAGGTTTATTTGCAGAAGTATGAGGTCGCCCATATTATACATGAGCTCAATGGCTTTCCAGGCGGCATTCTTGATGAAACGTTCGGTGGCGATGAAGGTAACTCCTTCTTCTTTATGAATGGTCCAACTGACGGGTTCCGGTTTGAATGTGTTTATAAGGAACATGAGAATGTTAAGTGGCTCATGGAGCAGGACTGGATTGTCGATTATGACGAGTATGCCGAAATGTCACTCGCCGAATTGAGAGCTCTCCAAAAACGCCTCAAGGCAGAACGCTCTGCTGACATCGATGAATTCAACGCCAAAGATGAGGTTTATAGAGAAACGCATTTCGACGAGCAAAGCGATAAGTTCGATAAACTCGGGCATAAAATCGCCTCGCTCGGAGACCTCATTAGGTTTCGCAAGGGTGAAATCAAATTCGGCTTTCCGGGCGAGTATCAGGGTAAGACTGCCATTTCCGGCGCTTCCAGCGCCACCAGCACTCCTCAGAAGAAGCCCGGCTTCTTCGCACGGCTATTCGGCCGTGGCGCCCAGTAATGGGCGCTTTTTATCTCCTCTATCGAAATTAAAGGATGTCATTGCTCAACTTTTTTCGGATATATTTTCTATAAGCTGTTAAAACCTGGTTAATTGAGCCCCATCAAGCGGTTTATAAAATAACTTTTCTATTCCGCAATCTATAAATGTCTGTTAAATCCCTTGTTAAAATAGAGGGCTATTTTTGTGTCTTTTTCGCGACAAAAACATACCAAAAATCGTGTTTTACCTCTATAATTTCAGCTGTTAAACCCCCTTTTATTTTAATTAAAACTCACGAAAATACCCCCTACGGTATTTCTTGTAGGGGGCATAATCGTTTTTTGGTGCCATCTAAAGGGGTAATTTGGCAAATGCCTTGGTCATCTCTCTAGAGTTGAATTTGGTCAGATCGGCGCTTGCTCTAACCCAAACCTTGAGATAATCGGGGTGAGTCTTGAGGTACTCATATTCCCATTTATGCATAACCTCAGGTCTGCTTAATCCGTAGCCAAGCCCACATCCGTCGCAGTAATCGTCGGTATGTACCTGCTCGTCTGCGCAAACCGATACGCATCCATCGCCGTGTCGATATCCATAGATTACCTTACCGGTTACGAAAATGCCTTTTTTAAGGGCGGTTTCGAAATCTTTAGGAATGAAGCAAACTACTTCATCTCCAAGTTCAAACCAGTCTGAGGGTCTATGACCAGCAAGATAGGGCTTTTCTTCGGCCTGTTTCATTGCTTTTGCGATGAACCTGACATATTCGCTGATTTCAGCTTTTTTCGCGACGAGTCCGGCAAGCTTGGTCTTGAGGTATTCTACGCACGTTTCGAGAAACTCCTGTGTGCCATTTGCGATTACGCAAGGCGTGTTGAAGCGGAATTTATCATGGCCGTAGGTTTCTCTGCCATTGTTGAGTTCTTCCGGGATTATTTTCGCGACGAGTCCGGCAAGCTTGGTCTTGAGGCTGCCATTGTTGAGTTCTTCCGGGATTAAGGGACAGGTCGCAGTGATGTAGTAGCCATAATGGCCTATACCACCTTCACAATGCTTGCACCATCCGCAGAAGTTAAACGTGGTCGTGCCGGGTTTGCGATTGATCGAGTCCGCATCGAGCGGTTCAGGTTTTTTCGCCCAGTTTCCGGGAGTATTGGGAATCCCAATTTTCGGGAATTCCGGATGTTCGTACTCGGCGGCCATAGCTTTGATGTCGTCCACCGTCTTACCGTCCAGCATATCAATCTGTGCCTGTACGGTCTTAACGTGGCCAACAATCTCTCTTTCCTCTCTCCTCCAATACTGTTTGAGGTATTCGAGGTTTTTGGAACCGAGGAAGACGAGGTCTGCTTCGGTCGGGACGTAGATACCATACCAATAGTCCGGTATCAGTTTCTGGGGGTTGATCTTTTGATTTGTCATAGCGCAAATCTCCTTTCTTTTTGGTGCGGCTCATATCGAACCAACAACAATGGGATTTATTTGCTGCTTAGCAGCATATGATGTATGATTTTATTCCTACACCCTATGCTGCCAAGCAATCTACTATGATGTTCCAAAAACGATTGTAATGTTCTACGAGTACGACCCGTACACATACTTCTATTATAGCATATTTACCGAAAATTGTCAATTAAACCTCTCTGCCTGATAGTTGCGTATCTATTCTTAAGACCTAGCTAAACATCCTATTACTCTTTTATGCGTATTTTCTGTATGTTGTTAAAACCTGGTTAATTGAGCCCCACCACTTTTTTATGATTGCTTATGATTTGGGGGATTGGGGAAATTTGCTGAAGTTGATGAGGCCATCAATGTTGCGGTTGGCGATGATTTTGACTTGGTTGTGGCTGTTTTTGATTTCGGTGGTCTTGAGGCCGACGTCGATGACAGTGCCCTTGAAACCATCAATTTCAACGATATCGCCGATGCCAAATTGGCCTTCGATAAGGATAGAGATACCAGCAATCATGTCTTTGAGCATATCTTGGAAGGCGAGGCCGAGTACGGCGGTGAGGATACCAAGTCCGGCGATGAGCGAGGTGACATTAACGCCAAAATCAGCGAGGATAACTAGAAGTACGAGGATTAACATAGCATATTTTAAGAGGCTAGAAGCCATACCAGAGACGGTTTTGATTTTTTGTTTTTGCTCGTTACTGATTTTACGGCTGTCGGCGTGTTTGAAAATGATTTTTAATACCCGGCGTAAAATTAGGTAAATGGCAAAAACGAAGAGCACATAAATAGCCGAGTTGATAAGGCGATGAATGCTGATTTCGGCGCCGAAGAGGTTTAGCATAGTTCGGAACCGTCGAGATTATAATCGGTGAGAGTAGCATGCTGGATGGCGGGGTTTTCGTAAGTGTTCCAGTAGTAAGTTTTGGTAGCAGCAGAATAGCCACCGGTGTAAATGGTCTTTTCGAAATCGCCACTGCTCATAGCGGCAGCGCCATCAATCATGGCGACACCGGTAAGAGTATGGAAGAGGCGAGAAACGTTTTCGTCTTCGGTGGATTTGACTGGGTAGTGAGTATTGAGATAAGCGACGCGAACGAAGCGAGAAGGAGAATAGTAATCACCGGGAAGGCCGCGCATCAAAGAGCCGGAACCAAAGGCGGTCATCTCGGCCTTACCCCAGCTGACTTTGGCGGGTTGAGGGCTGGTGAGATTTAGGTAATTGCGGAGGTTTTCTTGATGCCAAGCATAGCCCGGTTGATTAGTGAGAACATCGACATCGTTTTTGAAAATTTGCATGCCTTTGTCGGTATATTCGACAACGATGCTGCGTTTGGCGTCACCGATGAGCCAGTGGAGCAGGGAAACAGGGTATTTGTCGTTGATAGGTTTAGCAATGATAGCGACGTTTTGAAGAGCCTGCTCGACTTCATCGACAGAGGTGAAGTTCATCGCAACCCAGAGAGGGAACTCGTAAGCGGCGACATTGGTTTTGCCGTCGATAGCGTTAGGCTCATACTGAGCATAGCCGGGGAAGTTGAGCCCAGCGATAGCGAGGCCGGCTTCGTTGGCGCAGTCAAAATAAAGCGGGGTGTTTTCTTCGACGATGCCCATGCCGATGAGGGCGTGTTGAGGTTTCATATCACCGAGAAAAGCGGAGTGATAGTTGTAATTTCGAGGGGTGACGACGATTTTCTGACCATAGCCGGTAGACCAGTCGAGATTACGACCGAAGAACATATTACCTTTGTCGTCGTTGAAACGAATGCCTGTACACATGATTACCTCCTTAAATTGTTATGTCTATGATAGCATAAGCGTAAAAAATATTCAAGATGGGTGCTTGTTTTTAGGGGATTTTTGCGGTATACTAAACTTAAGTAAAGTAGAAAAAGGAGGCAAATGTTTGATTTGGCAGGACAAGTGGCGGTGGTGACGGGGGCATCGAGTGGTTTGGGCAAACAAATGGCATTGGCGCTAGCGAGACGGGGGGCGAAGTTGGCGATTTTGGCGCGTCGAGTGGAGCGCCTAGAAGAATTTAAACCGGAACTTTTGGCGGCGGGAGCGCCAGAAGTGTTGGCATTGAAATGCGATGTGACTTCGACCGAGGAAATTAACAACGTAGCCGCTGAAGTGGAGGCGAAATTTGGCCGAGTAGATATTTTATTGAACTGCGCGGGTGCTTCTAAAGACAAGGGTGTGACAGAAATGACCGATGAAGAGTGGGATTTTACTATCGCGACCGATGAAACGAGTGTGTTTAAGATGACACGGGCGTTTGCGAAGATTATGCAGAAAAATAAATATGGTCGAATTATTAACATTGCTTCAATGTATGGTTTAGTAGGGAACACCGAAATTCATACGGTAGCATACCACACTTCGAAGGGAGCGGTGGTGAATTTCACCAGAGCAGTAGCAGCTGAGTTGGCGCTTGATGGGATTACTTGTAATGCGATTTGTCCCGGTTATTTTGAAACCGAACTGACGAAAGAGGTATTAGATACACCCCAGTTCCAAGAGTTTGCTAAGACCCATGTACCGATACAGAGGTATGGTCAACCGGGAGAACTAGATGCAGCGTTAGTGTTTTTGGCCTCTAAAGAAGCCTCGTATGTAACAGGGGTAATATTGCCGGTAGATGGCGGTTATACAGCAGTTTAATAAAAGAAAGGGAAAAGATGGAAAAAATTGAAAAAGCAAGACATACTCTTAGCCATGTATTGGCGGCGGCAGTTAAAGAGTTGTATCCAGAGGTGAAATTTGGCATCGGGCCGGCGATTGAAGATGGATTTTATTATGATATTGATTTTGGTAAGGTGAAATTATCAGAGGCGGATTTACCAAAGATAGAGAAGAAGATGCGCGGTATCGTCAAGCGAGGGTTTGAGATGAAACGTCGAGAAGTGTCGCGTAAAGATGCCCTTAAATGGGCTTCAGACGGCCACCAGACGTACAAAGTCGAGTTAATTGAGGAATTGCCGGCTGACGAGAAAATATCGTTCTACGACCTCGTGGTGGGCTCAGACGTGCTATTTAGTGATTTATGTAAGGGGCCACATGTGGCGAAATCGTCAGAAATAGGGGCATTTAAGCTGACTAAGGTAGCAGGGGCTTATTGGAAAGGTGACGAAAAGCGTGAGATGCTGACCCGGATTTATGGGGTGGCATTTGACACAGAGGCGGAACTAGAAGAATATCTAGCGCGTCAAGAGGAGGCCAAGAAGCGTGACCACCGTAAATTGGGTAAAGAGCTAGATTTGTTCTGTTTTTCGGAGTTGGTGGGGTCAGGTTTGCCACTGTTTACTCCTCGCGGGACGATTTTACGTGATTTGTTGAACGATTTTTCACAGGGGTATCGTTTGAGATGCGGGTACCGTAAGGTTTGTATTCCGCATATTGCCACGATTGACCTTTATAAAAAGTCGGGGCATTATGAAAAATTTCCAGAGATGTTTAAGTTTATTAGTGATGAATCAGGTGACGAGTTGGCAATTAAGCCGGTGAGTTGCCCGCATCACAGCCAGATTTTTGCGAGCGTGCCGCGTTCGTATAAGGAGTTGCCGGTGAAATATCTGGAAACGACGATGGTATATCGTGATGAGCGTAAGGGGGAATTGGGTGGGCTCTCTCGAGTGCGAGCAATTACGCAAGATGATTCGCATATTTTCTGTACTGACGATCAGGTAGCAGAAGTGTTTGGCGAGCTGATTGAAGCAGCTAAAGATTTGTATGCCAGAATTGATATGAAATTGAGGTTAAGACTGTCGTTTAGAGATGACGGTGATGGTTATATCGGTGATAAGAAGATGTGGCAAAAAGCCGAAACGGCGATTCAGTCGATGGCAGATAAGTTTAAGATGGACTATTTTGTCGGCGAAGGCGAGGCGGCGATGTATGGGCCAAAAATGGACTTTATGGCGGTCGATGCGCTAGGTAGGGAATGGCAACTGGCAACGGTGCAGTTAGACTACGCTTTGCCAGAGCGATTTGGGTTGGAATACACCGATAAAGACGGTTCAAAAAAGCGCCCGATTATGATTCACTGCGCTCTAGTAGGCTCGATTGAGCGATTTATGAGTGTGTTTATTGAGCATACGGCCGGTTGGTTTCCGCTATGGTGTGCACCGGAACAGGTAAGAATAGTGACAGTGAACGACTCGGTGGCGGATTATGTGGGTGAAGTGCGCAAGGTGTTAGACGGAGTAGTACTGGACGAGCCGGTGAGAAATAATCAGTTGCGCTACGAGGTGGATACTACGGATGAGAGCCTGGGTAAGAAAATTCGCAAGGCGGTAGATATGAAAATCCCGGCGATACTAGTGGTAGGACCAAAAGATGCTGAGGCCGGCACGGTGAGCGTGAGATTACGCGATAGTGAGAAAACAGTGAAATTGGATAAACTAGCGGAGTATTTGAAATCGTTATCGTAATTTTGGGCCCGACAGGGTCGGGTAAAACTGGGGTGGCGATAGAAATTGCGCGCGAAATTGGCGGGGAGATTATTTCGGCTGATTCGAGAGCGATTTATAAGGGGATGGATATTGGTACGGCGAAACCTGATATGGTGGAACGGCGTGGGGTGCCGCATTGGGGAATAGATTTGGTGGAGCCGGGAGAACGGTTTACGGTAGCGGATTGGAAGGAATATACAGAAGAAAAGATTGGGGAAATTGAGGGGAGGGGGAAGATAGCGATAGTAGTGGGTGGCACTGGTCTGTATGTTGATGCGTTGGTATATGACTATCAGTTTGGAGCTAATTTAAAAGATAGGAATAAACTCTGTTCAAATTATTTGCTCATCGGCATCAAAACTCCTTCGGTAGAGCTAAGAAAGCGGCTAAAGGAGCGAGTGAATAAATTATTTGTTCAAGAATTGTATGATGAAACTGAGCGGCTAGTAAAAAAGTATGGTTGGGGGAGCCAGGCAATGAAAAGTAATATTTATCAGTATGCGTGGAAATACCTACAAGGCGAAATGAGCTTAGATGAGGCAAAGGAAAAATGTTTTTATGCGGATTGGCATTTGGCGAAGCGACAAATGACTTGGTTTAAGCGAACGCCAGAAATCACGTGGCTAGCACTTGAAAAAGTTAAGCCCTATGTGCTAAAATATATTCAGAATGAGTAAAGAAAATAACACACCAGTTGAAAAACTTTTCGGGTCGAAGACGCGAGCTAAGCTACTTAATTTATTCTTTGAAAACCCGAATAAATCTTACTATGTGCGTGAAATGACCAGGGTGATTGACGAGCAGATTAACTCAGTGCGACGAGAGCTGCTGAATCTAGAAAGTATAGGGGTGATAAAGAGTGAAACTTACGATAATAAAGTTTATTATTCAGCTAATCGTAAGCATCCGTATAGCCATGCGCTAAATGAAATCTTTACAGTAAAAGTTGATACAACGCGGGAAAGAGATGTGCTCAAAAGTGGTTGGGATGAATACATCCGACCAGTGAAGAATTATTTGAGAGCACTTCTAATTACTAACCGTTTCCCCGGACAAGAAGGTATAGACATGCTGATAATTGGTGATGATAGGACGAAGAAACTGACGCATTGGGCGGGGGTGGTAGAGAAAAAGCAAGGTAAGCCGTTGAATTATGTGATTATGAGCGCGGATGATTTTTCTTACCGCAAGAGCGTAAGAGACAGGTTTGTGCTAGATATTTTGGAAATGGAAGTTAGCGATCTAATTGATCCAGAAAAAATTATAAGGAGTAAAGATGTTTGAAATTGAGAGTAGAAGGCCAGAAGAAATTACAATTATTACCAAGCAGGCGAAGATAACCTTTGATACGGTTGATTTTACGATTGACGCAGAACTAAATGTAGGAAAAATTAAGGGAGCGGGGGAGTTTGAAATTGGTGATGTGGCGATTCGAGCGATAGCGGTTGAAAGCGGTAAAGTCATCTATGATGCAGAGGTGGGGGGTGTACACATCGGAATTATCGGTGGCTGTGAAGAGGGACTGGACGACTTGGGGGTGGCAGATATCCTCTGTACTTCGTCGGTTCGTGCGGTGCGTGAAATTGAACCGAAGTTGGTGATTGCGATGGGTAATCTTGATGGTATGGTGACAGAGCTAAAATTGACTGCGAGAACTGAGAAGAAATTAAAAGTAAAGAACGTGGATGCGTTGCCAGCTGCACTAGAAGTGGTAGCGTTGAACTAAGATGACAGAAACAATAGTAGGGTTGGTGATATTACTAGCGGTGATTTTGTTCTCGATGGTGCTACATGAGTTGGCGCACGGTTATACTGCGTATTGGCTGGGTGACACTACCGCAAAAGAGAATGACCGGTTGACGTTGAACCCCTTAAAACATCTAGATCCGTTTATGTCGATACTTTTACCGGTGATGCTGTTTATCGCTGGTGGGCCAATTTTTGGTGGCGCGAAGCCGGTACCGATAAACACGCGTAATTTGAAGTTTAACGAGTGGGGATTTGCATTGGTGGCACTGGCGGGGCCGATGATGAATTTTGTACTGGCGTTTATTGGGTTTTTGATTAGTTATTTTGCAGGTTGGTGGGTAGATAATGGGGTGATGGGGATGATAGCACAGGAGTTTGTGTTGGTGAATCTGGGGTTTGGAATATTTAACCTGATTCCGATACCGCCGTTAGATGGTTCGAGGATACTATATGCGATTTCGCCGGATGGGGTAAGAACACTGATGGCGGGGATGGAGAGATGGGGAATTTTCGTAGTATTAATCTTAGTGGTGGTATTTGGTAATGTGTTTTCGGCGGTTATGATAAATGCAATGAACGGAATATTACAAGGTTTTTACTTCATTGTTGGCGCGTGACGTGGTATAATAGAGATGTACCTCTTGGTAACGGCATGATTTTCCTGAATAATCATGTTAAAGGGATTTCGTGGCAGATTTCCGTGGAAGTCGCGCATAAGATTTTACCCACCTTGTAGATATTACGGGGAAAACAAAAGTTATCGGAGGTACACCTAAGACTACGAGGTGGGAATGAAGCAAAGAATTAGAACAGTTGGAATTATAAAACAGGGGGAGGACTTTTTGTTTTTGAAGCGGGCGCAGGGGAGATCGATTGAGGAGCCGACTTGGGAGCTTTTAACGAATAAGATACAGTTTGGCGAGCAGCCTGAAGAGGCGATGCTGAGAGCCTTGTTTGATTTTCTCGGGGTGCACGCGACTAAGGTGAGTTTGAAGGATGCGATAACTTTTATTGCACCAGATGGGGCGAGCCAGTTGAGTAATCTATATATTGTTTATGAGATTGAACTGGGGGAAAATGAACATTTGGCACCGATGGAGCGCTATTCGGCTTATAAATATGTGAGTCTAGATGAACTAGCAAAGTTAAAGGTAGATGAGGCGAGTTTGTCGGTAATTGATATAGAACAGGGGCGCGATAACTATGAGGGTACACCTCATCATTCGGCAGCCGCGAATGGAGCGACGGTGTACGTGGATGGCAGTTCTAGGGGTAATCCGGGACCGGCAGGTATAGGTTATTATATTATTGGTACAGAGGGGCAAGTAATGGAGCATGGTGGAGAGTTTATTGGTTTTGCTTCGAGCAGGGAGGCCGAGTATCGGGCGATGAAATTGGGGATTGAGCGCGCAAAGGCACTAGGATTAAAAACAGTGCGGTTTGTCGGTGATAATTTGATGGTAATAAACCAATTGAACGGGATTTATGAGTTAAAAAATAACGATTTGGTACCGATTTATAATGATATTCAGGGGATGTTAAAAGATTTTGAAGCGATAGCGTTTGTGCATGTAAAGCGTTCGCAAAATCAGCATGCTGACAGAGAGGCAAATCTGGCGGTAGATAGACATTTTGACGAGAAAGTGTTAAAATAAGAGCGAGCCTGAAAGGCAACCGCTGGTTTTAAATCAGAGGAAAGTCCGGGTAGCACAGGACAGAGTAGTCGCTAACGGCGACCGCCCGCAAGGGTAGGGAAAGTACCACAGAAACAAGACTACCTCTTAGGAGGCAAAGGTGAAAAGAGTGAGGTAAGAGCTCACAGCGCTAGATGGTGACATCTAGCGGCGGCAAACCCTACTCGCTACAAGGAGTACTATTAAACCTTGGTCCGAGGATGTACGCTCACCGCTGGAGCTATAAAGCAATTTATAGCCTAGATAGATGGTTGCCAAGCCTGCTTGCAGGTTACAGAACCCGGCTTATTGAAGGCTCATTTTTTGATGATGCCTTTTTTCTTGAGGGTGCGGAGGGCGGAGGTGGAGACGTTCATCTTTACCTTCTTGCCGTTGATGATAAGGGTTTTCTTTTGGACGTTGGGTTTGAAAACTTTGCGGGTCTTGTGTTGAGAAAACGACACGTTGTGACCATACATCTTGCCCTTGCCGGATACTTCACAAATAGCCATTTTATTTCTCCTTAACAGTATTAACGATTGCTTTGAAAGCCTCAGGATTATTAACAGCGAGTTCGGCGAGGATTTTGCGGTCGATTTGGATATCTTTGGCTTTGAGGCCGGCAATTAACTGGGAATAGGACAGGCCGAGTTCGCGCGAGGCGTTATTGATACGAGTAATCCAAAGGGCGCGAAGGTCGCGCTTGCGGTTACGGCGATCGCGATAGCTGTAACGAAGTGACTTAATGACACCTTGCTTGGCGAGGCGATAACTGCGGGTGCGATAATGTTGCATACCCTTGGCTTGTTTCAAAATCTTCTTGTGTTTCTTGCGTGCGGGGACGCTGCGTTTAACTCTCATGTTAGGCTCCTAATGCGTTCTTAATATTTTTAGCATTTTTACCGCTGATAGAGGCGGTAGTTTTGATATTGCGCTTTCTGGCTTTAGACTTTTTGGCCAAAATGTGGTTGCCAAAAGCGCGTTCGCGCATAAGTTTACCAGAGCCGGTGACTTTGATGCGCTTGGCGGTGCCTTTGTGAGTTTTGAGTTTAGGCATAACTTTCCTTTCGTTTAGTTGATATTGAAGGTGCGAACAGGGAACCGTGGAAGTAGGAAATTACTTCTTCCGTATTCCGACTGATAGGTTGCGACCGCTAAAATTGGGCTTACCCTCGACGATGATAGGCTGAGTAGCCTCGATAGTGTTAAGAATTTTAGTGAGGATGGCTTGGCCAACCTCTTTGTGGGCCATTTCGCGACCGCGAAAGATGACCATAATCTTAACCCTATCGCCATCGGCGAGAAAACCGTTAATTTTGCGGACTTTGATGTTAAGGTCGTTGTCGCTAATTTTGAGGCCGAATTTCATTTGCTTGAGCTCGGATTGTTTTTCGCGGGCTTTTTTGCGGTTTTTGGCCTCTTCCTTCATCTTTTGATACTGGAACTTACCCCAGTCGATGACTTTGACAACAGGTGGGTTAGCATTGGCAGCGATTTCTACCAAATCAACACCTTGCTCACGAGCAAGTTTCAGAGCGTCTTTGCTGGGCATAATGCCGAGCTGCTCTCCATTAGCGCCGATTACGCGAACTTCGGGATAACGAATTTCTTCGTTGAGTTTAGTGCGTGAATTTTTACTAATGGGTGTATTCCTTTCTCTTGAGTTAACCTTGGTGGTATTATAGCAAAGATTTTAGGAGTTGGCAAGAGGGGAAAGAAGAAAAAAGAAGCTCTGCGGTAGGTACCTTCGGCACCGTACAGAACTTCATTACTTGTGATTATATCAAATCATATCAGAGATGTCAAATATTTTACCTTGTTTTGTGATAAGTAGAAGCTTTTTGATTTGTTTTCTTGAACGTATTTGGGCTATAAGAAAATTACGAATTTTATTGTTTTGCGTCCAGCCGGTACTACACTACGTTAAATTAACGTATTTTCTCGGGACGCTTGCGCCGCCCGCCGTCGCGGGGGCGCTGCGCTCATGTTGCGCTCGTAAGCGCAAGATGCCCGAGAAAACAGTTAATTTAACTAGCGAATAACTTTACTTTTAGGAGCTGGGGGTGAGGCAACGAATACTAAAACCGTATGTTTGAGCATTGGCGGCTTGAGGGTTCACGACCCCAGTGTAATATATGCGAAAATATCTAGCATAGGATCCTCCTCCGTTTGTTGCAGACCACCAAAATCCGCGCTGTTCTTGAAGGTGTATGGCTCCGGTGTTGGTTATATCACCTGAAAGTACGAGAGACACTGGGTTGCCGGTAATTTGTGACATATTGACATTTTCCCAGCCCGGACCACTGCCTGCAATGGTAGTATTTTCTACCCAAGAGCCAGTGGTGATGTAATCTTTGAGCATTTTATAAGGTTCAGTTTTGGTAACATCGCTATTATCGCGATGGAGTCGCCAGTTCTTAGGGCAAATACTATAAGGTGCATTAGTATAATTGGGGATATTGTTTCCACTCCCCGCTGTAGCCTGATCCCAAGTATAGTAATTGCCATAGTGGTTGTTGTTGCCTTTATAAACTGAATTATTGGGGAATTGGAACTCTAGAGTATAACCATCAGACGATACATTACTATCCATACTAGTAAGGGTGATAGGCTTACCATATTCTCCTAGTTCTAAGTTCTGCGTCATCCAACAATTACCATCAGCGAGTTTAGCAACAGTATATTCGGTACGGTCTCTAATATCTTTAACGGTATAAATAGTGTTTGATTCAGAGTAGAGAGGAGTATCATTACAAACCTTAGTGTCAATATCTTGCATAAACATACCATTAGCAATAGGGGTGGTAACATAGTTAGTAATTGCGGTATAAGTCAGTGAAGTAGAATACTCGCCAGACTCTTTCACATTGTCGGCTTTAGCTAGATAAGTAATTGGTATAGTAGAGATAGCAGGAGCAGAAGTGGCCTTAATAACATGATTAGGGGCATAAGCAGTAGAATCACTATTATAGCCTAATATAGGGCAGTAATGATCACTACTACTAGGTACAATTATATCCACCACTAATACTAGACTGGTCGCTTCCTCCGGTATAGCCCCAATAGTTTATAGGAAAGTTAGCAGAAGTATAAGCCTGAGACAAGGTAGGAATAGTAGGAGTAGCACTACCAACAGTAGCATGAATAAGACTATTAGAATAACCACTAGTAGCATTCATGTAGAGAGTATAGCCCGTAGCATTATTAGTACTAACTACAATATTAGTAGTAGTGTCGCAAACATACCCACCATCATTAGTACCACTCGTATCACTACTACAAGCAAGAGTAGCAGTATTAGGAGTAGAGATATTAATAACTGGATCTACGGATAATTGGACAATAGTGTCTGAGGAAGTGGCGGAAGCGCTATTATCCAGAATAAAAGAACTAGAGAGAATAAAATCTAACATTAGTATTGATAAGCAAGATAGGGAAAAAACAGAGATTATGGATTGAATCTTATGATTAGCAAATTTTAGCATAATTGCCTCCGTTGATTTTTATTGGGGCGGTGCTAAGATTGACAAAAATGGCACCGCAAGGGGTGCAATAACCTGACAGTTTATCTTCCTTCGCGAAAGACAAGACACATCGGTCACCTTACGGTGCCATTTTTGCATCTTGTCTAGTTATTGATGTTGCGAAAGAACTTTAATATAAAAA
The DNA here is from genome assembly GCA_964394555.1 of uncultured Candidatus Saccharibacteria bacterium. GTDB lineage: Bacteria > Patescibacteriota > Saccharimonadia > Saccharimonadales > Saccharimonadaceae > Nanosyncoccus. The sequence continues at coordinate 13,629 of CAYMXW010000008.1, read as the reverse complement.
TTAACTGTCAAGTTATTGCGCTTTTATTGTAGCATATAGTTGTAATAAAGCGCAAGGGTTTTGGGCTAAAATGGGGTTAAAAATTGAAAGTTTGGGGGAGGGCGAGGATGTGGTTGATGAAACTGGGGGACTTGTCGAGATTAAAATTGGTGGTTTGGCACCAACAGACGATTAGATAAACAGTGGCGCCATAGAAAGCGTTAAGGGATAGCTGGGAGGTGCGACGAGGACGGGCGGTAGTTTGATGGGCGTGAGTGATGATTTGATTGAGAACATAGTAGTTATTGCGCTGATTGGTAGTTTTGAAATAGGCGCGATTTTGGTAGATGAAAATAAAGATGAGATTAAGGGTTTTGCGGGGGTTGTCCTTAGGAATATCAGTGATGAGATTTTGGAATTCGTGGACGAGGCTGTCTTCGATAGAGGTGAAAGCTTGGTTGGGGCTTTTGTAGTGACTGTAAAAAGTGGAGGGTTTGAGGTGGGCAGAGTGACAAATATCTTTGACTTTAAGGGTGATAATGCGACTCCTAAGGAGGGAATTAAAGGCGGTTTTGATTTTGCGTTCGCTTTTTTGGTAACGAGCGTCGAGTTTGTTGGGTTGTTTGTGTTTGTTTGAATGTTTAGTCATAACCTTATTATAACAGATATTTGGTTAGGTTTTGATAGGGGTGCGGAAGGTGAGGGCTTCAGCGAGGTGCTGTTTATTAATATCCTTAGAACCTTCGAGGTCGGCGATAGTGCGGGCAACTTTGATAACTTTGAAGTAACCGCGTGCAGAAAGGTTAAGTTTTTTAGACGCTTCAAACAAAAATTGTTCAGAGTCCGGTTTCAGGGGTAGGAGCTTAGTAACTTGGTAGGATGAAAGGGCGCTGTTGTAAAAATTATTCTTACCATAACGGGAATATTGTCTCTTAGCGGCGCGGTTTATTGTATTTTTTACAGCATTATTTTGGTGGTTGGTGGGAGAGAGGGGTTTGAGAAGCTCGGAATTGTCGACTTTGGCGACATTAACACAGAGGTCGATGCGGTCAAACAGGGGGCCGGAGAGTTTTTTGTGGTATTTTTGAATTTCCAGAGAAGAGCAGGTACATTCATGGGTGGGATCGCCGGCGTAACCGCAGGGACAGGGATTCATAGTGGCAATCAGCATGAAATCGGCGGGGTAGGTGGCTTTTTGGTTGGCGCGCGAGATGGTAATGTGCTTATCTTCTAGGGGTTGACGGAGGGCTTCAAGAATGTTGCGAGGAAATTCTGGGAGTTCGTCGAGAAAGAGAACGCCATAGTGAGCGAGTGAGATTTCTCCCGGTGAAGCATTGACGCCGCCGCCAATGATAGAGGTGGCGCTAGCGGTGTGATGAGGTGCTCTAAAAGGGCGAGAAGTGACGATGTCGTCGGTGAGGTGGGTGAGAGAGTGAATTTTGGTGATGGCGATTTGTTCTTCGGGGGTGATTTGGGGTAGGAGGTTAGTAGCGGCCTTAGCGAGGAGGGTTTTGCCCGCTCCCGGTGGACCAGAGATGAGGATATTATGATGGCCGGCGATGGCGATAGTAATAGCGCGCTTAGCGAAGTCTTGACCGCGGATGTGATCGAGCAAAACGCTTGTGCTATCTGTTGTAGTATTTTTTACAAGATTAGAGGTGGACAGAGGGGGTAAGTCGATTTGTTGTTTTAAATACATAAATAGTTCTTGAAGGCTAGAAATGCCGATAATTTCAATGCCATTTACTAGTTTTGCTTGCCCGGCGTTGGCAATTGGCACGAAAATACGTTTAAAATGGGCCTTTTTGGCACATTCGGTGATATTGATAATGCCACGAATAGGGCGAATTTTGCCGTTTAACGAGAGTTCGCCGGCAAATAGGCTATCAGCTATGTCGCTAGGTAAAAGTTGCCGAGAGAGTACTAAAATAGCCAATGCGATGGGTAAATCGAGGCCGGTGCCGTTTTTCATTAGCTCGGCGGGGGCGAGGTTAATAGTGACTTTTTTATCAGGGAAGGAGAAGTCAGAGTTGACGAGAGCAGAGCGCACGCGATCTTTGGCTTCGTTGATGGTTTTGTTGGCCATGCCGACGATGTTGAAAGCGGGGAGACCCCTGTTCATATCTCCCTCGACTTCTACGATTGAGCCTTCGTAGCCATCGGGTATGGCGGAATATACTTTTGCTATCATAGCCGGGAGGGTAGCAAATTGAAAGCGAAAAATCAAGCTTAACCCCGATACTTTACAAAATATCAGGGGTGTGGTAAAATGTTAATAGTTGGGGCTGACAAAGCTTAGACGGACCATTAACAGATATCAAGCGTGTCGAATGATACCGTAAGTATTGAATAAGTGCTAAAAACACTAAAGTCCAGCATGTTGCTTACATGCCGGCATATGCCTAAATTATAATTTATTAGGCTGATTCTGCGGTGAGGCTTCGTGAGCCGTAGAATTATCATAACTTACGAGGCTAAGGTCGCGAGCGTGACGATTTGTGACACGAAAATTTAGTCATGGCGCTAGGCAGTTTGGTCTTTTGCAGCTGCTTAGAACTTGCCAAGATGAAACAGAAGACTACGCACGTAGAATGATATCCCCGTGATGGTTCGGACCCGGAGGCAGTATCCGGCAGCTCCACCATTTTTTATTGTGGAAAACTTAACAAAAAAAGTAAAAAAATTATGCAAAAAAGTATTGACATAAGCAATTTTTCGCGATATTATAGAGGTAGCTTTTGAATAAAAAAATTATACAAAAGCCAAAAATAAACATTATAGCCAAAATAACTCCACACTCTACGAAAGACCGGCTTTCCTCGCAGTTGCCGGTCTTTTTCTATGCCGAAATGCGGGTTTAAAAACTAAAAAACAAGTGCTTTTGTTCCTGACTTGAAACAAAAAAACGTCATACGCTGCGAGAATAAAAAATAAAAAACGAAAACTTTTGTGCGTGACTTGAATTTAAAAAATGTCATACATTGGACAGCCGACAGAACCGTCCCTACGGGACGAACCTGTCGGTGTCGGTAAGAATATACATTTTTAAAATTCAAATCAAAATACTTATAAAAGTTTTGTTTTCTTATTTTTTTGTTTCAAGTCATCCGAGCAGGAGGCTAATTTGGTTTTTCTGTAATGTTTGTTGTTAGAAATACAACAGTTTGGTGGTAGAGATTAACAGGGAATTGTTGTAAAAAATACTGGATTTTGAGCCTAAAATGGTATTGCTTTTTTAATAGGTTTGTGCTAGAATCAAAGTAGCCTTTACAAATACAAACACACAAAATAAAGGACAGTACATGAACAAAACAAGAGCAAAACCATAGCAGGTTCGGCGAGCTAAAAGGTAGTTTCTAGCCATAAATTACACCTTCTAGGAATTACCTAAAGCTCGCGGAACGGCGGACTTTCCCGTCTGACTGCTATGAGCGCACTAGGGTTAATCTACTTTAAGTACCTTAATCAATAATTTGAAAGTAGATGACGACTAGTAAGGACTATGCTTCGCTATACGCGGAGCGGTCAAAGCCGTGAGAGCACACCAGAGTTGCGGTTTAAAGTAATTTTATAAAGCGCCGGATAACTCGGTGTCTCTCTGGCTCTATAAAACGAGAAAAATCTTGGGGGATTACCAGTATCAAAAAATCGCAGAATATGCTATAATTAAGCTTATGTCTAATAGAGCCGTGTTAGTAGCAAGTTTGATGGCAACTGCGATTATTTTGATTATGTTGAATTTTACTACTCCAGCAGGTATTGGTCCGCTGGGGATTTTACTGTTTTTTGTGCTGTTTTATGTGGTGATGTATGGGGTGGCGATGCTGGTTTTGAAGATGTTTCGTAAGGCGCTAGGAAGAAAAGGGTTTAGTCGTAAGAGTTATCTTTATACAGCGGTGTTGGCGTTTGCGCCGATAATGCTGCTTTTGGCGCAGTCGCTAGGATCTTTGACATGGTTTACGCTGGTTTTGACAATAGCGTTTGAATTTTTGGGCTGTTTTTTGGTGTATAAACGGATATAATGTGGTAAAATAAGCATATGGATTATGATAAGATAGGTAATCGGGAAAAAACAGGCGAGCATATGGGGGCGCCAAACTTTGAGAGTTTGAGAAATATGGGCGAGAATGGTCCAGAGAAATATGAGGCGCGAAACCGCATAAATCGTCCGCACGAGGTAGAGCCAGAACCAGAACCGATGAAAAAATGTCCGCATTGTGGTGCTGAAGTACAAGAAGGGATGGAATTTTGTGGGAAATGTGGAATGCCGATGATAGAAGAAAACGAACTGATGGTATCAGAGCGTGATAAACCGGTAGAGGAGCAAAACCCAGAGATTGCGAGCGATGGTCATAAACTAGAAAAAGAGTGGGTAGAGCGCACGAAAAAGGTAGTAAATGAAACTAAGGATGACCCCAGAGAAGAAGAGATACAGGTAGGTGAGCTGAAGGCTGATTATCTGAAGAAGCGCTTTAACCGAGCGATTGGGGATAGGAATTAGTTATGGAGGGGTGGGTTCCTGGTCTAGTCGGGATAGGCATAGTAGCTTTTATTGGGGTGGTATGCTGGATGGTTTATCTAGCTAAACAGCGAGAATTCAAAAATTACGAACGGGGGTTGAAGATGATACCGATGATGATTCATTTGCCACCCTCGACTGATGATAGGCTTGCCAAGAGCGGGGAAGGTAGAGATGAACGCGATTTAGCGAGTGAGGTGATTTCGCAAGCTAATGTGATGTATTCGATAATTTCCTCGACGGTGACCAAGGGGGTAAAAGCAAAGGTGTTTGGGCAGAGGCATTTGTCGTTTGAAATTGTGGCAAATGAAGGTGTAATAAAATTTTATACAGTAGTGCCAACGGTGTTAACTGAGACGGTGAAGCAGGCGATTTTATCTACCTATGCGTCGGCGAAGATTGAAGAGGTGGAACCGGAGAACATCTTTTCGGAGGAAGGTAAGATTGGCGGAGTAGTGGGGGGTGAAATGACGTTAAAGAAAGAGTATGTGTATCCGATTAACACTTATGAGGATTCGAAACGCGACGCGATGGCGGCGATATTAACAGCAATGTCGGGAACGAAACAGGGAGAGGGGATGGCTTTGCAGTTGATAATTAGACCGGCAGACGACAAATGGACGAACAAATCAAAAGCGAAAGTTGAACAAATAAGAGATAAGAAAAAATCATCGTCGGGAGGTTTTTCGAACAAGATGTTAGACTTGACGATGGATGTGCTAAGAGCGCCGTTTGAGACCCCGCAGGAGCACGAGCAGGAAGAGAAAAAAGAAGAAAAGCCTTTGACGAATTTACAAGAACAAGAGATTAATGCGATAGAAGAAAAGACTAAACACCCCGGTTTTGAGGTGATGATAAGGGTAGTAGCTAGCTCGAAGGTGAAACAGCGCTCAGAAGCGATGCTGGGGGCTTTGGTGGCGAGTTTTTCGCACTTTGACTCAGCGAGTTATAATGGGTTTCGATTTGTGCCGGCGCGCGATACCGAGAAATTGGCGACAGATTATATTTTTCGGTTTTTTGACCAGAAGAATAAGAGTGTGATATTAAATAGTGTAGAACTGGCGTCGCTGTTTCACTTGCCAGAGCAAAATGTGATACCAAATAGTCAGGTGGAGAGACAGTTAACTAAGCAAGTAGATGGACCGTCAAAGGTGCCGACTGAAGGGGTAATACTAGGAGTGAACGAGTTTAGGGGGGAGCAGAAGGAGATAAGGCTACTAGATAACGACCGAAGGCGCCATGTGTATATGATTGGTTCTACGGGTTCAGGTAAGTCGGTATTGATGAAAAATATTGCTTATCAAGATATGTGTGACGGGCGGGGATTTGCGTTTCTAGATCCGCATGGAGATGCGGTGGAAGATTTGATGGGGATGGTGCCAAGAGAGCGCATAGATGACGTAATTTACTTTAACCCGGCGGATATGGAGCGACCGGTGGGGATGAACATGTTTGAATTTACCACGCCAGACCAGAAGGACTTCATTGTCCAAGAGGGAATAAATATGCTACAAAGCCTGTTTGACCCGTCTAATCAAGGGTTTTTTGGTCCGAGAGGGCAACATATGTTCCGTAATGCGGCGCTCCTTCTAATGTCTGACCCTAGAGGGGCGACGTTTATAGATATACCACAATGTTTTACGGATCCGGAGTTTGTAAAGTCGAAATTGAAATATGTGACTGACAAGGCGGTATATGACTACTGGACGAAGGAGTTTCCAGAGTCACGACGATCAAATGACGCAGGCGAGGTGATTACTTGGTTTACTTCGAAGTGGGGGCCGTTCTTGGCAAATACGACGATGCGTAATATCTTAGGACAGACGAAATCAGGGTTTAATTTGCGTGAAATTATGGATAATAAGAAGATATTCCTAGTGAATCTATCCAAAGGGCAACTCGGGGATATCAACTCGCAACTTCTAGGTATGATACTGGTGATGAAGTTTCAAACAGCGGCGATGAGCCGGGCTGACATACCAGAGAGCGAGAGAAAGGACTTTTGTTTATTTGTAGATGAGTTCCAGAACTTTTCAACTGAGAGTTTTGAATCGATATTGTCAGAAGCGAGGAAATTCCGTTTGAATCTGTTTATTGTGAATCAGTTCATGACACAGCTGACAGATAAGATTAGGGAAGGGGTGCTAGGAAATGTGGGGACGCTAATGTCGGGGCGTCTAGGGGTGACAGATGCGGAACTGATGGAAAAGGCGTTTGCGCCGACCTTCAATGCGGAAGATTTACATAAACAAGCGAATTATCATGTGATTTCAACGGTGATGATGTTTGATATGCCATCGGCGCCGTTTACAATGCGTTTGTTGCCACCGTTAGCAAAACCAAATAAGGAGTTAGGCGATAGTTTGAAAGAGTATGCGTCGATGAAGTATGGTAGGACTAGGGAAGAGGTAGAGCGAGAGATTCAAGAGCGCTGGAAGGTGGAGCAACCGGAGAAAAAACCAGAATTAGAAGTTGAGGATAACACCGAAGGAAGCGAGAAACCGACCCCAGAAACCCTTGAAAAATAGCGGAAGTTGGTGTATAATAGAGGTAGTTGTTAAAAATAAGAGGTAATTATGTCTGAAAAACAAAAAGCAGGGGCGGGAAATTACGACTCGTCCGAAATTAGGGTGCTGGAAGGTTTGGAACCGGTGCGGTTGCGCCCCGGTATGTATATTGGTTCGACTGGTTATGACGGCTTACATCATCTGATAAAAGAGATTGCCGATAACTCGATTGACGAGGCAATCGCTGGTTATGCGAATAAGGTAGAGATTACCGTGTTGGCAGATGGGGGAGTGAGAGTAGATGATAACGGACGGGGGATTCCGGTAGATATTCACCCCAAGACGGGCAAATCAACTCTCGAGACGGTGCTGACAGTGCTACACGCTGGTGGTAAGTTTGGTGACGGTGGCTATAAGGTATCATCAGGGTTACACGGGGTAGGTTCTTCGGTAGTGAATGCATTATCAACGAAGATGAGTGCCGAAGTTTATAGAGGTGGTAAGACTCACCATATAGATTTTGATATGGGCAAGCCGACTGGAGAGCTGAAAGTTACACAGGGGTCACCAAGAGAAAGTGGTACCTCAATCACCTTTTATCCGGATCCAACGATTTTTACTGAGACGGTAGAGTTTGATTTTAACTGGATAGTGAATTATGCTCGGCATCAGGCGTATCTGACGAAGGGGATTTTGATATCGGTGAAAGATGAGCGCACAGGGGCGGGAGAATCGTTTTATTTTGAAGGCGGCATCAAGAGTTATGTAAAACGACTAAACAACGGCAAAGAAGTACTGTCAAACGATATTTTCTATGTAGAGAAAAAAATTGAGAAATCAGAGGTAGAAATTGCTGTACAATATAATGATAGTTTTGCGGAAACTTTGAAACCGTTCGCAAATAATGTGCTGACCCCAGATGGTGGGATGCATGTGGTAGGTTTCAGAACAGCTTTGAACCGTACGATTAACGATTATGCACGCAAGAACGGGCTTTTGAAGGAGAAAGACGATAACCTAACTGGTGATGATATTAAAGAGGGGTTAACAGCGGTGATTTTGGTGAAATTACCAGATCCGCAATTTGAAGGCCAGACCAAGAATAAGTTAGGTAATCCAGAGGTGAGGGGTTATGTCGATAAAGTAATGAACGAATATTTCTCGTATTACCTCGAGGAAAATCCGCAAGTAGCGAAGAAAATCGTCAATAAGGCGACTTTGGCGGCGAGGGCTCGCAAGGCAGCGCGGGCAGCACGTGATAACGTAATTCGTAAAGGAGCGTTTGAAGGGTTGAACCTGCCTTCGAAGTTGGCGGATTGTTCATCGAAGAGTGCCGAAGACTGCGAGCTGTTTATCGTAGAGGGGAACTCGGCGGCCGGTTCAGCGAAAGAAGGCCGCGATTCGAAGATTCAAGCGATTTTGCCGTTGCGCGGTAAAGTATTGAACACTGAAAGAGCGAGACTGGATAAAATGTTGGCGAACCAAGAGTTAGTGTCGCTAATTAAGGGGCTAGGTGTAGGAATTGGTGAACAATTTGATATTTCGGGGCTTCGGTATCATAAAATTGTGTTTATGACCGATGCCGATGTAGATGGTTCGCATATTTCGACGCTACTTTTAACCTTCTTCTTCCGTTATATGCCGGACATTATCAAGGAAGGGCATGTGTATTTGGCCAAGCCACCCTTGTTTGGTTTGATTAAAGGAACTGGTAACGGGCGCAAAATTGACTATATTTATGATGAAGATGAGCTAGAAAAGACTTTGACCGCTAAAATTGAAGAGCGTAAAAAGGCTGGCACGAAGGTAGATGAGGAAGCCGAACGATTCAAACAGGCAGGTTATACCGCGCAGCAGCGATTTAAGGGTCTAGGCGAGATGGATGCAGCGCAACTCTGGGAAACCACGATGAGCCCCGAGAATCGCATTCTTGTCAGAGTGAATATTGAGGATGCTGAGAAGGCAGATGCGATATTTACGAAGTTGATGGGCGACCAAGCGGAACTGCGTAAGAACTTTATTCAGGCGCGAGCGGCGACAGTTAATATGGATGATTTGGATTTTTAAGGAGGAAATATGGAAGAAAAAGGAATAGAATTTCGTACCGTTGAAAATATGATGGAAGATTACTTCCTGAGGTATTCGATGTCGGTAATTGTAGACCGGGCGCTCCCTGATGTGCGTGATGGTTTGAAGCCGGTGAACCGTCGTATATTATACGCTATGAATAAGAACGGCTGGAAGGCGCCACACGCAACGGTGAAATCAGCGCGTATCGTGGGTGAAGTGATGGGTAAATACCACCCGCATGGTGACACCTCGATTTATGACGCGATGGTGAATTTGGCGCAGAACTGGAAGATGCGTTACACCTTAGTAGAGGGTCAAGGTAACTTTGGTTCGATGGATGGTGATGAGGCGGCGGCTTCGCGTTATACTGAGGCTAGACTTGATAAGGTGGGCGCAGAACTGCTAGCTGATATTGAGAAAGATACGGTAGATTTTCGGGATAACTTTGATGGTTCAGAGAAAGAGCCGGTGGTGTTGCCGTCGGCGGTGCCAAATATCCTCTTGAACGGCCAGATGGGTATTGCGGTGGGGATGGCGACCAATATTCCACCTCATAACCTTGGCGAGTTAGTAGATGCGACGGTAGCACAGATTGATGACCCCGAGATTTCGCTGGCGGATTTGATGAAGCATGTGAAGGGGCCAGACTTCCCGACTGGTGCCGAAGTATATGGTGGGGAACCGATGCGCCAAGCTTATGCGACTGGTAAGGGGTCGGTGACGATTCGCGCGGTAGCGAATATCGAGGAGCGTAAAAACGGACGCTATAATATTGTGATTACCGAAGTGCCATATGGTATGAGTAAAGAAGGATTTATCGAAAAAGTGCGCGAGTTGGTACTGAGTAAAAAACTTGATCATATTGCAGATGCCAGGGACGAATCGGCGCGCGGTAAGGTGAGAGTGGTAGTAGAACTGAAAAAAGACGCTTTCCCAAAGAAGATTTTGAATCAGTTATATAAGATGACGGGGTTACAGACGACATTTCATTATAATATGTTGGCGTTGGTGGACGGAATTCAGCCGAGAATCTTGGGGCTAAAAGAGATTTTGGCGGAATTTATTAAACATCGCCAGAAAGTGGTGCGTCGTAGAACTGAATTTGACCTCAAAAAAGCCAAAGAGCGCGCGCATATTTTGGAAGGTTTGAAGATTGCGCTCGATAATATTGATGAGGTAATTAAGGTAATTCGCGCGAGCTATGATGATGCTGATAAGCAGTTGATGTCGAGATTTGGCCTGAGTGAGATTCAAGCGCAGGCGATTTTGCAGATGCAATTAAGGCGTTTACAGGGACTAGAACGCGATAAGATTGAAGATGAATTGAAACAACTACACGAGTTGATTGCGAAATTAGAGGCGATTTTGGCAGACGAAAAAGAGGTACTAAGAGTGGTGAAGGAAGAATTGATCGCGGTGAAGGAGAAGTATGATGACCCGCGCCGTTCAAAGATGTTCAATCACGAGGTGGGTAAGTTCTCAGAGGAAGAATTGATACCAGAGGAAGAAAGCGTAATCTTGCTGACTACCGAGAATTATATTAAGCGGGTGCCGCAAAACGGTTTTCGTCGTCAGCACCGAGGTGGTAATGGTAAGCGGGGTATGACTACCAAAGAAGAGGATGTGATTGCTCAGATAGTAACGGCAAATTCGCACGATTTCTTACTATTCTTTACGAATCAGGGTAGAGTGTTTAGATTGAAGGCCTATGAAGTGCCACAAGCAACCCTGGCGGCAAAAGGTACAGCGGCGGTAAATGTACTAAATATGCACCCCGAAGAGAAGATTACGGCGATTATTAAACAGGGAGACGATGTTAGTAAAGACGGTTTCTTGTTTATGGCGACTAAGAAGGGTACCATCAAGAAGACACCGATGGATAATTATGACAATATCCGTTCAACTGGCTTGATTACGATCAAATTGGATGAAGGTGATGAGTTGAAGTGGGTACAGAGTACAACTGGTAGCAATGATGTCGTGATTTCGACTTCGGCGGGGCAAGCAGTGAGATTTAATGAGAAAGATGTGCGCGGTATGGGGCGAGCAGCGAGAGGAGTAAGAGGTATTCGCTTGCGCCCGAAAGATGAAATCGTTGGTATGGACATTATTGTCGATGATGAGCAGAAGCTATTAGTGGTTTCGGCGAACGGTTACGGTAAGGCGACTTTGGCGAAGAACTTCCCGGCACATCGACGCGGTGGTGTTGGTATTAAGGTGGCGGCAGTGACGGCAAAGACGGGGCCGATAGTAGCAGTTCATACGATGGATTTGAATGCCAAAGAAGTGATTATGATGTCGACTAAGGGTCAAGCGATTAGGGTGGCAACTAAGGAAATTCCGACCTTGGGGCGCGCTACGCAGGGGGTAAGAATTATGAAAATGGCCGAAGGCGACTCAGTGGCGTCAATTGGCATAGTATTGCCAGAAGACGACGAAAAAGCCGAAAAATAGGTATCTAGCCGTAAAAAGTGCTAAAAATCGTAAAAAAAGTGCGATTTTTGGCACTTTTTATTGAGGTTAAGCTTGACTTTTGCTAGTTTATTTTGTTATATTGCCGGCGTTATTATCAAATAATGTAAGGAAAAACTATGAAAAAGCAAGTTTTGGCGGGTATGTTGCTCGCAACAATGATGGTGGGTATAAGCGCGAACGATAGTTACGCGGAACACAATGAATATCGTGGTAATATGCCAGAAAATGGGGGAGATTTAAGTTCACCGTTTGTAATTACGGAGGTGAATCCAGGCGATAATTACCTTAAAGTAATCTATAATGGGGGGATGGAAGGAGAGTCGAGGCTTCGAAATGTGAATATTATTACTTGGAACCCAGAGGGGGCGAACGGTAATGAGGATCATGTAGACTGGGCCTTACCATCACTTCGTAACTCGATGCCACAATATGCGTACTCGATATACAATAAGTCGCATTATGTGTTTGGTACGAAATTTGCCGATCAAGTGGAAGCGACAATTGACGGAAGTGAGATGATGAACTCGTTGTTTAGCGCACCAAATATGAAGCTATATTATTCGCTTTATATTGGTGAAAGTTCGACGGCGCCGGAGAGTTATTATACAGGGAAGGTGAGTTATGAGCGTTGTGCGGGGTCGCGAGTGTTTAACAGGGAAGAAATGACTTGTAAGGTGGAGGTAAAAGCGGATGGGAGTGGAATACAATACCAACCCTATGTGATAGCGACGGGGGAGAGGGTGGAGGTACCGGAGGATTATGAGGTGGTGGAGCCAGGACCAGTTGATGACAGTGGTAGTGACGAAGAGGGTGGTGGTGAGGTTAGCGGTGAGTTGGGTAGCAATGAGGAGGGGTATGGTGGCGAAACAATAAGTACTTCTGAGACGCAACAGATGAGGAAGGAAGAAGTATCGGCGTTGCCAGCGTCGGCGAGCTCGGCCGAACAGGTAGTAGTGGCGTCTGAGGTGAGAAAAAGTGCTGGAGTGGTGACGACGACTGTGGCAATAGGAGAAGAAATGGTGGTAGCAACCCCAGTTGAAAAGAAGGAAACTATAGATACGACAGAGGTACTAGGGCAATCACTAGAATCTTTGGGCGATGTAACTGAAGATAAAGATGATAGCGGAAATATCTGGGGAGTGTTGGTCAGTATATTAGGTGTAGTAGGCGCGCTAGTGGTGGGTTGGTGGCTGTTCTTGCTAATTAAGCGTCGCAAAGAAGAAGACGAGTAGTAAATGTGATATAATAGGGTAATGGAAGCCATAAAAATTATCATTGTATTTGCGTTAGGATTTGTGTTGGCACAGGCAATAAAAATGGTATTGGCACTGCCGGAATTCAAAAAACAGAAGGGTATTAGGGGTAAACTGGCTTTTGTGGCGCGTTCAGGGGGAACGGTGTCGGGCCATACAGCGAGTTTTGTGGGGGTGACGATGTATTTGGGGTTGACACAGGGGTTTGACACACCGATTTTTGCTTTGTCGGCATGTATGGCGATGATTGTGATGTACGATGCATTTAACGTGCGCTATGCAGTAGGAGAACAGGGAAAGATAATCGAGAAAATCGTGTCGTATTATCATATCAAAACGAAAAAAATCCGCATTGTTGAGGGGCACACGCTACCACAGATTATTCTAGGATTGGTATTGGGGGTGTTGATTGCCCTAGGGATGTGGTGGATATTCTAGAAAATAAAAAAATCTCTGAAAAACCTCTTGACTTTTAGAGGCAAGTGCGGTATAATGGAGATAGTCTAGAAACTGCGAGTTGATTTTTTAGCAGACTAGAAAAACTTTAACAGTTTAGTTGTGCAATTTATTCGTCAGTTCATTTTGTGAGTCTAAAAAGATTCAACTTTAATGGAGAGTTTGATCCTGGCTCAGGATGAATGCTGGCGGCGTGCCTAATACATGCAAGTCGAGCGGTAACAGAGGTAGCTTGCTACCTGCTGACGAGCGGCGGACGGCTGAGTAACGCGTGGGAACGTACCCCAAACTGAGGGATAACTACTCGAAAGAGTGGCTAATACCGCATATGATCTTCGGATTAAAGCTTTCGGGCGGTTTGGGAATGGCC